>JANQFY010000087.1 GCA_028277585.1 Sedimentisphaerales bacterium
AGCGATACAGATCGCCCGGAACCGGTTCGTTGCGGGCCCAGCCCGGGATGCGCAGCGACAGAGAGAAAGTCGCTTGCTGCTGGGGCCGAACCTCGATCGCCACCCGCCCGGTCCAGGGATAGTCCGTCTTCTGGACGAGCGTCACCGTTTGGCCGCCCAGCGACACCTCGGCCCGACCACCCACGTAGAGGTTCGCATAGATCGTGTCCGAGGCGGTGGCGTACACCATCCCGGGGATTGAGGGCAAGAAGCGAACGATGTTGACAGGACAGCACGAGCAGCCGAACCAGGGCTGTCGCGTGGCAGCGCCATGATTAAACTTCTCTGCGCCGTCGCAGACCAGCGGATTGGGATAGAAGAACCGGTCGCCACTGAACGAGACGCTCGCCAGGAAACCGTTATAGAGAATGCGCTCGAGTACATCGACGTACTTGGCGTCGCCGTGCAACAGGAACATGCGCTGATTCCACAGGGCGTTGCCAATCGCGGCACACGTCTCGTTGTAGGCGTTGTTCGGCAACTCATAGTCGGTGCCGAAACCTTCGATCCCACGTTCGGCCCCGATGCCGCCGGTGATGTAGAGCTTGGCGAAACTGACGCTGCGCCAGAGAGCGTCGACCGCCCGGCGATAGGCTGCGTCGTCGAGGATCGCTGCGATATCCGCCATGGCCGAATACATGTAAGTCGAGCGAACGGAATGACCGACTGCTTCCGTCTGTTCGGTCACCGGCTTGTGATCGGAGTAGTACGTCGGTCCCAGGTGCCCGCCGGGCTTGACGTACTTGCCGCGTCCCCGACAGTCCAGCAGGTACTTGGATAAGTTCAGGTATTTGACGTCACCAGTGGCGCGATAGAGCTTGATCAGGCCGATCTCGATCTCCTGATGCCCCGTGGCGATATCCAGCTTGCCGGGCCGCCAGTTCTCGGCGATCAGATTGGCGTTCTTGATCGCCACGTCGAGCAGGGTCCGCTTGCCGGTCGCCTGGAAGTGGGCGACCGCCGCTTCGTACATGTGCCCCACGTTGTACAATTCGTGACTGTCCTGGCCCTCGGTCTGGGCGCCGCGCTCGTTGAGCCAGCGGTCCTTACCCGCCCGGGCATGGCCGCTCTTGAGGGTGCGAGCCGTGTAGAGATAACCATCGTCCTCCTGGGCGGCCGCGATCTTGGCGATCAGGTCGTCCAGATAGGCGTCGAGCTTGGGATTGGGGCCCATCGCGAGGATGTAGGCGGCGCCCTCGATCACCTTGAACACGTCTGAGTCGTCGAACGGACAACCGCGGAAAGTCCCGGCCATCAACCCGCCGGCCTTGGCGAAGTTGTCGATTCGCCCGGTCTCCTCGCACTTCTTGAAGTCGTACCAGACGGTGACATCGCGATTCGTATCCAGGCGCGGCTGCCAGAACGCGTCGCCAATCGTCACCTCGGTAAACGGCACCGGTTGAATAGGGTAATCCCGCAACGGCACGGCAGCGGATAGAACGGAGCTGAACAGCACAGCCAGTACGACAGTTGCAACACGTTTCACAGTCACCCTTTCGAACAGAAAGACCGATGCACAAGAGACTCAACACCAAGCCCCCAAGACGCAGACATTATCCCACGAAGGCGCCTCCCTGGCAAGATGCGAACTCGCTGAGAACCGGCGCAAAGAAGAAGCGGGGCTCGCATCACACGGACACAAGCCCCGCTTGCGTATCACGACACTAACCACGTACTGGAATGGTTGCTGTCCAAAGGTTGCCGAGACAGCACGACTCCAGCGATCCGCTCAGCCTATTGAGCGGGGGCCCCCGCCAGTTCCACCTCGGCGATCTGCATGCTGTTTGCACTAGCAGCATCCCGCACGGATGTGAAGAGGAGCTGGTAGCTGGTGTAGGCCACATCGTTGTTGAACAGAATGGCCGTCTCGTTTTTCGTGAAGCGCGGCCACGCTTCTTCGGCGGCGAAATCGGAGATTTCACCACTGGCGATCAGCGTGTACGGCCCGTCAATACCATCGTTCGAGCCGGACAGCTCGAAGGTGACCGGATCGCGTTCTACGGCGTCGTTGGCCGTGGTGAACGTCAGGCCCGTCACGATAGTCGCACCAATGGAGGGCGTCACCTGGATACTCGTGGGCTCCACCTCGCCTTTGAAGTGCAGGAACTTGGTGTTGACGTCGTCGTCGATCGCCAGATCGGGCGTCTCGGCGCCAGGCCATCCGTTATCGCCTCCACCGGTCGTTTCGCCATCATTCGGAACGCCCTGAATGGCGTCGCCCGGCGCGGTGACATCGGGCAGGTACCCGGCCAGGTACATGATCTCGCCACCGGACAGGGCCCGGTCAAAGATCATGACCTCGTCGATGCCGCCGATCCAATCGCTGCCCCAGCCGTCCTGTCCGATGAGGACCGGGGCGGGGCTACTGGTAATCGCGCCCATCGGTGTGGATTCGGTTGCCACGCCGTTGAGATAGGCTGTCAGCGTCGCGCCGTCGTGCGCGCAGGCGATGTGGGCCCACTCCCCTTGCTCGAGGTTCTGACCGACATAGGCCCAGGCCCGAGGCGAGGTGTTGAACGTGAACGCCATGTAGGGCTGCGGGCTGTTCCAGCCGTAGCGAACCTGCCAACTCCAACTGGGGCTCGCTGAACTAAGGGCCTTGCACATCGGCGCCGTCTCCAGGCCGGTACCTTCCGGATCATCGGCATCAGGCCTTATCCAGAGGGACAGGGAGATCTGACTGGCGATGTCCAGGCTGGCGTCGTTGCCGCAATCGATATAGTCGCCGTCGCCATCGAACTGCATAGCGCCGCCCATGATGCCTTCGATCGGTTCCGGGTCGCCCATGATGGTCCCGTCGAGGCCATTGCCCGAAGCGTCGGTGGCGTCGGCATCCAGCGGATAGTAAGCGACGAGCCCTTCACTGCCCGGATCAACCGGGATCGGCCGCAAGCCGGCCAGCCACTGCACCTCGCCGGCCGACAGGGACCGGTTGTAGATCATGACCTCGTCGATCGCACCGAGCCAATTGCTGCCCCACCCGTCCTGCCCGATGAGGACAGGGGTAGGACTGCCGGTAATGGCGCCCATGGGGGTCGAATCGGTCTCCTCGCCATTGAGATAGCACAGTAGCGTCTCGCCATCATGCGAACACGCGATATGGGCCCACTCGTCACGCTCGAGATTCTGACCGACGAAGACCCAGGCCCGGGGCGAGGTATTGAACGTGAACGCCATGTAGGGCGCGGGGCCACCCCAGCCGTAGCGAACCTGCCAACTCCACGGGGGATTGATCCCGTTCATCGCCTTGGCCATCGGCGCCGTCTCCAGGCCGGTCCCTTCCGGATCATCGGCGCCAGGCCTTATCCAAAGAGCCAGGGCGATCGGACCCGGGATGTCCAGGCTGGCGTCAACGCCGCAATCGATGTAGTCGTCGTCGCCATCAAACTCCATGGCGCCGCCCATGATGCCGGCGGTCAACTCTGGATCGCCCATGATGGTCCCATCGAGCCCATTGCCGGAGGCATCGGTGGCATCGGCGTCCAGGGGATAGTAGGCTGCAAGCCCTGCCGTACCGGGATTGATCGGTTCGACCACTTCCAGTGACAGTACAGCCGACTCGACCCAATCGACCTGCCAATCGCTGGACGCGCCTTCCTGGAACGCGGAGACCGCGATGGTGTCGTCCGGAGTCAATCCCAGATCCGCCAAAGGCAGGACCGCGTGAATCGTGTCACCCTCATTCGTGTATTCGAAATCCTCAAACAGAATCTCTTCGGTCAAGGGATCATAGACTTCCACGCCGTTGGGGTTGCCGTCGCGCCAGCCGAGCATCACGACTAGGTCAGCGCCAATGGGGGTTTGCAGATTCGTGGCGTTGCCCTCGTATTCGGAGTTGCTGAAGCCCGTGGCCGGATCGTTGTCCGTATCGAGGAGCCAATGGTAGTAGTATCGATTGGTCATGCGTGCCGGCGTCTCTTCTATCGAAGGCGCAGCGACACCGTACACCGTCATCGTCAGATGCAGGTTGCCTCCGTCCACCCATGCCTCAATGCGCTTGATGTCGCCGCTCGAATCGTCCATGTCGGACGGATCGTCCACCCCGGCGACCTGCCCGAAGGCCATGCCGCCGTACCCGGTCATCGTCCAGACGACGGCCAATGCCACCAGCCACATGACGCGGGGTGCTCGCACAGACAATTTCTTGCACATAGCAATTCTCCTTGCCCCCCACCTTCCTCGAATGGTGTGTCACGAAACGCTCTTGCTTCCCTGGCGATGGAACACGTGACCTCCTTCCCTGAAAGCCCCATCGGAGCACCCTCATGGATTGAACCTGTCGACCTCCATACGAATAGACATCACTCACCTCGGAGCCAGCAATCCACCGACGCCCGCACACAACTCGCTACGTCAATTGCCCGATCCAGCGCACCCTTCCCCAGAAGCATATGCTGAACTGTGTCGATTTCCGGCAGCAACGTCAATTGTGGAGACTACGTATTCGGCGTCATCATTTCTGATGAAGCCGCAGCGCTGAGGTGAAGGCTAGTGGATGACACATCCACGCCAGACTGGTATAATCGCCCGCCGCGGATAAGGATAGAACAGGGTCGCCACCTGGTACGGTAGGCGAAGGATTCAGCCAGCCCGGCCGAGAGTATCGCAACGGAATGAGAAGACGATTCGACCGCTTGAGCAGCATCCTACACCATACGGGCCATCTCCTCGAGATCCTGGGGCTCGTGCTTCTTCTGCCTCTCGTCGTGGTCGTTCTCTACTGGCATGAGCGCGGCGACGGGCGGATCATGACCCTCGCTTTCCTTCTTCCGGCCGCTGTTTCGCTCACGTTCGGACTGATTCTGCGAAACCTGTGCCGATCAAACCGGCTCGACACGGTCAGTTCTCTATTGATGTGCGCCGTCGGCTGGCTGGCCTGCTCGGCGGTCGGCGCAATCCCGTTTGTCGTTGGGACCGGGGCGAATTACCTCGACGCCTATTTCGAAGCCATGAGCGGTTTCACGACAACCGGAATTACCCTCTTCACGGGCCTGGACACCATGCCGCACAGCCTTCTCTTCTGGCGCGCCCTGACCCAGTGGTTTGGCGGGCTGGGCATTCTTTCGTTCTTCCTCATCGTCACGTTCCGGGCCAGCAGCGCGCACCACATCTTTGGCGCCGAGAGCCACAAAATCTCGGCCACGCGGCCCGCACCGGGTCTGTTTAACACACTGAAGATTCTCTGGCTCATCTATGGCGGGTTCACCCTGGGCGCCATCGCGATTCTAGCACTCCTGAAAATGCCAATCTTCGACTCTTTCTGCCACGCGTTCACCGCTGTCTCGACCGGCGGATTCTCCCCGCACGACGCCAGCATCGAATTCTATCGTCAGAGCGGGCACGCCAACTACCGCCTGATCGAATACGCGCTGGCCTTCTTCATGATGCTGGGCGGCATCAACTTCCTCGTCCATTACCGCGTGCTCACCGGGGACATCCGGGCCCTGTGGGACAACATCGAGATCCGTTACTGGTGGCGCCTGATCGGCGCGTTCACCATTGTGGTCTTTCTGGACCATCTCCGCACGTCCGGCCTGCTCAGTTCGATACTGGCGCAGCGGGCGTTGCCGGATGGGATGCGAATTGAATCGGCGTTCCGCCACTGTCTGTTCCAGGTGATGGCGATGCTCAGCGGAACCGGCTTCAAGACGCAGGACATCAGCTCGAGCTTCTTCGGCGCCGCATCGAGACAACTCTTCCTCGTCATGATGGTCATTGGCGGCTGCGTCGGGTCCACCGCCGGCGGATTCAAAGTCCTGCGCGTCGCGATCCTCAACCGCCTGATGCTGCGCGAGCTGTTCAAGGCAAAGGTCTCGCCCCGCGCCTCGACGGGATTGATCATCGACAAGCGTATCGTCCCCGACGCGGAGATCCATCGCGTCGCCGCCCTGTTCTTCTCCTGGATCGCCCTGCTGATCATCGGCGGAACAATCACCTCGCTGTTCTCGAACCAGAGCGCCATGGCGTCGTTCTCGGGGATGTTCTCTGCGCTGGGGAACATCGGTCCCTGCTATATTTCCATACCGGATATGATTGCGATACACCCGGTGGTCAAAATAACGTACATTCTGGGCATGCTGGCGGGCCGATTGGAGATCTTGCCCGTCTTGCTGCTGTTCTCGCCGCGCGCCTGGCGCTGAGTGTGACAGAGCCCGGAGCCCGACCTCGGGCGTCTTGGAGGATATGCGATGTACATCGTAGTAGCAGGCGGCGGCATGGTCGGCGGACGACTCGTGCGGCGACTCTTGGAGAAACGGCACGACGTGGTCATCGTCGACACGAGCCGGGAGGTGTGCAACAAGCTGTACGCCGAGACCGGCGTTGTGGCAATCTGCGGCAAAGCCACGAAGATCGACGTTCTGAAAGAGGCTGGCGTGGAGAAAGCCGATGTCGTGGTCGTCGCGACACCGGACGACGCGGACAATCTCGCCAGCGTCATCCTGGCCAAGAGCCTCAATGTCCCCCGCATCATCGTACGGATGCGCGATCCGGAGTACGAGAACGCCTACAAGGTCGCCGGCGTGCACAAGATCGTCCGCGTCACGGACCTGATGGTCAATCAGATGATGATGGAGGTCGACGACCCCAAGGTCCGGCGCATCACCACCATCGGCGGCGGACGCGCCAACATCTTCATGGTCATCGTCCCCAAGGGAGGCCAGGCGGCCGGAAAAACGGTCAAGGAAATCGCCGGCGACGAGAATTTCCCCTCGCAATGCGTGTTCATCGCCATCTACGGCGAGGAGAAGAGCGAACTGTCCATCCCGCGGGGTGAGCAGGTGATCCGCGAAGGTGACGAGCTGTTTCTGATCTCCACGGCCGAGAATATCCGCAAAGTCGCGGATTTCCTGACCGCCGTGCAGCCGGAGTAGCGCTGCGGGCGCGACACCAGGATTATTGGACACGGAGCCCAGGCCGAATTGCCACCCCTCGACAATGAAACCGCCATAGGATATAACCATAGCCTTTGGAAGAGTTTAGGCCCACGCCGGGCGATCTTCGTCGGTGGGAAGATAGTGAGAATAGGAGTGCTTTCTTTGAAGGAAAACCGTCACTGGGAGTCTGTATATGCAGAAGCCGATAGTTGCGATCAGACTGGGACCCGGGGGGATTCGGGAGTGATCGGAATTGGCCAGTTTATGTAAACAAGATGCGACAGTGACGTGGGACGCCTCCGGGAGCACGCGCGAAGCGTTCGAGGTCATCGTCAACCGGCATATGAAGGACGCCTATTTCATTGCGCTGGGATTGGTGGGCAACCGGGAAGACGCGTTGGAGCTTTCTCAGGAAGCGTTCTTCCGGGCCTACAAGAACTTCGACCGGCTGAATGACAAGGACAAGTTCTTTCCCTGGTTCTATCAGATTCTGAGAAACCTGTGCTTCAGTCATCTGCGTAAGCGAAAGGTCCGACGTGCGTATGAATTGGAGGCCAGTGATGGCGAATCGGCAGCGGGCGACTCGACCCGGTATCCGCGTTCGGCCGCGGGAAGCGATTCCTTCGACCCTGAGATGGTGGCCGAGCGAAACGAATCCAAGGACCGCGTCTGGAAGGCCATCAGCCAACTAGACGAGAAGCATCGGGAGGTGATCGTCTTGAGACACTTCCGCAACCTTTCGTACGACGAGATGGCGAAGGTACTGTTCTGTAACCGCGGCACGGTGACCAGCCGCCTGTACTACGCCCGCAAACGGTTGAAAGAGATCCTGGACCGTGAGAGTGGCTCCGCAGATGCCGATTCGAGCGTTTTGGAGCCCCGGAAAGGAGGTCAGAAGTAATGACCTGCCAAGATTATAAAGACTCCATGATGGCCTACCTCGACAACGAACTGGACGCCGAACAGAAGCAAGCGTTCGAAGCGCACCTAGCCTCCTGCTCGAAGTGTACGCAGGAGTTGGAAGAGTTCAAGAAGCTCAAACAGATCACCGACGGTGTGGAACTCGTCGAGCCGGAAGATCGCATGTGGGAGCAGTATTGGGGAGGTGTCTACAACCGCGCCGAACGAGGGATCGGATGGGTGGTGTTCTCCATCGCCGGCATCCTCCTGCTGATCTATGGAGGGTTCACGGCTATCGAGAGTGTCATCACCGACCCTGGCGTTCGGCCCTTGCTGAAGATCGGTCTACTGGCCCTTCTGGCCGGTCTGGCGATCCTGTTCGTCTCCGTCGTAAGGGAGCGAATCTACTTCTGGAGCAAGGACCGCTACAAAGATGTAAGGAGATAGGCCCATGCTGATGGCGACGACGGATACGATCTGCGGAAAGACTATTGTCAAACACCTCGGCCTGGTGCGCGGCAACACCATTCGGGCCCGCCACATCGGCCGTGACGTGATGGCCAAGATCAAGAACGTGGTGGGCGGGGAGATCAGCGACTACACCAAACTCATGGGCGAGTCGCGCGAGCAGGCCATCGACCGGATGGTAGAGGATGCCCAGGAATTGGGCGCCAACGCGATTATAGGAATCAGATTCTCGACCTCGGAAGTCATGGACAGCGCGGCCGAAATCCTGGTCTACGGCACGGCCGTAATCGTCGAGTGAACGACGCGCGATAGCGCGTCACCCGTGCCCTGTTGAAAGGACATGAAATGGACTGGCTCAAAGAATTCCTCAAGCCCGAACTGATATGGTTCGTGATCGGCGTACTGTTGCTGCTGGCGGAGTTCGCCATTCCCGGGCTGATCGTCCTGTTCTTCGGCATCGGCGCCTGGATCGTCGCCGGCGTCTGCCTGTTGACCGACGTATCGCTCAACGTGCAGTTGGGGATCTTCATCGGCGCTTCGGTGCTGTCCCTGGTTCTCTTGCGCAGCTGGCTCAAGGGAATGTTCGTAGGCCATGTGCGGGCCAAACAGGACCTGACCGAGGACCTGCAGGAATTCATCGGCGAGCGCGTCGTCGTCCGGGTAGCCATCAGCCCCAAGCTGGCCGGCAAGGTGGAGGTGCATGGAACCAACTGGAGCGCCGAAGCGGACGAGGAGATTGCGGAGGGAGCCGTCGTGGAGATCGTCGCCAAGGACAACCTGACACTGAAAGTCAAGACCGTCTAGGGAAAGGAGAATACACTATGTTGGCAGCCGTCAATCCACTGACCATTGTACTCATCGGACTTCTTGTTGTCGGCTTCGTTGTTCTCGTCACGGTCATTCGGATCGTGCCGCAGAAGAGAGCCTATATCGTTGAGCGACTGGGCAAGTATCACAAGACGCTGAATGCCGGGTTCCATATCCTGGCGCCGTTCGTCGACAGGGTCTCCTATCGCCATACGCTCAAGGAGCAGGCCGTGGATGTGCCCCCGCAACAGTGCATCACCAAGGACAACATCGCGGTCGAGGTCGATGGCATTCTCTATATGCAGGTCGTCGATCCGAAGAAGGCGTCCTACGGCATCGACAACTATCGCTTCGCCGCGACGCAACTGGCCCAGACCACGATGCGTAGCGTCATGGGCAAGCTCGATCTCGACAAGACCTTCGAAGAGCGTGAGAAGATCAACACCGTCATCGTCGAAGCCGTCGACAAAGCCTCCGATCCGTGGGGCGTCAAGGTCACGCGTTACGAGGTCAAGAACATCCTGCCGCCCCAGAGCATCAAGGACGCGATGGAAAAACAGATGCGGGCCGAGCGTGAGAAGCGCGCGACGATCGCCGAGTCCGAGGGTGACCGCCAGGCGAAGATCAACCGCGCCGAGGGCGACCGCCAGGAAATGATCGCCCGCTCCGAGGGTGAAAAGCAGAAGCGCATCAACGAGGCCGAAGGCCGCGCCGTGGAGATTCAAAGGGTCGCCGAAGCAACGGCCGAGGGAATTCGCAAGATCGCGGCCTCCATCAACGAAAAAGGCGGCGCCGATGCAGTGAACCTGCGGATCGCCCAGCAGTATCTTGACGAGTTCGGCAAACTTGCCAAGACCAACAACACCATGATCATCCCGTCCGACCTGGCCGACATCGCCGGCATCATCAAGACCGCCTCATCGGTCCTGAAAACCACAGGCGGTGCATCGGCCTAAGAGTTCTGTCAGTTCCATAGGTCCTATTCGTCCTATAGGGCCTATGGAACTTTCACAGCATCAGCAAACTCGCCGCCATGATAAGCATCCCCAGCACGACCCCTCCAATGACGAGATGCCCGTGCCCATACCGGTGGGCGGTGGGGAGCAACTCATCAAGCGAGATATAGATCATCACGCCGGCAACGAAAGCCAGTGTTCCCGCCAGCACCATCGGAGTCAGGAAGGGCATGAGTAGCAGATAGCCCAACAGGGCGCCGGCCGGCTCGGAGACACCCGAAAGGAACGAATAGAAGAACGCCTTGTTCCGGCTGCCCGTGGCGTAGTAAATGGGCACGGAGACCGCGATCCCCTCCGGGATGTTGTGGATCGCAATGGCCAGGGCAATAAAGGCGCCCAGTTTGACATCGCTCAGCGCCGCTGCGAACGTCGCCAGCCCCTCGGGGAAGTTGTGCACACCGATCGCCAGCGCCGTGAACAGCCCCGTGCGCATCAGCTTGTGACTGCCGTGCGCGACCGTCGGCTCATCCAGATCCTCATAGTTGTGTGGATTCTCGGGCTCGGGAACAACCAGATCGACCAGCGCCATGATGCCGATACCCGCGAAGAAGATGAGAAGGGCCCTAACCTCACCCATCGTCTCCATCGCATCGGGAAGCATTTCCATGAAGGAGATGTAGATCATCACGCCCGCCGAGAGCCCCAGCGCGAATGCCAGATAGACGATCTTGGGACGCTTGATGAAGTAGGCGATCGCGCTGCCGATCCCCGTGGACAGGCCGGCGATCATCGTCAGGCCCAACGCAATGCCAACGTTCTCTGCTGTCATGGTCAGCTGTCCCCCTTCATCTCGACATCATCCAAGTAGTCATCGAGCGCCATGTTAGTCGCCCCACCAGCGCTTGGCAAATCCGTTTTTGGGGAAGGTTCTTGGCATTGTACCACCAGCCACGCCGCCACAGTCCCACCGAGGTGTCACGCAACGGGAGTCACGCCATTCGTCTCCCGTTGTTTCGCGAGGCCCAATATGCTACGATGACTTCCGGCCGGCAAGATCAGGCGTTCTTCGATAGAAACGTTGCGTTCAGTCAGAAGGAGTGGTCGATGCATCCACGATCGGTTCGCGTACCGTTGTCACCCTGTCTCGCCCTCATCCTCATCGCTCTGACACCGTTGCCTGCTCTGGCAGAAGAACCTCCCACGAGCTGCCAGGAAACAACCAGGCGCGTGCTGAAGCCGTTCCTGGATCGACTGGCGGCCGCGGAGAAGGCCGCCGAGCATTACGAGGAGCAGAACGCCGAGAAGATCGCCCTGATCAACGAACAGATCCGCCTGCGTCAGGAAGCCCGTAAGATCTTCGACGACGCCCGGGCCAAGGAGAACGAGGCGTTCGGCGATCGCATCAAGTGGGGCAACGAAGCCATTGCCGAAGCTCGAGCACATGCCCAGAAACAGATCGCCGAGAAGCGCAAGCTGGCAGCTCGGGAGCGTACGATAGGCCACCCGGATATCGCCAAGGCCCACACCGAAGCCGCCGCCAAGATCGCGGCCGACCTGGCCGCGGGAAAGACCAGTTGGTTTAAGAAAGAACTGGGCCTGCGTTACAGCATCAAGGGCTGGAGGAAGTACGTTTCCGATCAGACCCAGCAGCGCGCCAAACGCATGGCCGCCTACGGCGCCGGCGAGGTGTCGCAATTCCTCACCAAGCTCGGCTACCGCGACACCTGGAAAGGCGTCGTCGCCAGCACCAAGGAGAAGCAGGAGGAACTGGCCAAGGCCAAGGCCCGCAAGTACAGCCATTTCATGAAGGCAATCGGCCTGCGTCTGACGGGCAAGGAGATGGACGATTATCTCGCTCAACGCCAGGAAGAACTGGCCGACGCCCGGGCCCGCATCGCAGCCGGAACGTTCACCGTGTATGTCCCGGCGCTCGGGATGCGTCTGGATCGCAATGCCGTCCAGAAAATCGTCGGCGAAGCGAAAGACAAGTACCGAAAGACATCCAACGCCTGGGACGCCAAGACCTACAGCAACTACAATCCTCTATGTGGTTTTCGCCCGACCAATGGCGATATCGAGAAGACCATCGCCAAGAAGAAAAAGGAACTGGCGGACTTCCAGGCGGCCGGTGACGATGCCGAGGCGTATGCGGTCGGCATGCGGCGAACGGGTCGGCAGGTCCGCCAAGAGATCGCCGCGGCGCAAGCCCGTGGTAACAGCGACGCCGCCAAGAGGGGACACGAAATCCTGGCCGCGTGGAAGAAATCGTGCGCCAAGTGGATCGCTGAGAAACAGAAGGACATCCAACGATGGGAGAAGATCCTGGCCAAGCACAAGGAGATTCACAAAGAGGATCTAGAGAAGCAGAAAGCCAACATCGATGGTCGCCTTCAGGATGCGCTGAACCAAACCCCCTGCGGCGGATCGGCCGGTGCGATCGATCCCGACAAAGCGACGGTAGACGAGCACCACGACAAACTGGACGGGCTCAGCGAGTCTGACGCCGAGAAGAAACGTCGCCGCGACTGGTATGACGACAAGATCTACGTCGAACCCGACGGCACCGTGCACGGCGATCCCCGCGAGGCCTGGCTCAACGCGTTGCGCGATACGGGATTGACGCCCTCACAGCAGCAGTCGCTCGCCGAGCAACTGCTCAGCCTCCAGGGCATCATGAGTTCGAAGAACTTCGCCGACTGGCTCGTCGCTTTCAAGGACGCCAACGAGATGCGCAAAGCAACGGGCGTGATCGAAGAGTTCATCAAAGCCATGGAGGGGATCGACATCAACACGATGAAGAACGCCGACTTCTACAAGCGGCGTCGCGAGATCCGCAAGATGCTCCCGCTCGTCAGCGAGGCCCTGGAGAAGGGCATGCTCAGCCCGGGCCGGATCCAGCGCTACATCGACGCGCTCAAGAAGTCGGGCAGCGGCACGCGTCAGACGCGTGACCAGTTGAAGATGCTGCAGCGCCTGCTCGATACATCACAGGACGCCAAGAACATGTGGCGCAGCAGCAGCGCCCTGCGCAACATCGGCCGCACGCTGGCAACCGACGCCGCCGGGGCCTATCGCAAGTTCGTCTCCGGCTCCTCAACACAGGTCGCCCAGCGCCTGGACGATGCCTTCGCCGGCATGAGCAAGCTCGACAAAGGGCTGCTCGTCCTGAGCGTCGCGGCCGCAACCGCCGAAGCCTATGACCGTATCGAGAAGGGAGAGGCCGCGTCGGAAGCAATCGCGCGCAGCAGTGTGAACTTCGTCATCGATCTGGCTATCGCGGGCGTTCCGGTCACGGCGGCGGCCGAAATGGCTACTCAGATCCTGTTCACCTCCTATGCCTATGCCACCGGCGATGAGGGCGTCTCCGATGCGACCCTGAGCAACACGACCAAGTGGGCCGCCCAGGAGGCCTTGAACCAGGTCGCCGACGGCGCGGCCTACCTGGGAGAAGCCTCGATTGCACTGGAGCGGATGGTGTTCAATGAGCCCAATGTCCGCGCCATCCTGGGCAATGTCAGTCATCACCGGCTGCGCCAATCGCTCAGCCGGGTCGAGGACCAACTGGACGCCCTGCCCCCCGGACACGCCACCGAGGTCCGGCTGCTCCGCATGCGCGAGGCGTTCCGCATCCTGATCCGCGCCAAGCAGGAGCAAGGCTAGGGTGCATTGGCGGGGGTCCACCACCCACAGAAAGGGGATTCAACTTCGGAGAGCGCATAAAAAAAGGACGCCTCGGATCATCCGCAGGCCGAAGCCTCGGTCCACCGCAAGCGCCCCCCAGTGGTTCAACTACTATGATATACCATTAAGCCGGGGGCTTGTGCGTCCGGTAAAAGCGACCTCCCAATAAGTAAATGGCTACGCCCACTTAGCCTAAGGCTGCATTCCAGAGGCTTGGCCGGCAGCGCCCCCCATCAGCCATGTGTGTCGTCGCAGACCTTAGGTCGGTTTGCGGTTCTGCTGGCAGAACTGGCCCATCAGTTCCATCGCCTTGCCCGTCTTGTCGAGCGCGCCGTCCAGTTGGGCAAAGGCATCGACCAGTTCCAGCAGCCCTGGGTCGGGCTCCACGGAGCCGTACTTGTGGGCGACGTTGACAATGCCGGCGTCCAGGCCGTACTCCATCGCCTTGGCTACGTACGCACGACAGACGCCGATCCGCCGACCGGGCAGGTCGCGAACGGAGTTGCTCACGCCCAGCGAACAATGCACGCCCTTCATCTCGGGATCATTCTTGATCTTAGCGATGGTCTCGAACGTTCGGTAGGTATAGCCCGGCACGCCCGGCTCCATCGGCATATCGATCGCCAGAGGAAAGACCGTCGAATCGAAGAAGATCTGGTTGGCTTCGAAACCATAGTGTCCGACCGCTTTGTCGAAGATCTGCTTGGCAAGGTCGAACAACTCATCGACCGAATGCGATCCCCCCGGGCCGGTCGCCTTGTCCTCGCTGACCAGCAAACCGATGACGGCGAAGTTATAGTTCTTCTTCCAGGGCAGGACGCGGTCCATGGTGTAGACCTTCACCGAGTTGATTAGCGGGGGTTTGACCGGCTCGGTCGTGTTGTACCACTCCTTCAGGCCCGCCTCCAGGACATTGTCATCGCTGCTATCGATGCAGATCGGGACCCCGTCACTCCACTGGCGAACGAGCTTCGTGTATGCAATCATCATATCGGCCGCGACCTGTGGGTCATCCTCCCCGAAGGCATCGAGATTGACGGCAATGTAGTCGGCGCCGTCGGCGGCCTGGGATTCGATCAGCGCCTTGATGTAGTCGAGCGGTTCGCTCGGCGTCGTGTAGGCGTCGGGACCCAAATCCTGAAGCTGCTTCATGACCCGGCCCGTCTTGGGGATGGAGGCGTGTACCGATTCGCCGATGGAGATGAGTGCATTGGTCATTGTATGATCCCTCCCGAACAGATAGTTGAGAATAGACGAAGTATGCTTCAGCGCGGGAACCCGAGCCGGGTTGATGATGGTGCGCAACCGATCGCGTCCCCCCTTCTCCGAGGCGGCCGCCTGATAGATCCGGTCTCCGATGCAGACCCGCTCCAGGTTGTTGCCGCAACGACCGTCCACAGTCGCGTCGCCGCACGGGGCGTTGTCCAGGCCCTTCTCGCAGCAGCCGAGCGTGCAGAGCCCGAAGTTCTCGGGCAGGAAGCAATCGCCACATTCCTCACAATCGAAGAGGAGGTACTTGAAGGCCTTTTCGTTGGCGTTGAAGACCTTGTAGACGAATCCCTTGCCCTTCTCGGCGCCCAGGAACTTCATCGTCCTCTTGAAAGCATGAAAACCGAAATGGTCGGCGTCGAGAACCGCGCGGTGCGAGAAGTCAAAGAACCGCTTGCCGAGTGTGGCGCCCGGGTTCGAGAGTGTCACCTGCGCGCCGTCGGAGTTGTACAGGTAGAACGCCTCCTTGGCAGGCCAGCACAGGTTCTCCTTGGAGGATTCCCAGTCATCGCCGATCTCGGCCGCTCGGTCCAGGATTCTGGTGAACATCGCGAAATCGTGCACGCCCCCGACATCCACGCCGGCCGCTCCGATCGCCTTGTACATCGCCACCTGCTGGGCGGCCCGCTCGATGTGGTCGTCCAGGCTCTCGGCGTAGACCTTGGCCAGCAGCTCGTCGCTGACGAAACACCCGGGCAATTTGATGTCGTGCATCAGGCGCGGCGCGGGCGTAATCGTGCTGAGCAAATACACGTTCCCGATCACCGGCACGTCCAGTTGCCGCGCCTTCAAGTAGGTGAACAGCTCGAGCGACTTGCGCCAGTCCCAGCCGACCTGCGTGATGAGGAACTCCGCGCCGCTGCGGATCTTCTTCTCCATCTTGTAATACTGCTGCATCTGCGCCGCTTCGGAGTACTTGAACGGAGAGACCGCCGCCCCCGTGATGAACTGATGCACGTCGGGCAGAGCGTCGGGGCTCGCTTTGAGATACGACTGTTGATTGAGTTGTCTGATCAAACGCAGCAACCCGACCGATTCGAGTTCGAACACCCCCTTGGCCGAAACCGGCTTATCCCCGGTCAGCGCCAACACGCTGGTGATGCCGGCCTTTTTGAATCCGGTCAAAGCACTGACGACCGCATCGGAGTTGGCGTCTTTGCAGGTAAGATGCGGCACGACATCGAGACCTTCGAGCAGATCCTTCGCGTTGAGGTAGCTGATCACGTCCGCCGGTTCGATGTTCGCGACACCGCCCGGATTCTGAGGCAACGCGATGGCGGCGAAGTCGAACCCCTCCGGCACGACGGCCGAACCACTCTCAGAGGCTTTCTCGTGCGCTTCGAGGAACGCTTCAATCGGCCGGAAGCTGAACCCAGGACCGCCGGTCAACTCCGCAAGAACCACAAAACCAGATCGCTCCCTCAGCTTCTGCCCAAGACTCGTCTGCATTGTCGCCGTCTCCAAGGAGAAGATCAAATATCAGGAACCACACTCTGCGGAATCGCCGCGATGCGGCGAGGACTTGCTCAATCCTAACATTTTGCGTTTTGCCTTTGGGTTTTTTACGCCTTTCGAACGGCGAGAACATACCAAATATCCCAGCCGATTGCCATGCTAATCCCCAATCGGCAACCTCCAATCAGCTATACTCCTGGACACGTCGCCCCGCGATTCTGTAGAATCTAAAGAACGATGCTGAACCTTGCTGACTTCCTTCGCTATGAGGTGGACTATGTCGCACGAGTTGGATCGCCGTCGTTTCCTGCAAACCTCTCTGGCCGGCTCGGCCGCGGGGGCCCTGGGGCTGAGTTTTGAGGAGAAGGCCCTACTCGCCCAATCGAACAAATCGTCCGGCCCATCGGCGCCGGCCGAATCAATGAACCTGATGCAAACGGGCAAGATCGGCAACCTGACCATCACCCGCCTGATCGTCGGGGGCAATCTGACCAGTGGTTTCGCCCACGACCGAGACCTGATCTACGTCTCATCGCTGCTAAACCACTACTTCACCGATGAGAAGGTCTTCGAAACCTGGCGGCTTTGCGAAGAGTGCGGCGTCAACACCGCAATCCTGAGACTCGACGACAAAGTCATTCGACTGATCAATCGGTACTGGGACGAACGGGGCGGCACGCTGCAATGGATCGTCCAGGTCAAGCCGCGCAAATGGGATCTGCAACACTTCAAGGAGGACATCGCCCGCGCCGTCGACAACGGCGCCGTCGGCGGCTACATCCAGGGCAGCGTCGGAGACGGGCTGGTCAAGAACAACCAGATGGACCTGCTGGCCAGGGCGCTGGACGTGCTCAAGGACGCCGGCATCGTCGCCGGCGTTGGGGCCCACTCGTATGAGGTCCCCGTCGCCTGCGAGAAGGCGGGCCTCAAACCCGACTTCTACATGAAGACCCTGCACAGTCCCAACTACTGGTCGTACAATCCGGATGGCAGAACATACGGCAAATTCGAAGCGACCAGCAGGCAGTCCCAGGACAACGTCTGGTGCACGCGCGCCGCCGATACGATCGAGTTCATGAAGACCGTCAAGACGCCGTGGATCGCATTCAAGGTCCTGGCCGCCGGCGCCCATCACCCCTCCGACGGATTCCAGTACGCCTTTGAGAACGGCGCCGATTTCATCTGCGCCGGCATGTTCGACTTCCAGGTCCGCGAGGATGTCATCATCGCCAAGAACATCCTCAGCAAGAAGGTGAAACGCCAGCGCCCCTGGCGCGCCTAGACATCCGAGAACCCGACCACCGAACTACCTCTCGGTACCGCTTCCGTCGGGAGTGACTTTGACGGCCTTCACAGGGATCGTCTCAATGACCGAACGCAGCTCCTTGTCCGCGAGGATGTCGAGTCGCATGGCGGTCGGCCAGGCGGTGAGCCACTGACTGGCCGAGCCGCGCGGATTGCGGGTGTCCAGGTTGCCCGAGGAGGCCCACATCAGACACCAATCGGAGTGCGAATAGGTCTCATCCTGACCACCAACCGGCCTGGGACCTCGGTCCATGAACGCATAAGAGCCGTCCGAGATACCGATCGTGCTGACGTTCCACATGGCGATCGCCCGCTGTTTCCAGAGGTCGTTGCCCGTGTACTCGGCCAGCTTGAGCAGATACTTCAAGGTAGGCAACGAGAATGAGTGGATACACATGTGCAGCGTCGCGACGGTCTGGGCGCCGAACGTCTCGAATTCGACGGCCTCCATCAGACTGCCCACCGGCGCCGGAATGCTCTGGGCGATCTGCCAAGTAGCGTGGTAGTAGGCAACCTCCTCAGCCTGCACCAGGTACTTCCTGTCTCTTGTCAGCTCGTACAGGCGGACATTGCTCTCCAGAAGCGGATTGGATGACTCGGAATCGGCGCCGTTCGTGTCGAGGGTCGCGCCCCAGAGATAACCCTCCTCATGAAACATGCACATGTAGTATGCGTTGGCCGCGATGGCGGCGTTCAGATAGCGTTCCTCCTTCGCCTGCTCGTGCGCCGAGAGGAGGGCGGGAATCAGACTGGCTGCGATATGCCCCTTCGAAGTGGAGGCATCCTCGAACCCACCGTCTTCGCGCTGGCAGGCGATGGCGGCCTCACAGATCCCAAGGGCCAGAGCCCGATAGGCAGGTCGCTGAACGTCACATCGCCTCGCCAGTTCGCAGCCTCTGAGAAACTCGAAAGCCGCCGCCCCAAGGTTGCCCGCGTCATTGGCGATTCCGTAGTAATCCGACAGCCTTGGAGCATCCTGGTTGCTCTCGTTCGGGTCGATCTGCACGCGTGCGGCCCATGCATCCAGACACGCAATACCGATGTCGCGGGAGGAGACATCGCCGCGTTTGAGGTAGTCGTGTAGAAACGCGTTCGCCAGGGCACCGTTGCGACCGCACCAGCCAATCTGAAAATGCCCCAACGGCTTCCAAACCGTGCCGTCATTCATCAGAGCCATCGCGAACATGTTGCGCTCGGGATCCCAAAGGGACTCCCTGGCAAATTGGATGCCCATCGTCCAAAGCTCGTCTGACGACCGATGGGCGGTCGTCTCGTGGAAGTTCCGCCGCCAGGCCACGTCGAGCATCTTGCGGTAGGCCAGGTGCGGTCGATCGATCCGAGCGATAACGATATAGGCCTTGGCGACGAACTCTGTGCCCTGCTCGAGATGCAACGTGTTGGCCCGCCCTTCGATCATACCGCTCTCCCGGCACACGATGCGGCGCGGCTGCTCCTCTTCGGGGAAGATGAGGCGGTGCGTCGTCGCCTGCGCTTGAGGAATCAAGGAACAAGCGAGCCCGACCGCCGGATCGCCGACTTCTCCAAACAGACCGACGCCGTAGCGACGCCCCTCGGAGTACGTCGCACCCGGCACGGTCGTACGATGCCACGCGAAGGAGTACGGGGTTCCCTCGTGGTCGTACCCTTTGTAGATATTGCCCTGATCCAAACCGTGGTCAAGCTGATTGCCGTTGAACGAGATGCCCGGAATCATCGAGTAGACGCATTCATGAGCCGCTTCGAAGTCCATGGTCAGGCGTACGGCCTGTCGCCCCCGGCCGTCCTTCAACGAAACCCGGCGGGTCCAGGCGAAGACGCCCGACTCGATTTGCGTCACCAAGTCCGAACACACCAGAGCCTCGGAAGCGAACGGGACGATGCGCCCCACCGTGTGGTCGCCCTCGATCAGATGGACGCCGGAAGCATCCGTCTTGACCGTGAAGGCGTCGCCATAGACGCCAACGCAACAAACCAGTGACAGAGACGTCGCTACGAAGAAACGAAGCTTGCTCATGGTGTCCTTTCCAGACCGCGAGACAAAGACATGATACTAACCGATGCAGAGACAAAGCAGACAGGAGGATTCCTGGATTCCGCATCTTGCGCTTCGACCGATTCACCAGCCTCCCGCCTACAGGTCTGCCGAGCGAGGGACTCGACAACGCCCGTGTCACCGTCTCGGGTCGGCGAGCGCAAGGTCGGGAGGTACGGGATCAGCAACGGAGGGAGAATCCAGAAATATCTCGTTACCACGTGACACTGTCCTCCTTCGAACAAGCCTCTATGGCGCAGTCGTGAAGGACCAGATCGGGCCTGTGGTCTGTCCAGCCGCGTTTTGGGCAATGATCCGCCAGTAATACGTCCGCCCGGATTCCAGGCCGGAGGCGTTGTACTGCGGCGCAGCGCCTTCTGCATCCACCTGAGCCAAATTGTCGGGATCGGTCCCAAGCCAGACCGTGTAGCTCGGAACGAGGTTGCTGAACGCCGTCGTACGGACGACCCTCTCCCAGAGCGGACATCCCGAATCGGGACAGACGTTGGAACGGACGCAGCCGTTGTCCCAGTCAGCCACAAAATCGTCGTTCCCTGCGACCAGGATACCCTCCACCGCCAGCGTCTCGAGATTGAAGACGGCCGAGCCCGAATTGCCCCCGAACGTGTCGAGATTAGCATCGAAATAAGACAGCATCCAGTTGTCGCGGACGATCCCGCCACTGTCGTACTTGCGGGGCAATCCGACGGGATGGCCGACCACCAGGAGTGGCTGCCGCTCCGGCACGAAGTCCGTCCGGCGGATGCGCACGGGAGCATGGCCCGTCACGGAGCGGTCCAGCCGAATCAGCGACCAATCGGGCGTGCCCGTCTGACTGGCTACGATTTCCTTGCAGAAGTAGACATCCTCGATATCGAATTCCATCGTCACGGTCTCGGCATCCTGCATCGCATAGCCAAAGACGACCGCCATCTCCGTGATCTCGTCGCCACAGCCCTGGCAATGGCCCGCCGTGACGATCAGATCGGGAGCCACCAGGAAGCCCGAACACAGCCCAGCCGTGGGCTGATCCCGGAAAGGCTCATCAGGGCACAGCCCCTCGACATACTCGCTGAGGCTCGGCGCCTCGGCCAGAAGATAACCCTTGCGCCCCTCCCCCAGGGAGGTGCGTTCGACCAGAACAACCGTGGCGTCTCCCGCGGCCAGGAGGCGCGGGTCCTGAATCTGATACTCATCCAGTCGGTCATCGCGTCCATAGATGCCCCGAACGACCGGAGACGCCCCACTGCTGCGCGCCCCGTACGAATTCGCCGGCTCCGGAACGTCCCAGTTGTCCCACGACAAGACAACCGCCGGCGAAACCTGCCGGGCGCCATCGGCCGGGTTGGGACTGCCGGGCGTCTTCGGTAGAGACTGGACGACGGGATCCAGGGTCAGTGTGTAGGGCCCGGTCATGCCGTCGTAGCCGGCGACACGAATCAGATAGGACGTGTCCTGAACCAGATCCACATAGAGGCTCGAATCCACCGAGCAGTCGTTGACATCGTCATTGCAGGCCAGCGTGACGCCTCTGAACTCATCGAATACGGCGAGAGTCGCATCGAACCCGTCGCCGTCGAGCGTGATCCGAACATAGCCGGACGCGGCGGGCACATAGGAATGCCACACGTCCCGGCTGTCGGCGATGCTGCACTCGGTATACGCCAACGTACTGGTTGCCCCATCCGTGGAACCTTCAAACGGTTGGGAAGCGTCGATCGAAATCGCCTTTCCGACGGTGTCATGGGGCGGCGGCGTCACGGACGTCACCTTCAGTCGATAGCGTCCCGTCTCGCCCATCCACCCGGAGACATTGATGGAGTAGGTCGTCCCTTCGTACAGATACATCCCCAGACGCGAGAACATATCGTCGCTGTCGTCGTTGTACCCCAGAGCCGGGCCTCCACAACCGTCATAGACGGCCAGGATCGTATCGAACTCGCTCTCCTTCAGACTGATCACATAATCCCCGGACTTCGAGGGAGTGAAGGCGTACCATGCCTCCGGCGCCGTCATTTGGATGACGCCTTCGTTCACGCTATCCAGTGCGATCTCCACAGCCGACAAACAGGACTCACCCGGTGCGGCCATCGACGATTCGACGCGCAGGATGTAGTTGCCCGAATCGCCCCAGAAGCCGTCGATCAGGATGTAATACGTAACGCCCGCCTCCAGCGGCATGGTCAACTCGGAAGTCATGAGGAAGCCATCATCGTCGTTGAAAGCCAACGATTCGCCGTCACAGGTGTCGAACACAGTCAGTGTCGTGTCGAACGCGCTATCGGCCAGGCTGATCGCGAAGACCCCCGACTCATCGGGCGTAAACGCGTACCACACCTGGGGCGCCAGGAACGTCGTGGCGCCGGTGTAGGAGACCCCCGCCTCGATGGGAACGGCGTTGGCGCACTGCTCACCGTCCTTGAGTTGCCGCGCATCCGAGGCGTCTTTGGCGGGCTTCACGGAAAAGCCTCGCCGCGCCAGCGTCTTGGCGGTAGACAACGGCAATTCCGCCAGCACGGTGTCTCCGTCGGCGCTAACATGAACTGTCCCACCAACTCCCTCAGCCAGAATGGTCAACTCATCCAGCAGCGCGGCGCCACCGGGGATAGCCACTTCTGCAAGCGACTGGCACGGCCGACAGTCTTTCAGCTTGGTCGGCTTTCCGAACGCTTCGCCAGTCAGCGAGTACATAGCCAACGCTATTAGGATCGCTGCGCGGCAGGTTGTGCGGTGAGTTCTTCCGGCCGACTCAAACATGCGACACCCTCCGATCATCAATGGAAAGGGGGAAAGGACCGTCAAGCGTCCACAAAACGTTGAACACCTCCGCGCGCGCCGGACTATGCGCCCAACCTCAGTGCGGCACAGTTCCAATTCAGTACCTAAAGGATACCTGTTTTTGGGGGGCAATGTCAAGCCAATTGCCCGCGGTGACGCTCGGCGGATTCGCTTCGTGTTTGTAGGCGAATGGCGTCCCTGCGTCTACGCCGGCCTCTACTGATGCCGGCGTTCGAAGTCTTTCATGTAGGTAACGAACTTCTTCGCCGTGCGGTCGAGGTTCTCGATGGAGCCGCCGCCGTCAAGGACTTCGCACATCTCATAGGTAACATAGCCCTGGTAACCGATCTCTTTGAGCGCCTTGAAGTAGGTCTCGTAGTCAACGATGCCCTCGCCGATCGGTACGGCGCGGATCGCATCGGTCTGCTCGAGGAAATTGGTCAGCGTGCTTTCATAGTGATACCGCGGGTGCCTCACGTAATCGGCGGCGGTCATGTGTACGATGTACGGCTTCATCTTGAGCACGGCTTCGCGCATCTGCTCAGCGTTGAAGTTCTGCAGAGTCGGCGTCCAGGGATCGAAGGCGGCCTTGATGTTGGGGTGATTCACCTCGTCGAGCAACCAGCGCATCGTGTCGTGATGTGAGGCAATGTCGTGATGGTTCTGCACGGCCAGCGTGATGCCATACTTGGCCGCCTTCTCACCGGCCAGGCGCAGCCCTTCAGCAACCACGGCGTATTGCTTGTCGTACGCGATGCCCGGCCGCTCGTAGCCCGTGAAGATCCGCACCATATCGGTCCCAAGGTCGCGGGCCAATCGCGCCAACTCCTCCACGTAGGCAACCTGGATCTCCATGTTGGGAATACCGGCCTTGTCGATCCCGGCAGTGAAATCGGTATAGCCGGCCAGGCAGACCAGTTCCAGGCCCAGCTTCTCGATCCGGCGACGCAGCGCCTTACGGGCCGTGGCGTCGTAGTCCAACACCGAAACGTGGGGCCGCTTGGCCATGATCATCACGCCGTCATAGCCCAGTTCCTTGGCCTTGACGAGGAATTCGTCGATGGTCAGACGGGCCTGCCCACGCCAGAAGCCGGCATAGCTAACTGAGTGCAGACAGGTCTTGACCTTGAAGTCCTTCGGGTTGCCCGTCGGCAGCTTCTGGGCCAGTGCCGTTGCGGCGGTGAATGTACAGATGACGAGTACGACAGTCAGTAGCCTGCGCATGACAACACTCCCTCTACAAAACCGACCTACTGTTGAAACGCAACACGTAGGGTGGGTCCTCGACCCACGCGTGATGCGCCGTTGCTTTTCAGAGCCGCGTGGGTTGAGAACCCACCCTACTCTTCATCCTTGGGTTTCATGATGCCTTTGAGTCCCTCGGTGATTCCCTTGCCGATCTCTTCGACGCCCTTCTGCAAACCTCCGCCGGCGTCCTGACCGGCGTCGAGAATGATTCGCCCAAGATCGACGGCGGTGCCCAATACCGAGGTCAGGCCCGTGATCATCTCCTGGGGCAAAACGTCGGCGCCCTGCTGGGCGATGCCGGCCGCGACTGCCAGAATGATCTTGGTCGTTAGCGTAGCGATGTCCATGACTTCATCGCGCCCCAGATCAGTCATCTCGATCGGCGCCAGCGTGAGCTTGACCGTATCGATCTTCCCCGGGATCGGAAGCAGTTTAACACTGACCGTGACGTTCGAGAGAGTCAGTTTGTCGATGTAGAGCTTCTTGCCTGTCGGCTCTTTGCCTCGCTTGAGAGTCTTGACGATGTCCTGGAGATTGTTGCTGAGCCCTTTCTGCTCGACGACAACCGCCATATCCTCGAGCTTCATGTCCTTGATCAGCACTTCATCACCGAGCAAGGTTTTCGTCTCAACCTGCACGTCACCTCGGCCTAGCGCCAGGAAGGTCTCATGCTGATAGCCAGGCGGGTTGGCGACTGACACGTCGTGCAAGCTCAGAGCGCCGTCAATAATCGCCAGCTTGGCGCTGTCCACGTCGACCCCGACGCTCAGCGCCTTGGTGCCGGCCGTCTCCACCGCCACACAGACGGCGCGGTCGGCCAGGAAATTGACGGCAAGCACGGCGGTGAGGACGATCACCGCCAGGACGACAATGATCAGCTTGAGCGACTTGAAGAGCTTGCGCATCGACACATCCTTCCGGATGGAAAGGCAAATATCAAAGATCAAAAATCAAAATTTCGGAATCGCCGCAACGCGGCGATGACTTCCCTAGTTTTGCACTTTGCGTTTTGCATTTTGATGTTGCCTATGCATTTTCGCGATAGATCTTGGCCCCGAGGGGATTGAGTCGTTTCTCGATCTGCTCGTAACCCCGATCGATATGATAGACGCGATTGATGACCGTCGTTCCTTCGGCGGCCATGCCGGCCAGTACGAGCGCGGCCGAGGCGCGGAGATCGGACGCCATCACCGGCGCGGCGACGAGTTTCTCGACGCCGGCGACCACCACGGCCGGACCTTCCTTGCGTAGGTCGGCCGCCATGCGGTTCAGCTCGGCAACATGCATGAACCGGTCGGGGAAGATCTTCTCGATGACCACGCTGTTGCCCTCGGCCAGGGCCAGCAGAGCCATGAACTGGGCCTGCAGGTCAGTGGGAAACCCCGGATAGGGCTGAGTCGTGATTTCAGCCGGCTTGATCGGCCCGGTGCGCGCTACTGCACAGCCCGAGCCGGCCTTCTCGACAGCCACCCCGATACTTCTGAACCTATCCACCACCGCCATCATGTCGTCGAGTCGACAATTAATCAGTTCCAGTTCACCTCCGGTAATCGCGGCGGCGACCATGAACGTCCCGGCCTCAATGCGATCGGGGATCACGGTGTATTCAACCGGGTGCAACTGAGAGACACCCTCAATCACAAGCCGGGGAGAACCGATCCCGGAGATCCGAGCACCCATGGCGTTGAGGCAGTGCGCCAGATCCGCGATCTCGGGTTCGCAGGCGGCCGATTCGATCATCGTGCGACCCTTGGCCAAGGTGGCCGCCATCATGACGTTGGCGGTTCCCAGGACCGTTGAGCCGAACGACCCGCCCAGGAAGATGCTCGCGCCGGTCAGCCCGTCGGGGGCTTCGGCGATCACATAGCCGTTCTTGAGATGGATCTTGGCCCCGAGTTCGCGCAGGCCGCGAACGTGCAGATTGATGGGACGATCGCCGATCGCGCAGCCGCCCGGCATGGACACTTCCGCCCTGCCGCACCGGGCCAGCAGCGGACCTAGAATACAGATGCTCGCCCGCATCTTCCGCACGATTTCGTATTCGCCCACGGGGTTGTCCACCACCGTCGAATCGATGAGCATATGACCCTGGTCGTTGCGTTCGACCCGGCAACCGAGGTGCTTGAGCAGTTCGACGAACACCCGCACATCGGAGAGATCCGGAACTCCGATCAGCGAGGACTGGCCCTCGGCCAATAGAGCGGACGCCATGATCGGCAGGGCCGCGTTCTTGGAGCCGTTAACGGGAACCTGACCTGACAGCCGGACCGGTCCCTCAATCCGAAGTACATCCATGGTCCATTTTCCTTGAAAAGACGCGGGGCTTCTGCCATACTTCGCACGACCCAAACCCCGTCGGCGTAGTGTATGGGAACGAGGGGGGCTTTTCAACCCTCTTGGGTTCCGATCGAGGGCATTCTGCGAAAAACCGAGGTCGGTAGCGCTTCGGGACACACTCAAACAACGGACGAGTCTCATCATGATCGATTGGGTGATCTATGTGATCGGCGTCGGCCTTCTCGCCGCCTGGCTGCTGAGGACCTCGCTAGGGCGTCGCTCTCTTCTCGACGCGCCGCTACGACGCAACAGCATGGCCCCCTATACGCCGTTCATCCCCTTCTTCGTGTGGTTCCTGGGGTTCGCTCTGGTCAAGTCGGTAGTCGACCAATTCGTCGATCCGGCCCCGGGGGTGGCGACGAGGTTCTACGAGAATGCCATGTTCGCCACCGGCGCGATGGTGACAGTCCTGTGCCTAGTTCTACCCCTGGCGCATATCCACTTCGCGCGCGGGCTGAAAGGCTTCGGGCTGCGGTGGCGCACCATCCCGCGCGACCTGGGGGCGTCTTTCGTCCACCTGATGGTCGTCTGGCCCATCATGGGGGCGATGTTCTTTGCCACGGAGAACATCGGGGAACTGATGAAGGGCCCAGGTTTCGAGATGCCCAAGCATGAGACCCTGCAGACCGTGACGGAGTATACGAGCACGTCCCTGCAGATCCTGTTGGTCTTCGTCGCCGTGGTGGTGGCCCCACTCATAGAAGAGACGGTCTTCCGCGGCCTGTTCCAAACGACCATTCGCTCGTATCTGGGGCGCCCCTGGATGGCGATCATCGTGACATCCTTCCTCTTCGCCTCGGTCCATGAGAATTTCACCCACTGGCCCGCCCTGTTCGCGCTGTCGATGGGTATGGGGTACAGCTATGAGAAGAGCGGCTCGCTCTGGCGCCCGATCTTCATGCACGCCATCTTCAACGGCATGAGCGTGGCGGCGGTACTGGCCGAGTAGCGGGCAGTTTCTCTTTTTTTTGCTTATCGCAGGCCCGCAAGGCCACTAGAATGGACCCGTGCCAGGCGGACGAGCACAGACCCGCCGGCGGGCATCGAACGGAATTCAACGCAGAGGTCAGTCTATGGAACCGAAAGAATCCAAGGTCCGGGTCGAGTACGGAACGGATGTCAGCATCGTCACGTTCGACGACGAGAACATTCTGGAAGAGCAGCAGATCAAGCGTCTCGAGCAGGCCCTGATGCCGATCATCAAAGAAAACGAGGAGAGGAAACTGGTTCTGAATTTCGAGAATGTCCGCTTCATGTCATCGGCCTTCCTCGGGCTGCTCGTCAAGGTCCACAAGCGCGTGGCGGAACAGGATGGTCATCTGCAATTGCTGAACCTCGACCCCAAGATTCACAAAGTCTTCGAGATCACACAATTGACCAAGGTCTTCGACATCGCCTAAGACACGAGACTGGGCGAGAGGAAATCACACCGGCGCGCCTTGGGTGCGCCTCACGTGTTTGTCGGAGCCGTTCGAACTGACGTCGCTGGGGAGGAGGACGAGCGCCAACGATTGATGTCACGCGCCTGAATGGAGGGGGCTACTGCACGGCGTCCCGGGGAAGGTAGAAGATTCCGGCGCCACCGTCCGGATAGGGAGGAATACCTTCCGGCGTCATTGAGACTTTCATGGGGACCGTCTCCGAGGCCTTGTAGCGTTCCACATGCCCGTCTGTGTAGACGGCGCTGAGTTTCACCTTGGGCATGGCGATGTCCGGGTCGCCCGCAACGGCCCAGTACGAGGACAGCAACTGCGTCTCAGGAACCACCACCGCCCCCTTGAGTTTCTCGCAACTGCCAAAGGCTCCCGGATTGCGCCAATGATCGTATCCGAAGTAGTCAGTCATGAGCAACTTGCTATGGCGTCCCGAACTGGCCGGTCCGGTCGGCCCGCGGAACAACGTGTCAGTCTCCGTCAGATAACCTATGTAGTTCCAATAGAAACAGTACGTGCCGTTGAAAGGATCGGAGGACACCGGCGTATCAGGATTGTCCCAGTCATCACCGGCATCCCAGATTTCCTGGAGATGCTCGTGCTCCTGCGGGGCGCTCGGGCAGAACATGACCTTGGCATCGGGAACGTAGCTGCCCAGGTAAGCACTCATCGAGCGATGGAATTGAGGACTTCGCTTCCGCGGGCCCGTCATGCTGGTCGGGTCTGACCAATTGAAGGTATCATCAAAACCAACAGTCGCCACGGAATCGGGGTAACGATCACGGTTGTCCATGGCGAAGAGGTTCAGGGCCGTGCCAACCTCCCGCTGGCGCTGCATCCCCACCAGCGACCGCGCCTGACGTCGCGCCAGATTGACAGACGGAACTACGATCGCCATGAGCGCAGAGATTATGGAGATGACCACAAGCATTTCGACCAGCGTAAACGCCCGTACTCTTCCGACTCCAACAGAGATGGGATGACATCTCCTGCCGATCAGACTACCCTCCGAAATCTGGGTAAGCTTACAACTCACCCAAACAACGTCCTATTATATTACCTGCCTTGGCTTCGTACAAGCCTAATATGTAGTGTACGCTCGAATTGCGAGAATCGTGCAGTCTTTTTTGACTACTACATACCAAGCCAGGAAGCCCACAACCTACCACCTATAGTACCTGCCTGCCATCATTGGCCCTGTCCGGGCAACGAAGGCCGTAATTCCAGCAATGGAGAGCGGCCGCACAGCTCAGTTCGTGGCTTCGATCGCCCTGCGCCGCTCTCCATTGCCCTGGGCCGGCGTTGCTGACAAGCCCTGGATTCCCATCACCGCACTCGAGCGTTTGCGATTCTTGCAGGAGCTACTCCTCAGGTGCAATACAATCACCCTGCAATCGTCCGAAGCCAAGATTGTCGTCCACTCAAACACTCTCAAACATCCTTTGCGACGGAACAGGAATCGCACGCTTGATTAGAACTCGGGCCACCCACTCAGACTCGCGTACGGCGTGCCTCCGTAAGCGCCCATATTGATCCGCAAACCATTGGGCATCCGCTCGGCGCGGGCGTCTTCTTCGGAATCGCCCTTATCGATACAGGGGCTGCTAGCGTAATCGGTCACCCATGTATCGAGATGCGAAACATAGCGCCCATTCACCGACTTCAGATGGAAATCACCATTGTCGGGATCCGCAAACAGCGGGTCGTCCTCGATGTTGCCCGCAGCCACATCCGGGGGGTCGTGCTCAACACAGCTATAGCGCGCTTTGCACCCAAACAAATCGCCATCGGTATTGCCCCAGAGGATGCAGCTGACAATATACGGGTCTGCCCCTCCCAGTGCAGTTACCCCGAACAGGTTCTGCACAATGGTCAGATTCTTCAGCGTCGGAGACGCTCCGTTACAGAAGATGGCCCCTTCGCTGCAACGTCTGATCACGAAGTTGCTCACCATGCTCTTGGAACTCTCAGCACCAAAGAAGGAAAACGCGTATGCGTCCTCCGCCTCGACTACCGCCGGCTCGGCGGCGCTGCTAACGGTGATGGCCTTGCTGTCGAAATTGACGTCCTCGCGATACGTCCCCGGCCAGACCAGAACCGTATCGCCGCTATTGGCCATGTCGATCGCCTTTTGAATGGTTGCAAAGGCGCTCTCTCTGCTGAGCCCATTGGACCAATCACGACCGGTCGCGACATCCACGTGAAAGATGAGATGCTCGGGGCTCCGGCTCGCTTCACGCGTGCCGCCGTAGGCGCCCATATTGATCCGTCTGCCGTTGGGCGTCGGTTCCCCGGTGACAGATGATGTCGGGGCTCCGGCGTCGATACTCGGGCTGCGCAGATTGTCCCGAGCCCAGAGACCGCTGGCCGGATCGTAACGACCATCACTCGACTGGAGATGGTAGTCCTCGCCCGCCAGATTGGCAAACAGAGGATTCTGGTTAATGTTCCCCACTCCGGCATAGCCCCCCTGGATATTGGAGTAGGTGACATTCACCGACGCGCCGCTGGCGACCACCGCAGTGCCGGCATTGTTCCAGAGAATGCTGTTCTCGACCACCAGATCGGCGCCGCTGGACTCGATGCCTCCGCCGGGAGAGGGCCATCCCAGGGCGCCAGGGATCTGATTCTGCGCGATCGTGCAGTTCACGACACCCACCCTGGCGCGTTGCCAGGTGGACCCCATTGAGTTGTTCCATTCGGCGAAGATCCCAGCGCCGGCGCTCGCGGCGTTCTTCGAGAACACACAGTTCTGAAAGACGATGTTCGTCTGGCTACCCCCGCAATAGGCGCCGCCGCCGTTGACCTCGCCCGGGGCGGAATTGCCCGCAATGCGACAGCCCGTGACCAGGGCGGTGCTGGCCCAGCCATAGATCCCGGCGCCCATACTGTTGTAGTGCGCCTGGTTGTCTTCGATGACACAATTCGCGATCGTCGCATCGGCCTGGCGCATCAGACCGATCGCCCCGCCTCGTCCGCCGGACTCAGCCGGACCGAATCCCCCCGCCTGGCACGCGGTGATCAGACAGTCCGCAATCACCGGGGCGCCCCCCACGACGCCGATGCCTCCGCCAACCTCGGCGCCGCAGTCGATGATCACACAGTCGGAAATGGTCGGACTGCTGAATTCACAGTAGATGCCCCCGCCCACCGGGTGGTTCGCGCTCGGTGTCCAGTTGGCCGAATCGGCAGGGATATGGCTCCCGGCGGCGCGGCCGGCCCGAATGGTGAAGCCCGATACGAGCGTCTCGGCGCCTTCGCCCGAGTGGAAGTAGAAACCACGATGGGCGGAACCACAATCGATGATGGTGCTCTCACGACCCGAAGCGCTGCGCAGGACGATAGCCTTGCCGCACAGATCGATGTCCCGATTCCCAACTCCTGTGTAGGTCCCGGAGGCGACCTCGATGACATCCCCATTGCCGGCGAAATCGACCGCCGCCTGGATCGTGGAGAAGTTCTGCGGCACTCGGATCGTCGCAGCCGGGGAACTCAGAGAGACGCGCAGGTTGTCGATCACCGCACGCGTCCCCGAGAAGACGATACGGCATTCGCCCCCCACCGACGAGAGGGCGATGGTATGGTGACCGGCGCCCAACGCGGTCAGGGCCGACCAAGCCTTGCCGTCACTGGAGGTCTTGTAAGAGAGGTTGCCCGAATGGTACTGTGAAATGGTCTCGTTGCTCGGGAACGAGACATGCAACTCGAGCGTCCCCTTAATCTCTCTCTGGGCCGGCGCCGCGCCGATGGGGAAGCAATACCCCAACTCAGCGGGTTGGCCCTCATAGTCCATGAAGCCGATTCCGCGCCCCTGCGCGGCGTTCAGATAATAGAGATACGGTTCCGGCGAGGGTGACGTGTCGGGGGACCAGAAGACCGAGTGCAGGCAACTTTCGCTCTGCGCCCGATCGGTCTCAAAATCATCGGCGTAGCTGTACAGCCAGTCGGCCTGGACCGTCCCCGCGGCCAAGACCGCGATGAGGATCGCCAGAAGAACAAATTGTGAACGTGTCGTTCCACGCATCGGTTCACCGACCTCGAATCTCACAGAGGGCCTTCAGGTGGGTTTGCCGCCCACCCGAAAACCCGCCGTTCAACAACCAGAAACCACGTGTTTCACTGCCCAAATTCGTTTCTTCGGCAATTTCCCCGCTTCGGTCCAGCACGGGAAAAAAGGCTCCGGGACCGGCCCAATCGTCCGTCCCGGAGTCTTTCAGAACGTCGCGCGTCCGCTCTGTGCCAACAGCGGTTGACAACCAAGGGACTACCTCCTCAGAGTCCCTCATCTTGCCTGTGGATCCACCTTCCCTGGCGAAACCGTCCCCCCGTACTCCATCGGCACAGTCAGCGGCCCCATCCCTGGCGCCGTGACGCCGCCCGAACGAGCGCGGCGCCGCCAACAAGTCGGACGCACGCTGAAACGGCACGTCCTGCGCTTTTCCCCCGAATACCCCAATCGTACGCGTACTAGCGAGGACGTCCGTCCCCTCGCCCACGCACGAGATGATTTCCGTCGCCCCAGTCAACGGTCTCTGGCCCCCCGTAGTCCGGAGTGGGGCGTGGATGCGACAAGCCCTCGGCGAAGCCATAACAGAACACACGATCGGAGACGGTCCTGTCGACCCAGGCTGGGCGGACCGGCGCGGACTCGTAGCGTCCGTCCCGCTGCCCCTGGCCGCCCCAGAGGGCGTCATGCCTGTATCGAATGACCGTTTCGCCATCATGACCAATCTCCGTATTCTGCCAACGAGTGGCATTACTGTGAATCCTGTGTCCTTTTCTGCAACGAACCTTCAGTTAAAGCTATACAAAACAAGCGCTTGTGCAATGCATCCCCAGCATCGGCCGTGCTATCCTTTGAATGCACCGTCGGCCAACTGAATGAGCCAGAGCATTCCCTGACTGTCCCGAGGCGTAACTCGGGTGTCGATCTTGCGGGGTGCTCTGAACTCACTGAGATCTCCGTCGAGATCCTGGAGGTATTCGAAATCCAACTGGCCCAGGGACCGGCCGGCCTTGGAGAACTCGATCTTGCGAACGAGGTCCGCTTCGAGATCGATGGTGTAGACAAGTTCAATCCCATCGCGCGTCACCGTGATCTGGACATCGCGACCGCTATCCATGACTTGCGTCTCGAACGAGGCGCGGCGGGCGGCCGCATCGCGACGAACGGTATCCATGGCGTGCAGCCCCATCCAGGGCTGGCTGAGCCCCTGGAAGAAGTTACCCCGGGCGTACCGACCCATGGACGAACCGTCCGCCCGCAGAAGGAACGCGCCGGACCCGACATCCGCCAGGGTGAAGGCGTCGCCGATCTGCAGCTTCAGCCACGGCCCATGCTCTCGCATCGCCGCGTACACGAACGGGATACGCCCGACGCCGCGAACATCCTGCCCGCTGACCTGGCCGCGGACCCGGAAGTACGTCCATTGGCGCTTGTGCATGGCGTCACGGTTGTCCACCTTCCGAGCACTGGTTGGCCAGTCGCTCTGGAAGTAGCCTTCGTCCAGGACATTGGCGTGACGGACCACCAGGGGACGCTCGACCGGGCCTTCTTCATCGCCCGGTTCGTTGCGATCGACCATCACCAGCAGTCTCTGCCCCTTGCGCGATACACGCTGCATATCGCTGGGCTTGCCCTCGACGCGCGACAGGAAACGGCTCAGCGCCTCGCTGTCCGTGTGGAGTCGCATGACGCTCAGATCCGAAGACCAGACGCGGAAGTTGTTGATCGACACGGTGCCGTTCTCGTACGAGTAGTTCGCTTGGTCGTTCTGCAGGACGACCCGCGAGGTCAGACCGTCATCGCCCTTGAGTTCGGCCCGCAGCATCAGAGGACCGCCGGGGCCCTGCGGGAATGAGTAGCGATACCGACCGGCCGCCTCGGCTGGGGCGCCAAGCGTGCTAACCATCCGTGTATTGCCACCGGCCTTGACGGCGAGATTGCCCGTCTCGCGTCCCAGCTGGGAAGTCGTCGCGACCGTGCCAACGGCGATGGCGCCGGCCGCTGTCATGGAAATGATCGCCGTCTTGGTGGTGGCGGCACCCACAACACTGGCCAGGACGCCCACTTTCGTGGCCGCTATCGGAACGGTCAATTGCGCTGCCGCAGCCTCACTCGGCGCTGTCATCTTTCCGAACACGACGAGAGCCGCCAACAGCGAGCCCTTGCCGAATCCATTTCGGGAAAGCTCTTTCTGCAGCGCCCTCTTGGCCCGGACGAACAGCATCCGCGTGCTAAACTCCGTACAACCCATAGAATCCGCAATTTCGGCATAAGACATGCCATCGTAACAACGCATGACCAGCACGGCCTTGTGTCTGGTTCGGAGTTTCTGCATGGCCTTGGAGATGATCTGCTTCAACTCCTGCCCCACCAGATTCTCCAGACCCCCCTGTCGCTCTTTCATCGGCCCACGACGCCTTTCTTCCGCAGCGGCGGCGTTTCTCTGCGCCTTCTCGGTGCGGAAATGACGATGCAGCTTGTTAGTGGCGATGCCGTACAGCCAGGACCAAAACCGATCGGTCTGCTTCAGTTTGCCCAGTACTCTGCACATTTCGAACAAGCTCTCCTGAACTATTTCCTGTGTCAAATCCTCGTTTTGGGTCAGGCGGTACACGTACGTGCGCAGGCGGTCTTTCGCCATGCCCGCCAACTGATTCAGGCTCTGCTTATCGCCGCTGCGAGCCCTCTCAACCAACTCGATGTAGTCAACCTGCCTGTCCATTCGGGATTACCCACTCATTTCAAAGTTCGTTTGACGTCCTAAAGTGCCATTATACCAGGGTTACGTAACGCTTTTTTTGCATTTCGGAGCAGTTTTCCGCCCGCTAAATCCGATTTTGGCGCCCGAGCCTGCTTAGGGGTACTTCTGTGCGTTCTATCCGGCTTGCCATAGTCCCATAAGCCAAGTGAGGAACCGGTGTTCGGATCATTTCTACGCCCCCCGGCCCCGGGAACCAGCATCCCCCTAGAGCCCGGCAAATCCTGGGCTAAAGTGGCTCTGTCACCAAGTCGATACACCCATTCCGATGGGTGAACGGAGCGAGGAGCAAGGTAAGGACAAGGACTGTTAGAAGAGGGCCAAGATATGCTCGAATCATCCAGCCGCCCAGGCAAGATAGTCACCGTCAGTCAGACGGATACGGTCAAGCAGGCCGCCGCTACGATGCTGAGCCACAATGTCGGTTGCCTTATCGTCAACGACGATGACGGCCAATTCGTGGGCTTGATCACCGAACGCGACATCGCCCACCACCTCGCGGAATCATCGGAAAGCGTTGGCAATGCTGATGTTACGAACATCATGACCCACAATGTCGTCTCTTGCTCGCCGGGCACGGCCGCCAGTGAAGCCCGTGAGCTGATGACCAAGCACCGCATCCGACATCTGCCGATCGTAGACGCCGGCGTGGTCGTGGGCATCCTCTCGGCCCGGGACATCATGGGCCAGCAGTTGGTTGAGGACCGAGCGGCCGCGGAAGAAGTGGCAATGCTCTCGAACTGCCTCAAAAGCATCGATCTCAACGAGGCGGCGGAAATCGTCGCCGCCGAAGCGCCCAAGCTCTTCGGCGCCAAGAACTCCGTCCTCTGCCTGCATGACCCCAATGACCCTACCGGTGGGCCGGAACTGGTCAGCTCAAACCGGTGCCCTTGTCTCGACGGGCATCTCAGGAGTCCGGGGGCAGTCGCAACTCTGACCGAGGAGCAGGGGTATCTCAGCGATGAAATCCCCACCGAGTGCGGAAACTGCGGCGGGGAGGCCCCCCGCGTGGTCATTCCGCTCGAGATCCAGGGTCTGAAAGAGGCCGACTCGGGAACGGAGAAGAGACTTTCAGGCTATCTCTGCATGTGCGGATTGGCTCCTGTTGGGGCCTCGGGCCGAGAGTTGATCTCCTACAAAGCCAGGCTGACCCGTGAGATCGTCACCGCACACCTGACGAACGCGACACGCTATCAGCAGGCTAGGCTTACGGCGCTGACCGACGCTTTGACGGGAGTCGGATCGCGCAAGCTGCTCGAAGACAAACTGCAAGCCGAATACGCCCGCGCCAAACGGTACAAACGCCCGTTTTCCGTCGCAATCATCGATCTGGACCATTTCAAGATGATCAACGATGTTTTGGGCCATGCGACCGGCGACGAGGCAATCAGAAAACTCGCGGCCTGTATGAAGGCCGAGAAACGGACGCCGGACGTCCTGGCGCGCTATGGAGGGGACGAATTCGTCATCCTCATGCCGGAGACCAAGGCCGACGACGCCCAGACTCTCCTTGAGAGAATCCGGGCCAAAGCCGCCGAGATCAGGCTTCCTCAGGACACGGCGCTATCCATCAGTTGCGGCGTCGCCGAGAGCGATCCGAACCATGATGACCCCAGGGATGTGATGCGGCGGGCGGATTTGGCCCTCTACGGCGCCAAAGACGCGGGCCGAAACTGTGTCCGGTTGTGGGATGAGACGATGGCTCGGCTCATCGACACGAATGATCTGGAGATCGAAAACATCAAGACCCTCCAGAGGCGGGTCGCGGGCCTCTCGGAGAAGGCGGAGAAGATGTTCATGGAGAGCATCTGGGGACTGGTCCAAGCATTGGAAGCCAAGGACAGCCACGCCAAGCGACACACCGAGAACGTGATGCACTACGCGGTGGGAATCGCCCAGACGATGGAATTGGGCCCCAAACACGTCGATTTGATCCGGCGGGCCGCCATGATTCACGATATCGGCAAGATCGGTATCCCCGACGCCATCCTGTCCAAACCCGGCGATTTGACACCCCACGAGCGTAAAGTTATCGAGCAACACCCGGTGATCGCCGTGCGTATCCTCGAGAAGATGAGCTTCCTGGAGCGGGAAGTCGTGATCGTGCGCCACCACCACGAGAAATGGAACGGTCAGGGCTATCCGGACGGTCTGGCCCGCACGGCAATTCCCCTCGGCTCACGGGTCATTGCTGTCGCCGACACGTTCGACGCCCTGACAGCCAACCGAGCCTACCACGGATCACGCTCCATCTCAGACGCCCTGGGCATCCTGACCGACTCAACCGGCTACGATCTGGACCCCGATGCTGTCGCAGCGATCGTGACCTGGTTCGTCAATATCGGCAAGCAGTGCGGCAAGGACCTGGAGAACCTGACCCTGGAAGACCTGCACCTCTGGCCTTGCACCCAGGGTGAACCCATCAGCCCCAGCGAGATCCTCGTTCCCCAACCCGTGGGATCCGCCGATTAGCCTGGTCTGAGCAGCGCTGCATCACCGCCTGCCATGAGCGGGCGGGCGGTTCATAGCCTCGCAGCATCGCCGCAATTCCCAGATCCTCCCCCCCGCCCATCCGTTCTGACCATCGGTAGCACTGGAGCCGGAACGGGCCTCTGTCGCTCTGTTGCCCACGCCGGTCTTTGTCGATCACCTGAAATATCCCCGCCGCTCCTCACGTCCCCCTTTGAGACGGATCGCCCGTTCGGCGCCGCATCCATGGGAAAACGTCGATTCCTTGTAACCGCCGGTCGAAGGCCGCCCACTGATTCAGTGAAACGTCGAATATCCGCTCCGACAGGAGTTTCTTGGGAAAAGGAATGGAACGATGAGTGCAGAGGAAATGAGGACAGAGCTTGAATCATTCGTCAACCAGGGGCTCACAGAAGGCTGGCGAGGCTGGCCAACCCGGTCTCAATCCCAGCGTTACGAGCAATGGGCAGAGATCTACCACGTCAGGCCCGTTACGCTGGCCGCATGCTGCGGATCCTGGGGCCGGCCGAAACACACGGCTAGTGAGCCTGTGCCGCACCGAATGGAAACATGGCTTCCGTGAAGCCTGATAGACCACAACGATGTCGTTCAAGGTTTGAAAAAGGAGAAGAAACATGCGAAGGAAGATGATTAGCATCGGAGTCGTTGGCTGCATCGTCGCTCTCACGGCCGCCGGCCTGGTGGTGGCGCAGCCTCAGGGCCGTCGCGGGGAACGCGGTGGGCAGCGTGGTGGCCCGGGAGGCTTCGATCCGGCTCGGATGCGCCAGATGATGGAACAACGAATGAAGACCCAGCTCGGGTGCACGGACGACGAATGGAAAGTCCTCGGCCCGCGTCTGACCAAAGTCATGACCCTGCGTCGGCAGACCAGCGGCGGCATGGGCCGCATGTTCGGACGCGGCCCGGGCGGACGCCCCGGTGGTCGGCCCGGTGGCCCGCAGGGCGGTCAGCAGGGCCAACGGCAGAGGCCGCGCGGTCCCTTCGGCGGGGAACCCACGGCCGTAGATACGGCCGGGGACGCCCTGCAAACCACGTTGCAGAACACCGCCGCAACCCCGGATGAAATCAAGGCGAAGCTCACCGCGCTGCGGTCGGCCCGCGAAAAGGCCAAGCAGGAACTGGCGGTCGCCCAGAAACAACTGAAAGAGGTCCTCACGCTGCGGCAAGAAGCTCAACTGGTCATGATGGGAATGCTGGATTAGCCATGACAAGCCCCATGAAGACACTTGTATACAAGATGGTCGAACAGGGGCTGATCGACGACGCGACGGCCCGGGAGGTGAACGGCTTGCTCACAACGGGCGAGCCTCCGACCCGGGCCTTCGCGGCTTGTGGATTGGCCGACGAAGCTCTCTTGCGATTCTGGAGCGAGCAATTCGACTGGCCCTACGTGGAACTGGAAGAGGGTTCGTTTGGTAAGGCCTTCCTCGCCAAGTTCCCCGCCCGGATTCTGCTCGAAAAGCACGTGATTCCCGTTCAGAACGGGGACGATGATGTCCTAATCGTTACGAGCAATCCGTTCGACACGTCGGCCATCGACGAACTGCGTCTGGCGACCGGGCGTGATCTGCGCCTGGGACTGGCGCCATTGGCGGACATCGACCGGTGCATCAAACAGCACCTGGGCGTCGGAGCCGACACGGTTCAGTCGATGATCACCGAGGCCGGTGAGAACGGTCTGCAGGTCATCGATACAGACGCCGACGAGGACATGGACCTGACCGACGCGGCCGAGGGCGCCTCGATCATTCGCTTCGTCAACCAGATCCTCACCGAAGCCATCGAATTGCGGGCAACGGACGTCCACATCGAACCGTTCGAGAACACGTTGCGCGTCCGTTATCGCATCGACGGCGTGCTCCAGGAAACCTCTATCGCCAGCGAGGTCAAGCACTTCCAGGCCGCGATCGTCTCGCGCCTGAAGATCCTCAGCAAGCTGGATATCGCCGAGAAACGCATCCCCCAGGACGGTCGCATCAAGATCCTCATCGCCGACCGGGAGATCGACGTCCGTGTCTCAGTCATTCCTATGCTGTATGGCGAAGCGGTCGTCTTGCGTCTGCTCGACCGATCGTCGGTCCTGCTCGGGCTCGACAAGCTGGGCATGTCCGATCGTGATCTGAATGTCACCAAGACGATCCTGGAGCGGCCGCACGGCATTATCCTCGTCACCGGACCGACCGGATCAGGCAAGACAACCTCGCTGTACGCCGGGCTCTCGCAGATCAATGACGTTCAACGCAAGATCATCACCATTGAGGACCCCATCGAGTATCAGCTTCATGGCATCAATCAGATTCAGGTCTCCCGCAAAGCGGGCCTGACCTTCGCCAGTGGATTGCGGTCCATCCTGCGTCACGACCCCGATGTCATCCTCGTTGGTGAAATCCGCGACGTCGAGACCGCCGAGATCGCCATCCAGGCGTCCCTGACCGGCCACCTGGTCTTCTCCACCCTGCACACAAACGATGCACCCACGGCGCTGACGCGTCTGGTGGACATGGGCATCGAGCCGTATCTGGTCGCCTCCTCGCTGGAAGCGGTCATCGCGCAGCGACTCGTGCGCGTAATCTGCTCCGAATGCAAGGAGGAGCTTGCCGGGCCCGAACTTGAACGGCTCAAGCAGCGGTTCGGCGACGCGGTGCCCGAGAAGCTCTATCGAGGGCAAGGCTGCCGGCGTTGCCAAGGGACCGGCTACCGAGGTCGGATGGGCATCTTCGAGATGATGGTCGTCACCGACGAGATTCGTACCCTGATCCTCAAGAACGCGTCCCCGCTCGATCTGCGTCAGGCGTCGGCGAAACAGGGAATGACCAGCCTCCGCGACGACGGATTCCGCCATTTGCAGCAGGGGCGCACAACGGTGGAGGAGATCCTCAGAGTCACGAAAGACGACACCTTCAGCGAGCACAATCTTGGAGGTCTCACGACGTAGTGAGAACGGCCCAACATGGCGACATTCACCTACAAAGCGATCGACGCCAACGGACAGGAAGTCTCCGACAAGCTCGTAGCCGCCGACCGGGCGACGGCCATCGAGCAGCTCTTCGACCTCAGCCTCAATCCCGTATCGGTCGAGAGAACGGAGGAGGCGCAACCTCAAGGGCTCTTCGCTCGCTTCGGCGGCATCTCAAAACGCGAAATCGACAGCTTCACGCGTCAGTTGGCCAACCTCCTGGCGGCCGGCGTGCCCATGAGCCGGGCCCTGAGCATTCTCAGCCGGGAGGCGTCCCGCGTGGCGTCCAAGAAACTCTGGGCCGTGATCCACGATCAGGTCGCCGGCGGCATGTCCCTGGCCGACTCCCTGAGCCTGCACCCGAAAGCGTTCTCTCCGATCTACGTAGCGATGGTGCGAGCCGGCGAAACCGGCGGCTTCCTCGACATCGTCCTCGAACAGATCGCCACCTTCCGGGCCCGCGAGGCGGATCTGAAGGGCCGCGTCAAAGCGGCGCTGGTCTATCCGATCATCCTCGCCGTCCTGGCGGCCGGCATTATGGTTTTTCTACTGACGTTCTTCATCCCGCGTTTCTCGCAGATGTTCGCCGAGTTCGGCGGCTCGCTGCCCGCGCTGACGCGTTACATCGTCGTCGCCAGCGACATTCTTGTGAAATACTGGTTCGTGCTGGTGATCGGGATCGCCCTGATCGTCTTCGCCATCCAACGCATGCTGACCAGCGACGAAGGACGACGGTCCATGGAAGGACTGATGCTGCGCACCCCCCTGTTCGGGACGGGCATGGCGCGGTTCGCCCTGGTGCGCTTCTGTCGCATGCTGGGCACGCTCGTCGGCGCCGGTGTCCCGCTGATCGCCTCGCTGCGGGTGGCCAAGGAAGCCATCGGCAACCAGGTATTGGCCGACACCGTCAGCAGCGCCACCGAGAGCGTCCAGAAAGGCAACCCGCTGGCCCGCAGCCTGGAGGGCTGTCGCTTGCTATTCCCGGCGTCGGTGATCGAGATGGTCTCTGTCGCGGAAGAGAGCGGGCGGCTGGACCAGGAACTGGTGCGATTGGCCGGCGCGTATGAAGAGGAATTGGATCGCCATCTGAAGATGATGGTGACATTGATCGAGCCGGCGTTGCTGTTTCTGATGGCGGTTCTGGTCGGGACGGTGGTGATCGGCATGCTCCTGCCCATCTTCAACCTGCAGGAATTGATCCGCTAGGCCACGCATGAAGATCAAAGTGCAAAACGCAAGATGCAGAATTGAGGAGGTCATCGCCGCGACGCGGCGATTCCGCAGTTTTGATGTTTGATTTCCAATCTTTACATTTCACAAGTTGAGGACTGACATGAAATCGGCAAGCCAACAAGACGAAAGACAGATGCAACACCGGTCGAACCGGGCGGGCTTTACCCTGATCGAACTGATGCTCGTGCTGGTCATCCTGGCGACTTTGGCGGCCATCGTCTTGCCCAAGTTCACCGGACGCTCCCAGCAGGCGAAGATCACGTCGGCCAAGACACAGATCTCCCAACTCGAGGTGGCGCTGGACGCCTTCGAGATCGACATGGGTCGCTATCCCACCACCACGGAAGGGCTGCGAGCCCTGGTCGTCAAGCCGACGTCCGATTCGGACGGATGGCAACAGCCGTATCTCAAACGCGAGGTGCCGCAAGATCCGTGGGGCAATGACTACGTCTACCGCTACCCGGGCCAGTACAACGAGAACGGCTACGATCTGTACTCCGTCGGCCCCGATCACAAACTGGGCGGCGACGACGACATCAAGAATTGGTCGGACAAGACAAGATAATCGTCCCCTCATGGCAAGGGTGGAGCTGTTCCATACGGGCAATCGCATGAACACAGTGAAGAGAAAAAGCGGAACGGACCAGGGCTTCACGCTCCTGGAACTGATCCTGGTGATGGTCATCCTTTCGACCGTCCTGGCGATGGCGGCGCCGTCTCTGCGCGGGTTCTTCACCTCCCGCAAGACCCACGACACCGCCGCCCAGATCCTGGCGCTGACGCAGTTCGCCCGGTCTCAGGCCATCAGCGAAGGAGTCGTCTATCGCCTGAACTTCGACACGCAGGACCGCACTTACTGGCTGACCGCACGACAGGCCGGCATCTTCGAGGAGTTGGAGACCGAATTCGGCCGAACCTTCGAACTGCCCAAGGACATTGTCATGGAGTTGGAGGACCTGGACCAGGAGGACACCGATATCTATCTGAAGTTCACCCCTCAGGGCACCGTCACCGCCGGCACGGTCCGGCTGATCGATCGGGCGGGGCTGGCCCTGGAGATCGCCAGTCCCAGTGTCACGGAATCGTTTTCCATCGTCGAAGGCGAGCGGAGCAATGACTACTACGCTTCCAAATACGACAATTAGCAGGAGCCGCCGGCGCCGCGGCTTCACGTTCGCCGAACTGCTGGCGACCGTGGTCTTGATCGCCATCATCATGCCCGTGGCGATGCGAACGGTCGCTCTGTGCACGCGTTTGGGAGGTCTGTCGCGTAAGGAGACGGAAGCCGCTTCGCTGGCCCGCGCCAAACTGACGGAACTGATCACCTCGGAGGACTGGCAGAGCGGCGGTCAACGGGGCGACTTCGGCTCGGACTGGCCGGGGTACCAGTGGTCGACCGACGTCTCGAGTTGGTCGGATTCGCTGGTCAGCGAGGTCCGCCTGACGGTGAAATGGCAATCGCAGGGGCTCGACCGGCAGATCACCCTGGCGACGCTGGCCTATGCGGAGGAGGAGTGAGATGAATCCCGCCGCAAGGTCATCTCGAGGTTTCACACTGCTCGAACTGCTGGTGGCGATGAGCCTGATGGTCGTCGTAGCGGCCTGCCTTTACTCAGCCCTCTACACGGGCTTCAAGGCGCGGCGCAGCGCCCTGGCGGCCGTCGAACCGACCGCCCAGGCGATCAACGCGATCGAACTGCTCAAGCAGGATCTGGTCGGTGTCCTACCCTTGGGCGGCGGGCTGGCGGAGACCTTTCTGGGGACCAGCAGCCGCAACAGCAAAGGCGACGACAGCGATACCGTCGAGTTCTATACGACACATGTCTACGGCGATGAGGATGAGTTGGTCGGAGGGTTGGGCAAGATCGAACTGGCACTGGAGGAGGACGACGACGAGGATCGAGAGAACTATCGACTCGTCCGTCGAATCACGAGAAACCTGCTGTCGCCTCGCGATATCGACCCCGAGGAGCAGGTGCTCTGTCGTGATGTCATGTCGCTGAACTTCCGGTACTACGACGGAGAGAGTTGGCAGGAGGAATGGGATTCCAGTGCGGACGCCAACAGTCTGCCGCTGGCGATGGAGGTCGACATCGAGGTCGCTTACAGCAATGGCGGCGCTGCAACGACACAAGACCCAAGGCGGCGTCTCATCCAGAGCTTCGCCCTGCCCTGCGGAGGAGAGGCCGCCTCGACAAGTGAAACAGAAACGACGACAACGACGGGCCAGGCAGCCGGGGGGATCGGCGGATGAAACGGCTGACTCGAAATGCTGGAGGAAGCGCACGCCAACGCCAGGGCACTGTCCTGATCGTCACGATCTGGGTCGTCCTGGTTCTGGCCGGCCTGGCGCTGGTCTTCGCGCGGTCGATGCGTGTGGCCGCCCTGGTTTCAGCCAACCACGTCGCCACCTTGGAAACTGAATGCATCGCCGCTGGCGCCGCCCAGTACATCCGGGCCCGCCTGACATCGGGCGCCGAAGAAGAAGCCGACGAAGCCGATATCGAAGACGCCTACAAGGGAATGCAGGTCGGCGAAGGCTACTTCTGGGTCCTGCACTCGAACCTGGAGAACGACGACGCTTACGACTATGGATTGACCGACGAAGCGAGCAAGATCAACCTGAACTCGGCCTCGCTCGAGATGCTGCAGAACCTGCCCGGCATGACCGCCGAGCTGGCCGCGTCCATTATCGACTGGCGCGACGAGGACAGCGAGGTATCGACCAGCGGCGCCGAAAGCGAGTATTACCTGCTGCAATCGGAAGCATACAACTGCAAGAACGCGCCGCTGGAGACCGTCGATGAGATTCTGCTAATCAAGGGCGCCTCGGAGGAGTTACTCTACGGCGAGGACACCAATCTCAACGGCATCCTGGACGACCACGAAAACGACGGCGACCTCAGCCAGCCCGACGACAACCAGAACGGTTCGCTGGACACGGGCTTCTACGACTATGTCACGGTCTACAGCGTCGAGGCTAATACCGACAGCGAGGGCAACGAACGTATCAATATCAACGACGCCGGCTCGCGCAGCACTCTGCAGACGACGCTGCAAGAAAACTTCGATGAGGAGCGGGCCCTGGAGATCATGACGCTGGTCCCGACCAACCCGCGCTACGACAACATTCTGGATTTCCACTTCCAGGCCGGCCTGAGCGCGGAAGAGTTCGGCAAGATCGCCGATCGCCTGACCACCAGCGATGAAGACACGCTGCCCGGCCTGGTCAACGTCAACACCGCCTCGAAAGAGGTCCTGATGTGCCTGCCCGGATTGGAGGAGAGTGACGCTGACGCGCTGCTGTCCTATCGCGGCACAACCAATGCGGAACTGACCTCGATCGCCTGGGTCGTCAACGTCCTCGACGCGGCCAAGGCGGTCGGGATCGGCAGCTATATCACGGTGCGATCGTCGCAGTATTCGGGCGACATCGTCTGCCTCTCGGGCAACGGACGCGCCTACAAACGCTACAAAGCGGTCTTCGACATGCAGACCGGATCGGCACGAATCGTGTACTGGAAGTCGCTAACTTCTTTCGGATGGCCCCTGGACGAGGAGATTGTCTCGACGTTGCGGGAAGGCAAGCCTCTGACGGAATCCATCCTGGGTATGAATTGATTGGACAAGCACTATGTTGGGCAATCGGACGGTATTGGGATTAGCCATTGACGAATTGGGCGTCGGTGTCGCCGAAGTCGGCGCCCGGGTGGGCCGATCGCAGGTTCGCCGGGCGGGCCGTTGGGACTTCGCCGAACCATTGAGCGACGCCAACGCACAAGAATTGGGCGGGCAGTTCAAGCTGTTCCTGCGCTCGAACCATTTCGCGTCGAAACAGGCGATTGTCGGGATTCCGACGAAGTGGATCATCGCCCGCGAGATCGTCGCCCCGCCGGCGGTCGCCAACGCGCTGGCGGGTCTGTTGACCATCCAGGCTGAGCGGGCGTTCTCTCTGAACGCCGGTGAGTTGGTCCTGGATTATTGCGGCGCCCCTAGCGATTCGGAGCGCACCACGATCACGCTATTGGCGACACGCCGACAACTGGTCGACCAGATCCGAGAATTTGCCACCGCGGCAGGGCTGCAGATCCAGGTCATGACGGTTTCGGCTCTGGCGCTCGACGAAGCGTCCGGCCCCACGGGTGAAGGGCGAAGCTACGGGCTCTATAGCCGCCCCGGCTATTGCGAGTTCTGGAGCCGATCGGAGAATCGCCCGGAAACGATCAGCCATATCCCGACGGCGGGAGTCAACGGCGCCCCGGACGAGAAGGTCAAGCAATTGACAGCTACTCTGCAACGGCTGATGCTGTTGCTTCCCCAGCAGAACCAGTCGCCGCCGTACCGCGTCACGTTATACGACGCCTGTGGTCTGCCGGCCGGCGCGGTTGATCGGCTCAACGAGCAGTTGGCGCCTCAGATCCAGGTCGACGACGGGCAGATCCGAATGTCGATGATGGGACTGGACACGGTGGATGACACGGAGCGTCGCGAAGCAATGACCGCCGCGGCGGTCGCCATCACAGGAACCGGCACGACGCCGCCGACGGTGGATTTCCTGAATCCGCGCATTGGGCGCAAAGAGATCTCCTCGCGCAAGCGTCTGACCGGCTGGGTCGCCTTCGTCGCGGTGGCGTGTATGGTCGCGGTTGGCGCCGTCGCCGCCGACTGGCAGATGACACGCTCCGATATCGCAACCTACACCAAGCAGTTGGAGTCGATGAGCGAGGACCTGGCCGACGCGCGGTTGGTCGTCGAGCGGATGTCGTACGCTCGCGGCTGGACGAGCCAGAAACCTGAGTTTCTCGAATGCATCAGACACCTGACACTCGCCTTCCCCGAGACGCCCAGCGTTTGGGCGACCAGCCTGGCGCTGACCGAGAACGCCGAAGGCTCGCTGGTGGGACGCGCGGTCGATGACACGAGCGTGATCGAGGTCCAGGACAGCATCAAGCAGAACGAGGTCTTCTCTGACGTGCAGATGATCCACATCCGCGACGTTGGGAGGAATTCGACCGAGAAAGAGTTTGCCGTGAAGTTCAAATTCCAAGGCGTGAGATAGATATGGTTTTGTCGAAACGAGAACGCATCATCCTGATAGTCGCCGCCCTGGTTGTCGGCGCGCTGATCGTGGACAAGCTCATCTTCGGGCCGGTCAAGACCCGCTTGGATGACCAGAAGGCGCGCCGTCAGCAACTGTTGGCGGAATTGAACGAAGCGCAGTCTCTGTTCGAGCGACAAAGACTCCTGGCGCCGCGCTACAGGATGATGCTCTCCGACGGCTTCCGCACCGACACAGAAGCGGAGAGCCGCATCCTCAGGGCGCTGCGTGAGTGGTCGTCCGAGGCGATGCTGACGCTCAGTTCGGTCAAGCCCGAGCGAGTCGCCAGCGACCAGGGGCTCAAGGAAATGACGTTTGTCATCGCCGGCAAAGGGACGCTTCGCTCCGTGGCGCCGTTCCTGTGGCGCATTGAGACGGCGGCCCTGCCAGTCAAGGTCAAGAGCATGCAGCTCGGTTCGGCCAGCGAGTCGGGCGACAGCATGTCGCTCCAATTGCGTCTCTCGGCCCTCTACCTGGATGACAAAGAAGAACAACCCCAAGCGACACAGTCCGAGGTCAGCGATGAATAAGAACTGCAATAGGATCGTAATAGGGATCCTGATGACGGCCGTATTGGGATCGGTCCTGACCCTGAGCCCAACCGCCGGGCTGGGTCAGACCACCGTCGAACAGCAGAGTCCGTGGACGCGCTACGAGGTCATTCTCGAACGCAACATGTTCTCGCGACAACGGGGTTTCGCCCGACAACGTCGCGACGAGCCAGGCCAAGTAGCGGCCGTCCCCAATCCCGAATCCTATCTGCTGCTCAAGGGCGTTGTTCAGGAGAACGGCCAGTTCATCGCCTTCCTGGAAGATACCCGCAGCAATAGCGTGCTGCGTCTGCAAACGGGCGCCCAGGTGGCGCGAGGCGTGATCAAGTCACTGACCCTGGATTCGATCGAGTACGCGTTCGGCGAGCGGACCATCACCGTCCGAATCGGTCAGGACCTCGAAGGCGGCTTCGGCGCCGTGACCATGACCGAATTGATGGAGTATTCAGACAGCCCGACAGGCGCCCTGCAAGACGCGACAACCGAAGCCCCCACCGGCGAAGAGGCGGACATCCTCAAGCAACTCATGGAACGCCGCAAGCAGGAGCTCGGGGGTTGAACGAACCGTGGGACATTTGCCAAGTCATAATCGAATGCGTAGGAGACCATAATCATGCGAACGTACCGAACGATCATCCTGACCGGGATACTGGCGACCGCGAGCCTGCTGGCGCCGGGGCATAGCGCCGCTCAGCAGCCGAACGAGTCAACTCCTCCCGAAGAAGCCCAAGCTGTCACCACACCGGCCCCCAAACCAGCCGTCTCACCTGCTTCAGCCGCCCAGCCGGTTGAGGTGGTCAAGACCAACGGGGACGTCATGGTGAAGCTGAACTTCCAGGATACGCCGCTGCAGGCCGTGCTGGAATACCTGTCGGAAACGGCGGGCCTGACGGTGATATCCAACGAACCGCTGATCGACGGCCGCATGACGGTGATCAGCCGGCAACCGATCGCGCTGAAAGAGGCGGTCTCCTTGATCAATTCCATGCTGAAGGAGAAGGGCCTGACCACCGTCCTGACAGGCAAGGTCCTCAAGGTCGTCACGCTCGAGGCGGCCAAGAAGGAGAACCTCCCGGTCTATACCGGGCGCGATCCGCAAGCGGTTCTCCCCAGCGACGACGTCGTCACCTATGTCATCCCCGTACGCTATGTGACCGCCGATGCGCTGAAGGAGAATCTCACGGTGCTGATCCCCGAGCACGCCAGTCTCGAAGCCAACGAGGACGGTAACGCCCTGATTATCACCGACACCATGGCCAACATCCAGCGGCTCATGAAGATCGTCGCCGCCCTGGACACGCATATGGCGTCGGTCTCGGAGATCCGGGTCTTTCGCCTGGTCAACGCGGACGCCGCCAGCGCCGCGACGATGATCAACACCATGTTCGAACAGAGCAATCAGAGCAACGGACGCAGCAGTCGCGGCAGCGGCCGTGGGGGCGACCGCGGCGGACCTGGAGGATTCAATCCCATGCGGATGATGATGGAGCGAATGGGCCGGGGTGGATTCGGCGGACGCGGTGGGCGTTAGCGGACAGACAACACAGGAATAGAGGCGCGATTCGACGCGAAGGAGATAGCAGCAATGAGCACTCTCAAGACGTTTATCATGGGCATGGCGCTGATCGGCATGGGCCTGCTGTTGCCCCGTATCGGCTGGGCCCAGCAAACAGACGACACCCCCTCCGAGATGACCCCGCAGGAGATCATGGCCGAGTTCGTGCGGCAGCGTGAGCGCGCCGCCGCGGAGGAAAGCGACGACGAGAATCAGGGGGGAGGAAGTGTCAACACCCAGATCATCGCCACTTCGGACGAACGGACGAACTCCGTGGTGGTCCGGGGACCGGCCGAGGTGCTGGACCTCATCGCCGACGTGCTGGCGTCGCTGGACGATACGACCACTCAGGTCGCGGGCGTCAAGATCTTCCAGCTTCGCTACGCCGACGCCATGAACACAGCCGAGGTGATCAACCAGCTCTTCGGGGAGGGGCAGGACACCCAGCAATCCAACCAGCGCGGCTTCTTCGGCCCCATGATGTTCCGAGGTCCCGGCGGGCGGACTTCCCAGAACGATCAGGAGAGCGGCAGCCAGGCCCAGGTCGTCGCCGCAGCGGACAGCCAGACCAACACCGTGGTCGTGACCGGCCCGGACAACATCCTGGAAGTCGTGGCCAGTGTGGTGGAGAAGCTGGACGCACCAATCCCCAACGTGGCGGACGTCAAGGTATTCCATCTGGAGTACGCCGATGCCCAGGATACCGCCGAGCTCATTAACGAAGTCTTCGGCGAGAGCAGCAACTCGCGCACTCAATCGAGCAATCAGCAGAATCAAATGACGCGGTTCATGCGGGGCGGATTCGGGGGACAGCAACAGAGCACCTCGACCGGCGGATCGGACATCGAGGTGACCGCCGCCGCTGATTCGCTGACCAACTCGGTGGTTGTCAGCGGCCCCCCCGAAACACTGAAGGTGATCGCCGACGTCGTCGAAGAGCTTGACGAGAACCCCGAGCAGGAACGACAGATCTTCGTCTATCCGCTCAAGAACGCGACCGCCTCGAATCTCATGGAGATCCTCAACAGCCTGTTCGAGCAACTGCAGGCGCTGAACCAGCAAGGCACCGGCACGACGGGCCAGCAGTTCCAGGGAGGGCAGAGAGGCGGGCAGGCGGCGGGCGGTGGCGGCACTACATCGGCGTCTCAAGCCTCAGGCGGCGCCAACGATCTTGACGAAGAGACCTATTTCGAGGCCGACGCCGACACCAACTCGCTGCTCATCCTGACCTCGACGAAGAACTACGAGCGTATCAAACCCATCATCGACGAACTGGACAAGCCCGTCGGACAAGTGCTCATCAAGGTGCTGTTTGCCGAGCTGAGCCACAACAACAGCGTGGACCTGGGAACCGAGTTCTCCATGCTGAACCTGCGCGACAGCGGTGGGTCGACCGAGTCCATCACAAGCTTCGGTCAACCCCTGTCGGGTCTGACCGTTCAGACGTTGGAGGGCGATCTCGACTTCACGATCTCCGCCTTGCAGGAGGCGGGTCGACTCAACGTGCTGTCGCGACCCTACATTCTGACGCGAAACAACCAGACCGCCACCATCACCGTCGGTGAGGAAGTGCCGATTCCCACCGGCAGCAGCCAGGGGACCGCCACCACGACAACCACGTTCGACTACCGCGACGATATCGGCATCGTTCTGGACGTGACGCCGTCCGTCAATCCCTTTGGACTGGTCAACATGATCGTGACGCCCCAGATCACCACGCGAACGGGCGAGACCGTTCAGATCTCCGAGGATCTCTTTCCTGAAGTCTTCAACACCCGCTCAGCCGACACGCGTGTCGCCGTTAAGGACGGACAGACCATCGTCATCGGCGGTCTGATCGAGGATCAGATCACTGATACGGTTCGGAAGGTCCCCCTCCTGGGAGACATCCCGATCGCGGGACACCTGTTCAAGCGCACCATCAAGGAGAAGAGCAAGACGGAGCTGCTGATCTTCCTCACGCCTCACGTCGCCATGGAACCCGAAGACCTGACGCCTCTGTACGAAACGGAAAAGGCGCGCAGCAATCTCGGTACAGACGAGAAGTCCGCCGAGATCTTCCAGCGTCACATGACCGGCATGCAGGGACCGGAATCGGACCCCAACGAAGCGAAGAAGCCCTAGCTTCATGCTCACCACGGAGTCACCGAGGCGCCGCCCTGGAAGAACCCAGAGCGGCGTCTCGTTCTTTTCGAACCGACCGCTTCAAGGAAGAACGCCCGAACGCGCTGCGCACGATCCGAAGCGTCTTCACAACCGTCTACGCGGACACCTGCCAATCGAACGGCAAGACAGAGGACCACTTGGCCGCCGACATACAAACCGCATGTCGGCGTACAGTCCAGACCTGGATGTAGGATAGGGAGGGATAGGCTCACCCTGCTCACATGAACCTTCAGCGCACCGCAGATCTCTCGCGTCGCACCATATGGTGCACGGCACATCTTTCCACGCCCAGACGTAGCCGCGGCCACAGCCACCCATCTAGATGAATGGGTGCTTCAGGACAGACCAGCCGGACGCGTAGGTGTCTGCGGGATCGAACACTACGCACCTGTCGGTCCAAGGCGGCGTGTCACCACCCGAAAGGACAGTCACTCGCGCGAACCGACAGTGATGCGCGTTCCGGTCACTGAATTCTGAGAGGTAGGGGTATACACCAACCGTGGCTGCGAAACACTACCTTACAGCCTCCGATTCTCCCGTCGATCTAGTACGGGCTCCGGGACATGCTACCCGGCACAGAGTAGAGACTCGACTGTGAGCCCCACCCATTCACTACCCTCTCCCGATGTCAGCAGGGCGTAACGTTCTGGGCTTCCGGGCCTTTCCTGCCCTCAGCCGCGACGTACTCGACGCTCTGACCTTCGGCCAACGTCTTGAAGCCGGTGCCGTTGATGTTCGAGTGATGGACGAACAGGTCCTCACTGCCATCGTCGGGGACGATGAATCCGTAACCCTTCTGATCGTTGAACCACTTCACTGTGCCCTTTGCCACGATGTTCTCCTTGGACTCGCAAGTCCATAACGCATTTGCCCTCTGAAACTGTGTAAGGGATGGGTCTTGAGGGCGAGAAACCATACACCTTGACTAACCTATTAATGTAACGTTTTGCTAACACAACGTCTATAAAATTAATTTTAAAAAGTGGAAAAACGCTAAAGTTTCTCCACCTAATGCGCCGCCACACCGGCCGCGATACAACTGCCGGTGGATAATGGTGTTATGCATCCACTGTATCCACAGATGCAACACACTGTCACACCCTTGCGAAACCGCCCCAAAAGGCAAATAATAATGTGAACTATATCACATAAGATTCTAAGTCGACGTGTCTACCTGTCTCGAAAACGGGAGAAATAAGTAGTTTCCACAATCGCAACGGCCTTGACGGCTCAGCAACCGCGAAACGTGACATCACCGGGCAGAGAGACTCCGGGCGACGAGTTGCCCCTTGTTTCGGGGCGTCATGGATTGCGCGTCCAATGAAGGGACGCTAATAGAAATGTCCCGCCCATCCGAATCAGGCAACGACGCTGCCCGCGTCGCCTGTCAACTCGAGGAACTGGGCCTCCAGACTGCGCCCTTCAGTGAAGCCGCGCGGCGTGACACCCATGTCCAGAACACTTCGAAGCAGCGCCGTCGTCACCGCGTCCTGATCGACGCGGCCATCAGAAAGGTCCAGTCGAACGGCATAATCCGCACCGCCCTGACTCGCACCGACTACCGAGACCGCCGCCTCGCGCACTTCCCGCACACCATCCAGATCGCAGAGACGGGCCAACTCCTCTTCGGTCAGCGGCCGTGACAGACGCAGGTCGAATTGCCGATCGGATCGCGTGATCTCGTCAACAGAGCCGGCCAGCACAAGTTTGCCGTGATCCATGATCGCAACGCGATCGCAGAGTTCCTGGATCTCGGCAAGGTTGTGCGAACTGACGACGATGGTCGCGCGCGACTGCAATTGCTTTATCAGATCACGAATCTGTCGAGCGTTGGCCGGATCGAGCCCGGCCGTCGGCTCGTCGAGCAGGATCACCTCGGGTTGGCCCAGGAAAGCCTGAGCAATCCCCAGTCGCTTCACCATGCCGTGCGATAGGCTCCCGATACGCCGCTTCGCGACCGATTGCAGTCCGACCATTTCGAGGCTCTGGACCACTTCTTCTCGCGCCTCGGACAGCGTCCGATCGGCGAGAAGGCGAAAAAAGACAAGTTGATCCAGAATGGGCACGTTCCGCTGAAACTGCGCATCCTGGGGAAGGATGCTGAGCCGCCCGCGAAGTTGCGTGATGTTACGCGTGTCGACGCCGAGCACTTCCACAGAGCCGGCGTCCGCCTTCAGGAAATCGGCAACGATTGAGAAGAGCGTGGTCTTGCCCGCACCGTTGGGCCCGAGCAAGCCAAAGATCGAATGGGCCGGAATGGTGAAGGACACCTCGCGCAGGGCTTGGATCCGCCCGAACTGCTTGGAGAGCCCCTTGATCGAAACCACGTCTGTCATGGCAAACCCTATAGATCGCGTTTGGCGAAACGAACGTATCCAACCATAAGAAAGACACTGGTATAGGCCAGGCATGCGCCGCCGGCCGCCATCCAGTGACTCGACGCCGGGTGAAGCAGATGGCACTGCCATGCCCAAGGCAAGGCGTACAGCAGGTACTTGGCCGGTTTCCACGCCAACCCGCCGAGGACCGCGACGAGCAGGACCCCGGCAATAGCAACCTTCGCAAGGACCAGAGACAAGAAAGGCGAATCTACGGAAGCCGAGATGAGCGAACAGAGGGCGATGTAGGGCAGCATGAGAATCGCCAGCGCCGCAAAGCCCTGCGCCGCCCAGACGAGCAAGGCGCCTCCCGGATAGATGCGGATCTTCATAGTCATGTAGAGAACAATGGTCGCGACGATCAGGGCCATCACCAGCGTGGAGAACAATGCGACGCCCAGGAAACGCCCGAAGTAGATATGGCGCCGTTCGGTGCGCAGCAGCAGGTAGCGCAGGCCGCGACTCTGGACGTCGCCACTGACCTGATTGAACGCCAGGAAGGAGATAACGAAGGGCATACCGAAAAGCATGACCAGCAAGATCGCCGAGAGCAGTGCGGGCTTCTCCTCCAACAGGTAACTCGTCCATGGATCGTCCGCACGTGCGTCTTCAGCTGAGGACGGAGGCGCCGCGCTCTCCTCGGCGATCTCCTGCATGGATCGCAGCCCCAGAACCCACTGAGCGATAGGCCGCCCCACGCCGACGATCATCTGGTTGACCGCCTCGGGATCGGTTTGCCCCAGTTCACGCTTCTGTTTCAGCATGAGTTGCTCGACCGGCATGATCAGGATATGCGCCACCGAGAGGCCAAAGACCAGCGCCACCATCAGGTACACCAGGCCCGACCCGCTCCGCATGGCATGACGACACCAGTGGAGGCAGATGAGCCGTATGTGTCGCATCGTCGAGCTCTTCGATGCCATCGTTTGGATTCACTCCCGGCCTGGGGACACCGATGTGACTGTCCCCGAGTTCAATTGGTCAGGTCGTCTCGGAAGGTCGTATTGAGTAGAATAAGTGTCACCACTGGATAGATCAGGCCGATGAGCGTCGCGATATTGACCCCGCCGCCCATCTCGGCGGTGAACATCCGAGCCGAGACTACACTGCTGATGATACTGACGATCGCGTAGCCGTTGCCGACCATGCGACCCAGAATCCGTTTCTGTTTCAGATAGCCAATGCCCGCGACGAGCAGCAGCACATTCGCAATAACCGAGAGCGCGATGATGACCCCGAACGAGGAAAGGCTCATCTCCTGGAGGGCCTCCATCTGCGCCCGCTCAGCCTCGTCCATGTTTTCCGTGGGGATCTTGTCGCGGAAGGCAAGGAAGGCGCCGAAAGCCAGGAGGCTGAGAAAGCCCCAGCCAGCGAAGACAAGATTGAGCACCGCCAGCGCGGTCAGTCCACCGGGCCGTTTCTCCTCGTTCATTGTCCTGTCCTTTCTTGCACGTGCCGGCTCGGCCGGGGGAAGACCCCCTCCGTCCGGCCCCTAGACGCCACTAAAGGCGGAGAAACCGCCATCGACAGGGACCACAATCCCCGAAACGAACTTGGCCGCGTCGCTGATCAACCAGATCAGTGTTCCAATCAATTCGTCCGGCTCTCCAAACCGCCCCATCGGCGTGTGATCGATGATCGTCTGGCCGCGTGCGGTCAGGTCCCCGGTCTTCTCGTCGGTCAACAGGAACCGGTTCTGTTCGGTCAGGAAGAAGCCCGGCGCGATCGCGTTGACCCGAATGTGCGGCGAATGACGCTGAGCCATATAGGTGGAGAGCCATTGGGTGAAGTTGCTGACCGCCGCCTTGGCGCCGGAGTAGCCCACGACGTTGGTCAACGGCTGGAACGCACACATCGATGAGATGTTGATGATCGTGCCGGCGTTCTGCTCGGCCATGTGCTTGCCGAAGATCTGGCTGGGGATCATCGTACCGATGCAGTTCAGATCGAAAACCATCCGCAGCGCGTCCTCGGGCAGATCGAAGAACGTCGTGGGCGGGACGCAGGTCGCCTTCTTCTGGTTGCCCCCGGCTCCGTTGATTAGACAATCGACCGGGCCCAGCGACTCGACAGCGCAGGCGAACGCCGCCTGGACGGTGTCGCGCTCGAGCACGTTGATCTTGACGGGCAAGGCGGTGCCGCCGTCAGCCTCGATCTCCTGGCACAGTTCCTGGGCCCGCTTCTCGTCGAAGTCAGCGACGCAGACCTTGGCCCCTCGTGCGGCCAGCGCCCGCGCCATCGCCCCACCCAGCACCCCGGCCCCGCCGGTAATGACCACGTTTTTGCCTTGCACATCGAACAGTGTGTCCATCGGTTCCCTTTCGCCAGCGGCGCCCTTCTACGGGCCGGTTTGTCGGAATCGTGCCTATCGCTCACGTTGCGGGCGAATATACACGACCGACGCGGCCCTTTCAACCGTCGGCCCGGTTCGCTCAGGAATAGACGCCTCAGCGACGGGTTTCTCACGGATTTTGAGCGCCTGTAAGCAAAAAGAATTGATTATCAGCGTGGATCGCGCATCCATGGAGAAGGGACCGGCCGATGCCAGGGCGCCATCGGTCGGTTAGACACGACACGGGCGAGACAACCAAACGGCGGATCTCGCGGATGTGGGAGAAGAATAGTGGACTTGGCACGAGTATGGCTGCTGCTGTTTCTCTGTAACAGCCCGATCTACTTCCTCTGGGGATGGGTGCTCTTCCGCCACTGGGCCAATTTCTGGGAGGCGATCGTCTTCTGGTTCAAGCCCGAGATGTGGTCCATGTTCGAGGGAGAGTACTGGGACGACATCTACGCGGAGATGAAGCTCGCCCTGTGGTTCTTCGCCCCCGTGGGGCTGATCCAGTTCGAGATGTGGTTGCTGGGCCTCTGACGGGCCGGATATCGGACCCCGCCGAACGGGTCCCGGCTCGGCGATTTCCCCTTGACCGAACGCAGAGCCGTTGCTAAAAGGTTGGCGTTGGCCGGACCGATGGAATGGGAGTCAGATCATGACAGAGACAGACAACGGACAACAGGCCGAACCGGCCGTCGAGGGGCAGGCGGCCCCCTTGTCCTCAGGCTATAACCCTGATGATGAGAATGATGCTCAGCTCCCG
>JANQFY010000129.1 GCA_028277585.1 Sedimentisphaerales bacterium
TGTGAGGCCAAGCTCAATATAGGGCGTGTTAATGCGCGGGCCCAGGATTCGAGGTTTGGAACACGTGCCTTCCGGCAGTCGCAGGGTCAGATATATGTCGCGCTGCCCACGACCTCCCGGCAGATTCATGGCGGTGAATACCATGAATGACTCATCCGGGGCAATGCCCGGATCACCGGCCTGTGGGTGATTCAAGGAGACGTGATCGGCCCGAGGCCAGGTTTGGCCCACCAGAGGAGCGGCCCAGATGATGTTGTCATACGTGACGCCAGGCGGCCTGTTCCGTCCGGAGCCGAAGTAGAGGGTGCTATTGGCCGCTATAGAACAGGTTATTTCCGGGGACGGAGAACTGAGCGGTGGTCCGAGTTGCTGCGGCTCGGCCCAGCCATGTGCCGTTCGATCGCAGCGATACAGATTGCGTCTGGAGACCGGTTTCAACTTGGCCCTGGCGAAGTAGATGCTGTTGGCATCCGGAGACAGACACGGCGACCAGGCTGCGGGATGACTCTCTCTGATGATGTCGATACGCGTCGGGGCGCTCCAACCCTGGTCTGTGTTCTCTGTAATGAAGATCCCCCTGCTCTGATGAAAACAGAAGGTGTTTCCATCGGCCGAGAAGGTCCCGAAGGCCTCCCACGTTCTGGGCCGCGTATCGGTGATCAATCCGGGGGCAAAGACCTCGGCCGTAGATCCGGGGGGAGTCTGCCCCAGGTAGGGGCCCTTGGCAAACGGTTCGGCGCCCGCTTGCAGACAGCCCGCCCAGAGTAAGGGCACGATCCAGGCCGCGGTGAGTCGTCCAATCGCCATTCGCATTCTCCTTCCGCCAGGACAATGACTCTCCCTACTATTAATGATCCCACCAGAAGAGATTCGTTTCAAAAAAGTGGGGGCCGGTGGTCGTGAAACGCCCTCGTTCCGGCAGATGATGTGGGCCCGCACGGGGGCATGCCCCTACCGCCCGATGCGGGCTCGCATGGAGTAGAACCGAACGCCGCCGTAGGGTCCCCAGTCGAAGGCCCCCAGCACGCGCACGCCACGCGGTTCGAAGGGCAGATCCAGCCCGTGCAGATCGAAGTCGAGGACGTGCTCTCTGCGGCAGACGCCCTTGCCCAGACACAGGGGTCGGCGCAGCTCGTGCACCGCACCGGCGCCATCGGTCACCAGAACGCGAACGAGACCGCGACAGCCCTGCACTCTTAGCAGCACATCAGGTCCGGCCCCATCTCGAATCGGCCCGTCGAAACCGAGTTCGATCCAGTGGTCTTTGGGTAATGCAGGGCCCATGCTCGGTTGGTTCGCCAGATCGATAGTGACCTGCCCCGTCTGCAGTCGTTGGCGCTGTGATTCAGGAGAAGTCTGCTCCACCACCAGAAACCCATCTCGATCGGGATCGTTGGCATCGATCAGATGGGATGGAGCCGCGAACGCCTCGTGATTTAGCAGAGGGTACAGGTGGGTGTACAACTGGCTGTAGTATCGGTCCCGCGCCGCCTCCGGGGATTCGGGTCTGATCTTGCTGACCGCTAAACCGGCGACGGCCAGGACACACGCGGCGGCGATCGCCGTTCGAGCCGTCAGCAGGCCCGCCAGGCCCAGGCCCAGCCCCGTCTCCAGGGAACTGGCCAGCACGACTTCGCCGGCGGCCGCTTTCTCTGTCGTTCCGGCAGTCAGGCCGGCATACATAGTCAGGGCGGCCAGCAGAGAATCGCGCTTGAAGCCGCGTCGCTCCAGTTGACCCTTCAGAGAACGTTTGGCTCGGAAGAACAGCAAGCGGGCCCTTAGTTCACTACCGCCCAGAATGCCGGCGATCTGACTGTAGGACAGGTTGTCGAAGCAGCGCAGGACCAGAATGTTGCGGTATTTCAGCTCGATGGCCTTCATGGCGCCCTGCACGGCGTTGCGGGCCTCTTCGCGCATGACAACGTCCATCGCGTCTCCGGAATCGGCCGCGTGGGACTCCAGCGCAGAGCTGTCGGAAGACGGGGTCTTCATCAGGCGTTTGGCCCCCTGGCGCCGAAAATCGTGCTGCACCTTACCGAGGGCCGTGCGGTGGACCCAGCCCCAGAAGCCGTTGACATGAGGCACCTCAAGCTGCTTGAGGGACTTGATCATCTGCAGGGCCGTCTCCTGGGTCAGATCCTGGGTCAGATGGTAGTCCAGGGTGAGGCGGTAGATGTAGAGATGGACCTTGCGTCTGACCTGTTCGGCCACGACCGACAGACTCTGCTTATCCCCGGCCTGTGCCCGCCGGATCATCTGGATAGTCAACTCGTTCGCCATAGGCTGCCACCCTCTATGATCCCAGCCAAACGCACTTGTTTCATACTATTTTAGCAGGGAAATTAAGTTGGGCGGCACTTTTCTTCCCGGCGAAGCGTCGATGGGCGGGTCAATAGGGCCGGATCCGAGGCGCGAAAGTCAGAGGGCAGTGCAACTCGAACGGTGTTGAGCGTGAGAAAGGAAGCGGCAGGCCGCCTGCGCGGGGTAGGCACAGGCGGCGCTGCTCGTCAGTCAGGAGAACGGGTGCTTAGTTGTTCTTGACCTGGACCTTCACGGCCTTGCTGATCTCGGCCTTGGGCAGGGTGATGGAGAGGACGCCGTTCGTGCAGGTCGCCTCCACCTTCGAGTTATCCACGTCGGTGGGCAAATTCACCTCGCGGCGGAAACTGCCCGAGACGCTCTCGATGTGGTAGTAGCCCTTGTCCTTCTCTTCCTTGGTCTCCTTCTTCTCGCCGCTGATCGTCAGCGTGTTGCCCGACACGGAGATCTCGATGTCCTCCGGGTCGCAGCCCGGGACTTCCGCGCGAACCACGAGCGCCTCGTCCTGCTCGGCCAGATCGATCGCGGGCCAGGCTTTGGTCCGCGCGACCGGTCGATCGAACCCCTTGAAGAACCCCTCGAACAAATCGTCCATCTGATTGTGCAGTCGGCTCAAAGGAACCTGTTTCGTTCGGCACAATGGTGCAAGGATCATAGTGATACCTCCTATGCGCTTATCGCTACTGTGCTGCTTGTCATTATCAATTCATCTCTACATTCGCAACGTTGCATGGCACACTCCGGTGCCGACAGAGTAGAATTGCAAACGGCGTGCCAGAAACGAAAAAGCGTCTCTACGAGCCCATTATCGCGGTTTCTGCCCGCAGAAGAGGGGGTCATCAAGGCAGGACAGGGCTGTCAGATTGGCACAGTCCATTGCGGATTGGCGTGCCGCCTTGTCACACGCCGACTCTGGCTCCGACGAGGCCCCAAAACTGCCACAATAGAAACCCAACCCACGTCACGTACTTGGTGAACTTGCAGGGAAGGACCGGGTAAGTCAGTATGGCGCCCGCCAGCAGGAGCCCGTAGAACATGGCACCTGGCAACGCTTGCTCGGTGGGTACACATCGCATGCCGGAGAACGGACCAGCGGCTGTCTCCAAAGACTTGCGCACAAACCAATTCGTCCCCCATCCTAAACGGCTGCTTTCAAGGTACGTGAACGCAAAAGAGAATGCGAGGACCGACAACGGCCCGACGATTAGCGGAAGTAGGCGACGCACGGTGCTGGGTCGTCGCGGCTGTACTCGCTCGCGTTGCTCTCCCTTCTTCCCCTCATCTGGGCTGCCGCACATCAACGTATCCCTCCAGTTCTTGCCGCCTCTGTTGACCGCGCACAACCACGACTTTGTCATCCTGAGGCAACGCCGAAGGATCTGGCCACCGAAGAAGAGGTATGCCGGGATCGGAGCCGAGATCCTTCACTTCGTTCAGGATGACAAGGGAGGGCGTCCGGCCTAGCGGCCTCGGTCGATGCTGACCTTTTCGATCGTGAAGGCTCCCAGCGCGCTGGCCATGTTGAAGAAGTCCGACGGCTCTCCGTTGCCGACGGCCAGGGCGATGTGTCCGGCGTCGTGTCCGCCCCGGCCTGGACGCCTCCTTCAAAGGCGGCGGCCGGGGC
>JANQFY010000210.1 GCA_028277585.1 Sedimentisphaerales bacterium
CTCCAAGACTCCAGCCGGACGATTCCAGAACCTTCTTCACCGTTGCGGAAGGGTGGGGGATCATCTCCCAGAAGCGCACCGACAAGAAGCAAACCAACGCTATCCATGTCATGCACGGCCGGGTCAGGCTGAGCCGGTTGCGTTTCGATGTCGGTGAAGGCAAAGACGTTCGATCTGTCAAGGTCAAGTTGGGCAGACGAACGTTGCGCGCCACCTACACGTGCGATAGCGGCGCGGTTGTGATTGACCTGAAGAAGCCCTGCGTTGTGAAGGCCGACAAGAAGATCAGCGTCGTTCTGTCCTACTAGAAGGATTGAGGTGTCTCTTGAAATCGATTGTGATCGCATCGTTGATAGCTGTGGCGCTGGTGTTGAGCAGTTGGGTCGCCGCGACGGCCGGGCCCCTGGATTGTCGAGACTCACAGGCGTATACCAAGGCGGCCGGTGAGTTGGATTACATTGGCATGCCGGTGGGAGGGCTCAACGCGGGCCAGGTCTATCTGGGCGGTGATGGCAAGCTCTGGCAATGGGACATCTTCAACGTGAAGTTCCCCACCGCCTCCGGCACGGGGGGGGACGCGTACTACGTCAAGCCGGCTCGACAGATCCAGCGGTTCGAACAAGGCTTCGCGATCCGAACGATCGTCGATGGCGCGAGCCGCATTCGCACGCTCGACGCAAGAGGATTCGAGTCGATTTCTTTCACGGGTCGGTACCCGATCGGTACGGTGGACTACGCCGATTCCGGATGCCCTGTTTCGGTTCGACTGGATGCCTTCTCGCCCTTCATCCCCACCGATATCGAGAATTCCAGTCTGCCCGCGACGGTATTGCAGTACACCGTCAAGAACACCAGCGACGAGACCGTCCAGGTGGAACTGGCCGGCTGGATGGAGAATCCGGTCGCGAAGTCCACGGTTGCCAAGGGACAGCCCGGAGAGGGCGTTTCGGACGCCGTCGTTCGCAATCGCATCGTGACCGGCGCGGGAGGCTTGCAGTTCCAGTGCTCGGCCGCTCAGCGCAAGTCAAGCGACGATCCGAATCGAGTTGATCTGCACGGGCTGGCCGACTATGGTGACATGACGCTGGCCCTGCTGGATGGGGAGGATGCCATCGCTTCTGCTTGCATCGGCGACGCCGCTAACTTCCAGATCAACTCGGTCTTCAAAGCCGCCCCGAACTATCGAGAGCACGAAGTGACGCTCAGCCCCGACCGGCCTGTGGGCGGGATCGTTCGCCGTCTCACGCTGAAGCCCGGACAGAGCGAGTGTGTGACGTTTGCTCTCAGTTGGCATTTTCCGAATGTGCATGCCGGCCCGCTGAGAAGTGCCCGGCTGCGCAACGCCGACAAGCTGCGCCACCACTACGCGACGAAGTTCCATTCGGCTTCGGATGTTGCCGATTACATCGCCGGCAAGCGGGAGTATCTGTTCGGTTCAACGAGGGCGTGGCGCGACACCTGGTACGATTCGACCTTGCCCGTCTGGTTCTTGAATCGGACGTTTCTGAATATCAGCACGTTGGCGACGATTGTCAGCTATCGGCTGGACGACCTGACGGACGACCCGTTCAACGAAGGGCGCCACTACTGCTGGGAAGGCGTGTACCACGGCGTGGGCAACTGTACGCACGTGTTGCACTACGAGCAGGCCCTCGGGCGGATCTTCCCCAATCTCTCTCGCTCCAACCGGGAGAAGGTCGATTACGGCCTGTCCTTCCTGCCCAACGGCGTGATCGCCTATCGCGGGGAGGTGAGCCAGATGGGACATCATTACGGTTCCAAGCATGCCATCGATGGGCATTGCGGCACGATCCTGCGCGCCTACCGCGATCATGCGATGTCCGTCGATGACGCGTTCCTCCGGCGCAACTGGAGCCGGATCAAGCAGAGCATTCAGATTCTGATCGATCAGGACAAGGCCAAGAGCGGCACAGCGGACGGCGTCATGGAGGGGCCCCAGTACAACACGCTCGACCGCGTCTGGTACGGCAAGATCCCCTGGATCAGCACGCTCTATTGCGCCGCGTTGCGGGCGGGCGGTGAGATGGCCAGTGACGTTGGCGACGGAGAATTTGCCCGGCAATGCGCGCGCATCGCCGACCTGGGCCGGGTCAACATTCCGAAGGAACTGTTCAATGGGGAGTACTTCGAGCAGGTCCTCGACCCCGAGAAGTTGTACGCTCCGAATCACAACAAGGGATGTCACATCGATCAGCTCATGGGGCAGGCCTGGGCGGGGCAGGTGGGGCTCGATCGGGTTGTGCCGCTGGAGAAGAGTCGCGCCGCGCTGGCGTCGATCTTCAAGTACAACTTCCACGAGGATGTGAACGCGTACTATCAGGATTGTCCGATCAAGGTCAAGCGACGGTACTGGATGCCGGGTGAGGCGGGCGCGGTAATGGTGAGCTTCCCCCGTGGTGGGGCCGACCAGGCGCCGGGCCAGGTGCGCAACGACTGGGAGAAACTCGTGGTCGGATACTTCAGCGAGTGCTGGACGGGCCAGGAGCATCTGGTAGCGGCGCTGATGATCCAGGACGGCCTGGTCGACGAGGGGCTGACGATCGTCAAAGCGGTCGACGATCGCTACCATCCGTCCAAACGCAATCCGTACAACGAGGTCGAGTACGGCAACCACTATACGAGGGCGATGTCCAGCTATGCACCTTTCGTTTCGATCGGTGGTTTTCGCTATCATGGGCCCAAGGGCATAATCGGTTTTGCTCCCAAGGTGCAGAAGGATTGCTTCCGCAGCGCGTTCATCACAGCCCAGGGCTGGGGCAGTTTCCATCAGCGAGTGACCGGTCGCCGGCAGGCCGAATCTATCGAGGTCCGATGGGGCGCCTTGCGGCTGGCCCGCTTGGATTTCGAGAAGGCAACCGACGCTGATCCAACAGGTGTCACGGTGTGTCTGAACGACAGACAGGTCGGCGCCTCTCTGACGCTCGAGGGTAACGAACTCCGAGTCCAACTCGACCAGAGTGTGACGATCCTCAAGGACCAGACACTGAGCGTCCGGTTCTCATATTGACAGAACGGCTGTCAATCCTCGATCTGCTCCGGGTGAACGGTGAACGAGACGGGCAATTCCAGGGTTCGGCCCCAGATTACGGTGATGGCGGGGTCGATGCGGGCGATATTGGGATCGGGTGTCAGGACGACGGTGCCGGCATAGGCTCCGGGCGTCTTGATGGACAACTCCCTGGAGTCCAAGACGATCCTCCCGGAGGCGCCGGTTCTGGCCCTGATCCGTCGAGGGTGTTCCCGCAGGATGCTGCCGTCCGGACTTTCGGTCAGGCGAAGCTGCAGTCGAAACGCCGCCGCGATGGGGAGGTTCTTGTAGGAGACGGCTGTCAGACGCTTGAACTTGACTTGGCCGGTATCTGAGCGATAGGGGAAATGGCGGTTACAGGGCCGTATCCGGATAGCCTCTCTCATCGCTCTGTCGAGTTGAGCCGATGATACCAGTTCGATTGGCTCGGCCTCCTCGGGCGGGACGACTGTCACCTCTACGGGGATTTCGAATTCGCAGTCGTACTGACGCGCTGGTTGCCAACTCCCGTCCAGTGACAGCCCGACCTCGCGGAAGAGATTGCGCAGCAACCGCTCCACGCCGAACAATCGACCGCGACGTTGCAGTGCCAGGCTGTACGTGCCCCGGACTGTGACTTGATGGGCGCCCGGTTCGGCCTGATAGGCCAAGAGCCCACGCAAGTACAGTGTCCTCGGGCCGTCCTTGCCATTCCCAGAGACGCTACGGCTATCCTGCCCCTCAACCATCCCGATCTTCTCCTGGCGCCAGAGCGTGTCACGGAAGTTCAGGCCGAATGGCTGTTCCAGGGCGATTCCCACCGCCTGCCCGGCTGGGTAGGCAACGCGCGTGGTGATGCGCGGCTGGCGCAACAGTGTTAGGACGCGTGACCCTTGCTTGGCGGTCGCCGCGTGGCTCTGAAGTAGTTGCACCAGCCTATCCGCCCATTCCTGCGAGGGGTTCTGCTTGAAGCGAGCGATCGCTCGCTCGACCTGCCAACTGCGAATGCTCGGCGCGATCAGTTTCGCGAGCCCAACCAGCCCCAGCAGGCAAGCCAGAACGATCAAGCATCGCCGCAGGAACGGTCCTTTCACTTCCTTCCGCACGAGCGTCCTCCCCTGCATCTCAGTATAGTGAGGCTGTTGTCTCGTTCGGCTTCATCGGCGCCTGAGGGCCGGCAGAGACGGGGGTTGCCTCGACGGTGAACGAGATCGGGAACTCCACGGTCTCGGCCCAGATCGTCTTGATGGTTGGGTCCTGGTAAGCCCTGGTCAAGTCGGGATGCAGGACGACTGTCCCGGTGTATGTGCCGGGCTTGTTGAACCAGCAGGAAAGGGACCGGTTTCCGGATGTTCCAGCCATGGCGATCAATGGCTTGGGATCTTCCAGGACAGTTTCCGGTCCCGATTCGTCCGACAAGTGGAGCCTCACGCGGAACACGGCGGAAACAGGCAGGTCACGATACCGAAGTGTCCTGGCGGTGGCATGCCGCGTTCGGCCTGAAGGGGCGCGGTAGGAGCCAAGGTCTCGAGAAACGCCCAACTCGAAGGCACGGACCATCGCGTCACCAAGCTGGCTCGAGGACACGAGTTCGATGGTTTCCGCCCGGTCCTCGGGGGCGACTGTCACTTCGAAGGGCGTCTCGAACTCGCATTTGTACACGCGCCCCAGCGATGAGCCCCGGCGTGGCGACAATCCCATCTTCCGCAGCAGATCGCCGGCCCAGTGTCCGGCCTCGCTCAGCCCGCCAGGACGCCGGAACGCCACGCTGTAGAAGCCCCGGGCCGTGAGTTGATGAACTCCCGGTTTGGCCTGCTCGGCAGAGAGCCCGTTGATCTGCACGGTCGCTGGACTGTAGCTGTGTCGGCTGATGTGTTGATCTCCGCTTTGGACGATTCCGATTTCATCCCGACAACTCATCGTGTCCCGGAAGCTCAAGTGATACGGCCGCTCCAGGGCGATCCAAACGGGGCGTCCCGCCGCATAGGTCGACCGCGCAGTAATCGTAGGCCGGCGCAGCAGAGTGAGGATACGCGACCCTTGTTCGGACGTAGCTGTGTAGTTCTGAAGCAGCTCCGCCAACGCTCCGGCGCCGGTATGTGATGGATTCCGTTCGAACTGCTTGATCGCTCGCTCGACCCGCCGGTATCGAACGCTTGATCCAATCACGTGACACAGAATGGCAAAGCCCACCAGGGAGACCAAGCCGATAAGTGTCCACCGTACGATTGGTCTTCTCGTTTCACGTGACATGCAATCTCTCTCCGCTACTGCTTTGTCCTGGTGGCCCGGTCATACCCCGCCTGTGCTGGAGGGCGAGGCGAGGCCTTAGACTGCGACTTGTCCACGACCACTACGTCCGCGGTTGCGACCACCGTACAGGTGTAGTCCCACTGTTTGAGCGACCTGAATGGCATAACTATGCTGTCTCTGCGAGGTAGCAGGCATCGGGGAAACGGGCCGCTCAGAGGGCGCCAGGACCAGGTGCGTTCTCGATGATGCAGATTCAGGGCGTATCTCGTTTGCGACTTGATGTGGTACGTCCCGGCCCTCTGTGGAGCGGGATACAAACCTCGGGTCACGGGGAGGCCTGCAACGACATCCATGGCCGAGCCTGTCGAGCTGCGCAGAAGCTCGCCGTCGCACCAGATCTGTTCATCTCTGGCGAGACTGACGTTGCGAAACGGCACGGCAAAGGGCCGGTCCAATTCAAAGGTGGGAGACGAGCCCAAGGGGTGAGACGGTTGCGTGACGATTCTCGGTTGCAGCAACAGTTCGAGGATTCTCGCACCTTGTTCGGCGGTGGGGACTTTTTCGTCAATCAGCCGGACCAGCGTGTCAGCGCCGGTTTGCGAGGGAGCAGCCTCGAAACGGGCGATGGCTTGCTCGGTCTGCCAGTGGCGAAGGCTGGGGCCGGCCAGTCTCCCGAGACCTCGGAGCGCGAGCAGACAGACCAGGGCGATGAGTATCCATCGCAGGAACCGTCTTCTCGCTGCGCTCTGCATGCGATCTCTCCCATTGTCTCGTCATGCCAGGCTGCATTGTCGCTTGCGATGTCGTCGCGGTTTCCGCTTACCGCATGTCGACGTCGTAGCGCTTTTCGTTTCTCTCGATCGCCCGGCGATTGGCCGCTTCGATCTGTTCCTGTCGCACGTACTTCTGCTCGCGCTGCTGATCGACAGGACACGCCTCGAAGGCCGCCATGTCGGCGCGGGGCCTCTTGGCGAGCATGTCCTTGCCCGCCTGGATGATAGCGACCGCCTCGGCGTAGGCCGGGCTGTTCGGATCTTTGATCTTCGCCAGACAGGGGCTCAACTCAGGGCGGTCGAAACTGACCTGTGGCCCGAGGTTGCTGTTGAAACTGGCGAGCCTCGCAAGTGGGACACCCGTCAGTTCGGTCAGACGCTTGATCTGGGCGTTGTTCAGCGGCGAGCGTCCGGCCAGGTTCTGAGGATACGCCGTGTCGTAGCGCGGGTAGTAGGTCGCGTTGATATCGATCCAGGTCACGACGCGCTCGAACTCATCGTCCGTCATCTTGACGTCCTTGTGTCCCTTGAGAATCTTCTGAACGATCATACTGGGATGCGATCCCCAGGAGTACGCCGGCTGCGTGTCGGCTGGCCCGGCGCCGATCGGTTTGATATACTTCTTTCTCCACAACTCGTTGTACGAGGCGTTGAACACGTTTGTTCGGTCGCCCGCGAGCACGAGCTTCTTGCCGGCCTCCTTGCCATAGTCGTGACACCCCGCGCAGTGCTTGTCGAAGACGGGCTGGACTTCCTTGATGTAGCTGAACAGTCGCGGCTCGCCTTTCCAGCCGTCGAGCTTGGTCGCCGGACGCTGAACCGCCAGGGGCATCTTCTGGGGCATTTGCATGGGCGCCATCTGGCGACTCTCGTGACATCCGACGCAGCCGGTCAGTTCGCCCGGTTGGACGGTGGTCCCGCTGCGCATCGACTGGATCATCATCTTGTTCTCGTCGAGCAGTTGGAAGTAGACGAACTTGTTGGCCGGGACTTCGAAGTAGGCCGAGCCGTCCTCCTCGACCGGAACGGTGCCCAGGATACGCTTGTTCTCGAAGCT
>JANQFY010000265.1 GCA_028277585.1 Sedimentisphaerales bacterium
CGCTTCGACCCTTTCGACCCTGATCGGTTCAGGGCTCGCGATGGCCGAGTCATTGCGGGAGGTTGCTGAAACGACCGGAAACAGCCTGATGAAGCGGGCGATCAACCAGGCCCGCTTCATCAGGCTGTTTCCGGTCGTTTCAGCAACCACCCGCAATGACTCGGCCATCGCGAGCCCTGAACCGATCAGGGTCGAAAGGGTCGAAGCGAAACGCGCCACGACACGTTGCTTGATGAGCGGCCCGAAGAAAGGTAAGGACAGAATGAATTTGTCGCGCAGGTACGCTCCGCGATCGGTCCGAAAGATGCGTCTGAGCAATATGCCGAAACCGAGGATCCCCGCCACGATCACGACCAGCCACCAACTCGTCAACACGTGACTGAAATTCATCATCTGCTCGGTGATCCAGGGCAGTTCCTGGCCGGTCCGTGCGATCTGCTCGCCGATCTTCGGGATGACCTTCGTCGTCAGAATGAGAATTGCCAAAAGGCAGAAGCAGATCAGAACGATCGGGTAGATCATCGCCGTGAGGACCTTCGCTTCGACCCGCTGGCGCTTCTCCATGAAATCTGCGATCGTCCTCAGGCTGCCCCCCAGTGTTCCGGTGACTTCCCCAACGCGAACCATGGCGACATAGATCACGTCAAAGAAGTTGTGGTATTCGCTCAACGCGTCCGTGAAGGATTCGCCCGTCATGACCCGATCGCGGATTTCGGTCAGGGCCGTCTTGAAACGCTGATCGGACGTCTGCAACTGCAGGACGGACAAGGCTTCGGTCAACTTGATGCCCGAATTCAGCAGGGTCGCCAGTTGCTTGGTGAAGTCCACAATCTGCGCCTTGCTCGTTCGGTGCAGCGAAGGGAACAGAGCCCCCTTGCTCTCCGAAGCCGTCGAGATCTCTTTGATGGACGAAGGGTGGATGCTCCGAACGCGCAACTGCTTGCGAGCAGCATAGGGGGTCTCGGCGGTGATGGTCCCCTTGACCTTCTTGCCTCCTGCTGCGATCGCCGTGTATTGGTATCTTGGCATAGGAAAATCTGAATATCAAAGCATCTGGGACTCTGCAAGAGTCCGCGTCGTGTCGGCATCGGCCGACACGTTGCGTTCGTTCTAGTTCACATCCGCCTGGGTCACCCGCAAGACTTCCGCAACAGTCGTTTGTCCGTCCAGGACCTTGCGGGCCCCGTCCATGCGGAGCGTCCGCATGCCCGCGTCGAGGGCGAGCCGCTTGATCTGCCCGGCGGTTTCCTGTTTGTAGATCAGCTCCTGGATTCCCTCATTGATCAGCATGACCTCGTAAATGCCCGTTCGTCCGCGATAGCCCGTCTGGAAACACCGCTCACAACCGGCGCCGACATAGAACGTCGTGTCCTTGTTATCTTCCAACGAGCCCATTCCCAAATCGCGAAGTTCGCGTTCCGTCGGCTGGGCGGGTTGCTTGCAGTCGGGGCACACCCGCCGGACCAGTCGCTGCGCGATGATCGCAATCACAGACGAACTGACCAGATAAGGCTCCACGCCCAAATCCAGCAGACGACTCACCGCACCGGCCGCGTCGTTCGTGTGAAGCGTACTGAAGACCAAATGGCCCGTCAACGACGACTGGATCGCCATGCGGGCGGTCTCCACATCACGCACTTCACCGACCATGATCACGTCGGGGTCCTGACGCAGAACGTGCCGCAACGACGTCGCAAAGGTCATCCCCTTCTTGCTGGCGACCTGGATCTGGCTGATTCCCTCGAGCTGGTACTCGATCGGATCTTCGATCGTCAGCACGTTCTTCTCGGCCGAATTAATCCGATTCAGATACGCATAGAGGCTCGTGCTCTTGCCGCTGCCGGTCGGCCCGGTCACAAAGATAACGCCGTGAGCGCGATGCAGCAACGAGTCGAGCTTCTCGAGGTCATCGGAAGCCAGTCCGAGTTCCTCCAGAGCAAACACGCCCGTGCTTTTGTCGAGCAGACGCAGGACGCTGCGCTCTCCAAAATTGGTCGGGACCGTGCTCACACGAAGATCGACCTCGCGCTGCCCCAAACGAACACTGGAGCGTCCATCCTGCGGCATCCGGCGTTCCGCGATGTCCATGCCCGCCATGACCTTGATACGCGAGGTGATCAGGGGCAGAACGTTGCGATTCAATGTTAGGACATCGTAGAGAATGCCATCGATCCGATAACGGACCTGGATCTTGGTCTCATACGGATGCACGTGAATGTCACTGGCCCGCAACTGCAGCGCGCGGAACAGGATGTCGTTAACCAGCCGGATCACCGGCGGACGGTTGACCACGTCGAGCAGGTCGTCGGAGGCCGAAACCTCATCGACCAACTGGTCGATATTCTGAGAATCCAGTTCCTCGACGACCTCGTCGATGACCGTGTTGCGCTGCTCGTAGGCAACGTCGATCACGGCGGTGATGGCCGCCCGCGTCGAAAGCGCCGGGCGGACCGCCATGCCGGTCATCTTGGAGACATTGTCCAACGTGTTCGCGTCCAGGGGCCGTGACAGCACTACGGCCAACTCGCCGTCGCCGTCACTGCCCTCCGACTGCACCCCCACCAGATAATGATGTTGGGCGTAGGTCGCCGGGACGGTCTCGATGAATTCCGACGGAACGGACTTCTCGGAGACCTCCGGCAGATACTCCCAGCCCAGAGCCTCGGCGAAGAGCTTCAGAACCACATCTTCAGTGAAGTAAGGGCAACTCAGAAGGACCTCGTCCAGCCGGCCCTGTCCTTCGTTCTCCTCGAGAAACTGGGCCAGCTTCTCCGCGTCGACCAATCCCGTCCGAGTTGCTGTGTCTATCAGTAGATTCTTCATAAACTTGAGCTGCCTGCATTCAGTGGCTGTCGTGTGCACGTTACTGGGCTTCGAGCACCTTCTCCGGCTGAACCGGCTTGGCCTTGATGCCCGGCCAGCTCTGGTAGTTCTGGAATTCCTGCTCGTGCTTCTCAAAGGCCAGACGATTCCGCTCAGAGAGCTTCTCCAGATCCTCGAGCCCCTGGGCCATCCCCTGCTCGGGTCGGATCACTTCAGCCTTGACGAACACATACAGCTTGCTCTGTCGATCCTCGTTGTTCGCACCGCCGAACAGGCCGCCGATCAGCGGCAGGTCGCCCAGAATCGGCACCTTCTTGCCGCCCCTGGTCTGGTTCAGCTTGAGCAGACCACCGAGAATGACCGTACTGCCGTCGGGCACCGTCACCGCAGTGGCGACTTCGCTCTGCGTCGTGTTCGGCGGCTTGTCCGCATCCCCACCAGAGAGGAAGTCCGAACGAATCAGCGAGATATCCAGGCGAAGCAGGTCACCCTCGCTGATGTGCGGCGTGATGTCCAGCGTAATCCCGGCTTCGTACGGCGTGAAATCCGTCGCCGTCTGAATGAGCGTCGTGTCCGTGCCGGCGCCACCTGAACTGACCGGGATCGAAGAGGTCTTCTCCACGTAGGTGGTGTCGGTCGTCTTGATCGTACCCGGCTCGTTGTCGTTGACCAGAATCTTCGGCTTGGCCAGGACGCGACCGTAGTTATTCGACTTCATCGCGGTTAACAAGGCATTGACATGCTTATCCCCGTAGAAGGCCTTGAACTGCCCGCCATCCCACTGCATATCGGCGAACTGGCTCCGATCGCTGCTCTCCAGCTTGCCCAGGATCGAATCGGACGTAATGCTGCTGGCCGCATCGGCGCCGGCCTGGATCACGTTCGTCAGACCCGAAGTAGAGGTCAAATCCGGAAGACTGTGAATGAGATTCAGATCGTAGGTGAACTGGTCGGTCTTGGTGATCTCCACCAGGGTCACGTCGATCAGAACCTGCGGGCGACGCTTATCCAGTTGCTGAACCAAAGTTGAGATCCACTCCTGGTGCTTCTTGCTGGCATGGACGATCAGCGAATAGGTGTTCGGATCGGCGACGATCGTAATATCGTCTTCCTTTTTCTGGATCTCGGTCTGGATCTTGCCCTCTTTGTCCTCGTTCTGCGTCGTCTCCTGAATCAGACTCTGCAGCACGGTCGCCAAATGCTCAGGCGAAGAATTCTCGAGGGGATAGATCTTATAGGGGATCTCCCCTTCCAGGGTCTCACTATCCACGTAACCGATGATGGTCTCGATCTGGGTGTGCTGCTCGGGCGTCGCGTTGACCAGCAGCGAATTGGTCGATTCGACGACCACCACCTGGGGTTCCTCGACCGGCCCTTCTTCGGAGACCTCAGACGTACCGGCTGCGGTCGCGGCCGCGACCGCGGCAGCGGCGCGGGCCCTATCGGCTGCGGTCTGACCCTGAGTTGTTCTGGGCCCGCCAGTGATCCGGCCCGAAGCACCGGTCTCCGGCAAGCGGCTGATGATGCCCAGTTCCTGCAACTTCTTGCTGACCTCTTCGGCGTCCACATGCTCGATACGATAGAGCTTCATCGAGCGAAGGTCCTGCTGCTCGACATCCAACGCGTCGATCAGACCGTCGACGACCTCCAATTGTTCTTCGACACCGATCATCAGGATACGATTGGTGCGCTCGTCCGCGTCGAGGTAGACGCCCGGCTTGGTCACTTCCTCGGTCGGCTGCTTGGAGGTGGTCTGTCGCGCCCGCGCGGCGGCTGATGCGCGAATGCGGGCCAGACGCTGGCGATAGGCCGCCTCCGACTCACCCGGCAGCTTCTTGGTCTGCGTCGAAGGACTGGATGTACCACCGCCGGAGCCCACGGTCACATTGACGCTCTCCATTTGCTCGGCCAGCGCCTTGACTTTCTCGCCAAGGTTCTTGGCCATGGTGTAGCGCAACTGACGATAGCGGAACTCGCGCGGCTCGCCCGGCTTGTCCACCATCTTCAGCAACTGCTCGATCCGCTCCATGCGATAGGCGTAGGCCGTCACGATCAGCGTCGCACTCTCGGCGATCGGCGTCAGGGCGACGGTCAACTCCATACTCTCGAGCAGATTCTGGGCGCTGGTCGCGTCGATGTGCTCAAGCTCGAAGACACGCGTTACGACGATATCGCCCGCCCCCACCTCAGGGTCTCCGGGTTGGACCAGGATGGGGTCCGCCTCGAGCGCCTTGTCGCGGGGTCGAATAGTCACGATGTTTCCTTTGTGTCGCGTCATCACGAGGTTCTGGGATTTCAGTGCAACCTCCAGCAGGAGATACAGATCCTTAACTGTCATCGACCCACGGAGCCCGCCGTTTAACTTCAATGTCACTTCACCGGTGACCTCTTTCGGATCGTACATGTAATCCAGATTCATGTACTTGCCGACCAGGTCCAATAACTGGATAACCGGAAGCTTCTCCGGGAGAGCCAGATCCACGACCTGATCGCCGTTGGCGACCCCTGCCGGCGCGTAGGCCGCTCCACCTTGGGCGGGCCCAGGGATGCCACCGGCAGCGGCGGGACTGGCCACCTTCGGCGCCGCCGCCGGAACGGACGATTTGATCGCGGGCCGATCCGGGACAGCCACTTGGGCCTTCTGAGTCTTCGCGAATCCTGAAGCAGTTGCGCTTCCGGCCTGATCCGGAACGACCTGGCCAGGCAGCAGCGTGGTCTTCTCCTCAGGCTTCTGCGGCTGAACGCGACTGCCCAGTAGGGCCGAGGCCGGCACCTTCGTATCAGCCTGCGCCAAAGCGAGATCCCTCGCCAGCGGGCTGAGTTCAGTCTCCAGTTCACGCGGCGGCAGGACACCAAGGTCAGCCGCAGCCGGTTGGGGGGTATTGCCAGATGCAGTGGTGGTTTCCGAGTTGGCCTGCTGATTCACGACGGCCGGCGCAGGATTCGCCTGCGCACGACGCTGAGCCAGGACCTCAGGTCCCAGCTCGACGGCCAGCGCAATATCCTGAAGCTGAAAGATCGGGGCGATCGCCCAAACCGCCCCGTCATGAATATCAATGATGGCTTTGGCCTGCCCGGCGCCTTGCGGCGGATGAGCGAAGGTCCCAATAGAAAGGTTGCCCAACGCCTGGGCGATCCGATCGTTGGAGGGCAATGTCCCCAGAGCCGAGGCGGAAGCCAGCTTCTTGACGGCGAATTCGCCCGGCGCATCGACCAGTCCCACCAGGGCAACCGCCTTCTGCAGGTCGTCCGGCATGGCCGTCACCAGGAGGGCATTGGTGCCCGGCATCTTGGATGCCGTTCCCAGATGGAGCTTGGACAGAAACTTCTGACCGCGCTCAGGCGTGATATGAGTGACGTCAATGAAGCTGTGTTTGGGCGTGCCCACCGAACCATTCTGGCCCGCGGCCAACAGAGATCCGTTGCACAACACGCCGAGGCCCAGGATCGCCACAAACAATGCCTGACGTCGCCTCTTACAGAAGAAATGCCGTTCCGTCATCATTCGTTACCCCGTATCAAAAGACACCCATCTCCAAGCTACTTCTAAGACAACGGCGCCCGGCATTCCGCCATGCCAGGGCCCTAACAGCCGCGCGACGGGCAAGTTCCAAGCCTGCCGGTCGATGCGCGACCACACCCAAACAAAGAGCACGCGCCCACTCAGCACCGAGAGTGTAGGCCCGTATCTATTGAGACATTGGCGGGCCCAAGAAGTTCCCACTTCGCCCACAAAAAACTGGCCTTTTAGTGCTGATACTTGATCACGCCCGGAAAGCCCCATAATTGCGAACGTCACTACCGCTCAGCACATTCGGGACCAGAGTCAACGCGATGCACAGCGTCTCATAATGTCGCAAGCAACAGGCTGTAACAAAGGAGGGGCCAGGATGGAGACAGCGCAGAAGAAAACTCGGACCACCCACGGGGACGTGGTCCGAGCGAAATTGACGGGAAGACGGTGTCCGACCTACTTCGGGATGGTCAGTTTCCGTCGGAGATTGCTGCGCTTGTCATTCGGATTGGCTTTCTGAGCTTCGTTCAATTCTCGGCCGAGATCTTCCACCTTCTTGGTGTCCTCAGCGCCCGTCCGAGAAGATCTCAGGTCAGCCATAAGTTCTCTCATTATGGCGGCCCGCTCTTCAGTCGATACGTTGGAACCCGGTTCGTTCGAGGCTTTGAGTCGAGCGACCAGATCTTCCATGGCTTTGCGCTCGGCCGGGTCCTTCGACCTGTCCAGCGCCGTTCGGTTGCGCCCCGGACTCCAGGGACGCGGCGCGGTCGGCTTGGCCGGTCCTGTGATGCGACCGCCGGGGGATCTGGGCGTGGGCCGGGCCGGATTGGCCTGGACGGTCGCGGCTCCGGCAGACGCCTCCAGAAGATTGGCCGTATCCGGCATGGGCTCCGTCGACATCTCGACATCACGCTGCCCATCGTAATAAAGGATCGAGCCGTTCCGGATCTCTTTGACAAGCAAATGCCCCACGGAATCGCCCTTGCGCACCCACTGGACGGTCTTGTCCGGCAGACTGATGTAGGCGAAAGAACTGTCCGGCTCAGAAGCCAGATAGCTCGTCCCGACCAGGGCGAACTTCGCCGTAGAAGCAACCGGCCGAGGGGGAATCGGCGGTCGTCGCCCCCCGCCAGTCGTTTTGGACGTGGTCGAGGGGGCCTTGGGGGGATTGAGGATCTTCGCCAGCGTTTCCGCCTGCTTGACCAGAGGGGGAGTCACGTCCTTCTGTGTCACGTTCTGATCGCCCTGATCCTCTCGAAACCGTTCCACGACCCCGGGCGCGTCGAGAATGCGTTTGACCTCCTCGTCGCCTCCCACGGCGTATTTCATCAGGAGTTTCGGCAGGGCGGACCTGGGACCGACAACCAGAGCCAGTAAGACGACGGCCGCGATGACGGCCACGACACTTGTTATGCGAAGCGTATTTACCATAAGCGTTTCTACCTTCCTGTACGTGTTTGGACAGAGAAGGAGGCTTATGGTTCCCGCCAATGCTTGATTTTTTGCAGATATTCGCTTTCGTGCCCGGCGTATCCACTGCTGTGCTCAGGAGTATGGCAATCCAGACACGTCATCCTCGGCGTCCCCGGTGCGATCTCGCCCATCGAACGGATGTGTTCGGAACCGGGACCATGGCAGTTCTCGCAGCCGACATTCTTCATCGTCGGCGTCGTCTCGGCCGTAAAGAAGCCGCTTTCGCGGTCCATTCCGATCACGTGGCAGACCACGCACTCGGGATCATGATCCGATCCGACCCTCACCAGCGTGGCGAAGGCGTCAGCGTGGGCCTTCTTACTCCACCGCTTATACTCATACTCGTGACACGAGGCGCATTTCGCAGAACCCACGTAGCTGAGCCCCTGGGGCAGGGGAACGCGGGGGTAAGCCTCCAAGAGACGGCTGTCTTTGACAATCCGCTGATACTGGCGATACAACCGCTTGAGGGGCTCGGCCTCGGGGAGGGTCTCGACCACGGGGATATCCTCCAGACGCCATACAAGCCGGTCGCCCGATTCGGAGAAATCCACCTCCAGACGTCCGATGTGGCGTCCGAAGCGTCCCGTTGTGAAGACCAGCGGCTCGTCGCCCGGCTCGCTGAGGACCTGGGGCTCATCCGTATCCGCCTGGCAGATAACGCAATCGGCGTCGGATTCTTCGGCCCAGATGCGTCGAGACTGGGAATCCCAATTCTGCAAGAGTAGGACATTGAGGGCCAGATCCTCCGATCGGCCACCGAAGAACTTAGCCGCCTGCGCTGGCGAATCGGTTTGCGCGTCGAACGCAGCCACGTTGATGGTGACCTTGCGCCCTTTGAATTGGAGAACCTTGCTGTAACTCCGGAGCCGGGACGTCTCCAGATCGCTCCACTGGGCGCTGATCAGCTCGAATCCCGTGTCCGGTTCGGCCAGCAACCCCAGATTGCGAGCCATCTCCACATCCGGCTTCTCCAGGTGCACCATGTCATAGTCGAGCAGACGAAAAGCCTCGAAGAGAATGCGAAACTTGATCACATCCTGCTCCTGGGTCCCAGCGACCAGGGCCCCGGTATCGATGATCATGCGCTTGTCGGCCGGGACGCGGTCGAAAATGGCGCGGCGTTTCGAGAGCCCCCCGAGCTGCCCGCCGGAGCAACCGCAAGGCTTCAGGGCCCCCAGTTCACTGCCCGTAACAAAGAGGACGACGCCCTCGACCGGCCGAATCGGCTGGGCCTGGGGATCTCCCCCGGTGTCCGGGCGACAGGACAGGACAACCGCCAAGACGCAAACACCCACCAATACTAGAATTAAAGCCGTGTACCTTCCCAATCGCACACCTCTTGGAGACGCCCGGATCTGCGATCCGCGACGCCCTATTGATAGAAGCCTCGACACTGGATCGACAGCGTCTCACCGTCCTTGATCTTCACTTCGACCACATCCGACAGGACGGCGCGATCCCCCTCGACGGGCGGAGCAGTCAACTCGATCCTCAACAGACAGCGATTATCAACCTTCTTCTTGTCCAGAAGCTTGACCGTCCCCTTCTGCGAAGCGACCGACTCGACCTCGAAATCCTCCTTGTAGTTGCTCAGAATCCACAGTTCCCGCTGCTGCGGCGTGTTCGGCTTGAGATTGAACAGCATAATCTGGGGCGGAGAAACCGTGTACTCGGCCAACACGTCATAGAGAACACGGATGTTCTTGCACTCTGGATGGGTCAGGTCGATGCTGATCTGCCCCCGGAGATTCCTCTGGAGCTTCTCCATATTGGCCTGGGGCTTCAATACAAACTCAGTCGCCTCCTTCTCGGGATCGAATTGGGCGGTCACGGCGTTGGCGGTAGACCTGAAACCCTTGATGGAGAAGGGTTTACCGTCGATGCTCTTCAGCGTTATATCCTTCGCGCCGGCGTTTTCCTGCTTGAGGAAGAGCTTCAGACTCGTCGGCGTACACTCCACGCGCCGGGCGATCTTCGCCTTGAGTGTCAGGGTCGCGACGCCATTGATAGGATCGTTGGACCGGAGGTAGATCCTGCGTGTCACAGGGCTGGGCTGCATGCCGGCCCGGTAGTCGAGTTCCAGGACGCCGCTTTGGCCCGGCTTGAACTGCTGACCGGCCTTGACCCCCCGGGCGACTACGCCGCAGCAAACGCGCACCTGGCTGATCTTCAGCGGCGCCGTTCCCTCGTTCTTGATCGTGAACTTGGCGGTCCCGGCCGCTCCGGGGCCGATCTCGCCAAAGTCGTGAAGCACCTTGTCCAGCACCATCTTGGGAGCTTTCACTGCCGCGGGAGCTTCAGTCGCGGCGGTCTCCTCGCCGGCCGGAGCCTTCTCCTCCACCGGTTCGGCAGGTTCGGTGGGCGTCTCGGCAGCAACGAGCTTCTCAGGCTCGGACGGCATTGAGGGCCCCCTCGTGCTGGAAGCCTCCTCCTGGCAACCCAACTGAAGAACCAGAAGTCCTATCAACAGAAGCGGAACGCGCGCAAAACGCATTCTCGCAAAGGTATCCGCCTGTCTTGCTCCGTGTTTCTCCGGCATATTTCTGACTCCTCTATTTATAGACTCATCTGATCGTACGCGTCCATCAACCGACAGATAGTATTTTAGCTTCCCGGGAAACCGCAGGCAAGGGCCCCCCGCGCCCTTAATATCGGCGCAATGCCCCCAAGAAACGAAAAATTTCTATTGAAAGGCGGCCGGCTGTTGGTAGAATGGCGGGTTTAGGGCGTATTCGGGAGTCAGAGTCATGAAGAAAGATATCCATCCGAAGTACAATAAGGTCGTTGTCCACTGCGGTTGCGGCAGTACGTTCGAGACGCGCAGCACGGCGAGCGATATCCACGCGGAAATCTGCTCGATGTGCCACCCGTTCTACACGGGCAAGCAGAAGTTCGTTGACACGGCCGGTCGCATTGAGCGGTTCCAGAAGAAGTACGGAACCTCTTATATGAAAAAGGGCAAAGAAAAGCCGCAGCAATAGCTGTGCCGGTCACATGCAAACAAGCTCCTAAGCCGACCTTCCGTCGGATAGGAGCTTTTTTTGCTATTCCCGGACGCCGTGAATGCAGGCCATTGGCGGCATTTCCAACCAGGCTCACCCACTTACTCTGAACGACCTATGAGCCAGACACAAAACAGCGTTCTGACCAAACTTGCGGAGATCGATGCGCGGTACAGCGAAATCGACACGCAAATCTCGGATCCGGCCGTCGCTCAGGACTCCAACAAGCTCATCGCTCTGTCCAAGGAACAGGGCAAAATCCGCGCGATGGTCTTGAAGTATCGCGAGTACCGCAAAGCCGGCGAAGGCATTGAAGACGCCCAACAAATGCTGGCCGAAGAGACCGTTGAAGACGATTTCCGGACCCTGGCCGAGGAAGAAATCGAGCAATTGACCGCCACCCAGGAACGGCTGTTGGAAGAGATGCAGAACACCTTGGTAATGGCCGACGATATGCACATCGACGCCGTCATCATCGAAATCCGCGCCGGCACCGGGGGCGAAGAGGCCGCCCTGTTCGCCAGAGACCTCTACGGCATGTATACGCGTTATGCTGAGAGCCACCGGTGGAAGGTCGAGCAACTCGATTTCAGCGCGTCGGATATGGGTGGTTTCCGTGAGGTCATTTTCGGCATCAAGGGCTCGGGCGTCTGGGCCGAACTGGGATACGAAGGCGGCGGCCATCGCGTCCAGCGGGTCCCCGAAACCGAATCCCAGGGCCGAATCCATACGTCGGCCGCGACCGTTGCGGTCCTTCCCGAACCGGAGGAAGTGGACATCGAGATCGCTCCGGACGACGTCGTTGAGCACGTGTGCCGCTCGAGCGGCCCCGGCGGACAAAATGTCAACAAGGTCAGCAGCGCCATCCGACTCGAACACATCCCGACCGGCATCACAGTGAGCATGCAGGACGAGAAGAGCCAGCACAAGAACCGGGCCAAAGCCTGGCGCGTGCTGCGCAGCCGGCTCTACGAGTTGCACGAGAAGCAGCGTCGGGCCGAGCGCGATTCCCAGCGTAAGAGCATGATCGGTTCGGGAGACCGATCGCAGAAGATCCGCACGTACAACTTTCCGCAGAACCGCGTCACGGATCATCGGATCAACCTCTCGCTGTACAGCTTGGAGAAGATCCTCAGCGGTGACATGGGCGAACTGATCGGCGCCCTGCGCGAACACGACCGGCAACAGCGACTGCTCAATCTTTGAACCTCTTGGCGCCGCCCGCGACTTGGCAGCGCAGCAGCATTCGGTGGGAGCATATGATAATCGTCGTTACAGGCATGGTCGGTCTCGATAAGAAGAGCTATCTCGAAGAGGTCGCCCAACTGGCCGCGGCGCAAGGCAACGAGACGCTGCTCTGCAGCGTGGGCGACATGATGTACGCCGAAGCGCCGGACATCCCGCCGGGCAAGATCCTCGACATCCCTTTGAAACGACTGCACTCGTTGCGCCGCAGCGTCTTCAAGGACATCATCAGCAAGGCCGAAGAGGCGCCGAATCTCATCGTCAACACACACGCGACGTTCCGCTGGCGTCACGGGCTCTTCCCCGCTGTCGATTTCGACCAGATGCGCCAACTCAACGCCGATATGTACGTCTGCCTGATTGACGGGGTCGCCGCGATGCACCAGCGACTGCTCGAACACGAGGCGATCGAACACACCCTCAAGGATCTGATCGTCTGGCGTGAGGAGGAGATCATTGGCACCGAGATGCTCTGCCGGGGCATCGACGATACGATCCCCTTCTACTGTCTGGCGCGCGGGGTAGACCAGGACACGGCTCAGACATTCTATCGCCTTGCATTCGAAAGACACAGGCGAAAGGCCTATCTGAGCTTCCCGATGACCGCAGTGGCGGAGATGGAGACCGTCCAGGCAGAGATTCACCAGTTTCGCTCGCAGATGAAGGAACAGTTCGTCTGCTTCGATCCGGGCGATCTGGAGGAAGCCTATCTGCCCGTGCGCGCGGAACAGGCCCAGAAGGCCGGACAGGACCATATCGAGGTGACGGCATCGGGTCGAACGGTCACACTAGACGTCGGCGAGGTGCAGCAGATCGAGCGTGACATC
>JANQFY010000307.1 GCA_028277585.1 Sedimentisphaerales bacterium
CACAGCCTGGTTCTCTTCTGTTCAAGTTGGAAACAGCCAATGCCCCGGGACGCCCCAACGGTCCGGGATCAGGCTTGTTGGACAGCGCCTACGTTCACGGCGCCGATTCAACGAACTCGCGCACCGTCACCGCGGCCAATCTGACCGGCCGCAAGGACGTGCTCAGAGAAGTTCGCGAACAGAAGAGGCGGCTGATGCACTTGCAGCCGGAGGTTGGCTTCCGTGAAAGCTACCGCATCGAAGGCGAAACCGTAATCACTGTAGATGACTACACGTCGGGCCGCGTGTTCGACGATGCGGTCTGCTACGCTTTCTATCCCGTGGATCTGCATACGAGAAGCGGTGTCACACCCAAGCCCTTGGCTCGCGGGACGGTACCGACCATTCCCTTGCGCGCCCTGATCCCCAAGGGGAGCCGCGACATCATGGTGGCTGGCCGCTGTGTCTCCAGTGACCGTCTGGCCAATTCCGGTCTGCGTGTCCAGGCCCCCTGCATGGCTATGGGCCAGGCGGCCGGTGCGACTGTCGCACTGGCTACACTAACGAATGCGACCCCTCTTGAGGTCCCACTGAAAGATGTTCGAGAAATGCTCCGCAAACACGGAGCCGTCATTCCCGCTGTCTAGTGCGGATGGCCGACAACTGAAAATGTCACTCAAGCCAAACTAAGGAGTATCACAATCGTGAAGCCACTCATGATGACCATGGCCCGTGTTTTGACGATATCGACAGCCCTGATATCCGCCTCAGCACGTGGTGTGGAAGGATCTGCTGCTATCGACGCCGCGACCATCAAACGATGGTCAGAACCGTACCGAGGCTGGCACTACCATCCCGATCACGTGATCCCCGCGAAGCCCCGCATTCGAGGATTCGAAGATATCCACATGACCGACGTCCCTACGGTTTTCCAACTGCCGGATGACAAGACATGGTATATGACCTTCATCGGGTTTGACGGCAGAGGATATCAGTCCTTCGTCGCCCAAAGCAACGACCTCATACATTGGACCGACATGCGTCTTGCCATGGGCTATGGGCCGGAAGGTTCATTCGATTATGGCGGTGTTGTCTTGGGCGCTTTTCTGTACGAGGATTACGATATCAAGGCACCACGGATCCTGAAGCGGCGCAAAGGCAAGTATTTCTCACTCTACGGCGCATACCCGCGTCAAGGCGGGTATGAGTTGCGTCCAGGATATGAAGGCGTGGCCTGCAGCGATGACGGCTTGCGTTGGCGGCGGGCGAAGGACCAACCGATCCTTTCCGTGCACCAGAAAGACTGCGGCATCTGGGAAAAGGACTGTATCTATCAGCCCTGGCTCGTTGAACACAGGGGCAGGTTCTACAACTTCTACAACGCAGCCAACGGACACATTGAACAGATGGGAATGGCCCTTTCTGATGACCTGCTCGCATGGAGACGGCATGATGGCAATCCCGTGATACCCCATGGCCCAAAGGACAGTTATAATGAGAAGTTCTCTTCCGACGGCAAGGTGTTCCACGACAAGGATCACTGGGTCGCTTTCTTCTTCGGTGTGGGGAAAGGTGGCGCACACGTAATGGCCGCCTTTTCACGCGATCTGCATCACTGGACCGTCGACTCCGAACCACTCTACAAGGCAGGCGGAAACCCGTCCGGTCTGGACAAGCAATACGCTCACAAGATTTCTCTGGTCTGGAACCCTGAAGACGGGACTTACTACATGTTCTACAATGCGGTTGGCAACAAGGGTAGGGGTATCGGCCTGATAACAAGCAAGTCGCTGGCACCACGTGAACGTAATGCAGATGGGGGCAAATGATTGCCACGTTGAGTTCGAGGAATGGCCGAAGAGTCTCGGGCCATCGCTACGGAGCCCGGCACGCTCGCGTCACAAATCCAAGACGTGAAATGAGGTGATTGAATGAGAACGAGTATTGCGGCCTCACGTTTGTTTCTGATCGGTATCCTGAGCACCATCGCCGTCCCGGCAGTTCCGGCTCAGACCTGCAATGAGCACCTTCTTCAGGAGGCGGAGTCACGACTGCGCGCCATCTACGAGCGCAGCGAATTCCGTCCCAGGCGGTTTCGCGCGGACTGGCTTCCCGACAGCTCGGGCTACACCGTTCGCGAACCGGATCCCGACGGAAACGGCCACGTGCGGGTGCGCTATGACGTTCGCAGCGGCAAGCGCACCGTATTGGGCGAACCGCAGAGAACGAACGGACCAGGAAACACCTCTCCCGACGGTCGGAGTGTTCTGACCTCTGACAAGGGGAACCTGTACGTCCGCGATCTGCAGGGCGACCGGAAGATTGCGCTCACGAAGTACGTCCCCGGAGGCCCGATCTCGAACGGCCGGGCCGTCTGGAGCCCTGACGGAAAGTGGATCGCTTACGTGCAATCAGACGCCACGAACGTAAGAAAGAGGTGGGTGCTTGTCCCGGGCGATCCTTCGTATCCGGAGGTGAAGGAAGTGCGCTTTGCCCGAGTAGGCGAGGCCATCACGAGGCTGCGTGTCGCTGTTGTCGATGCTCAGGGGGAGGAAACTCGCTGGCTCCCTTTGCCCCTGCCGACAGAGGGTTTCTACCTCGGAAAAGTTGAGTGGGCCGGGAATTCGAACGAATTGCTGATCGAGAAGCTAAGCCGATTCCGAGACGAACGTGAGTTTCTCCTTGCCAACGTTCGCACGGGAGCCATCCAGCGCATCTTCCACGAATCCGATCCGGCCTGGGTCGTCGCCAGCTATCGCAAGAACGCAGGGCTCACATGGATTCGCGGCGGCCAGGCGTTCATTGTCCTGAGCGAGAAGGACGGCTGGCGGCACGCCTATGTCTACTCGCGAGACGGTAAGGAACTGAAGCTCCTGACGCCGGGGCAGTACGATATCATCGAACGCGGCGTCGTCGATGAAGCCAGAGGCTGGTTCTACTACTATGCGTCGCCCGACAATGGGACCCAGAAGTACCTGTACCGTGCACGTCTCGATGGCGCCGAAAAGCCCGAGCGAGTCACCCCCATGGACCAGCCCGGCACCCACGACTACACCTTCTCTCCCGACACTCGATGGGCGTTCCACACCTACTCGACCTTCGACATGCCCCCGGTTACCGAACTCGTCCAACTGCCCGAGCACCAGGTCGTACGCACGCTCGAAGCCAACAGAGTCCTTCGGGAAAGGGTGAAACCACTGATTGCCCAGCCAACGGAGTTCTTCCAACTCGAACTCGATGGCGGCGTTGCGGTGGACGCCTGGATGATCAAGCCCCGTGGTTTCGATCCATCACGCAAGTACCCCGTCTTCATCTATGTCTACGGAGAACCGCACGGACAGACCGTACTGGATGCCTGGGGGCGCAGTCAGGCCGATTACCATCGGGTGATCGCGGATCTCGGCTATCTGGTGGTTTCCATCGACAACCGGGGCACACCTGCCCCCAAGGGAGCAGCGTGGCGGCGGGCCATCTTCGGCAGCCTCGGCCCGCTTTCGACGGAAGAGCAGGCGGCGGCCCTGAAGGAGTTGGGCCGTACCCGCCCTTACGTCGATTTGTCCCGTGTGGGCATCTGGGGCTGGAGCGGCGGCGGTTCGAATACGCTCAATGCCATGTTCCGCCAACCTGATCTCTATCATGTTGGGATCGCCGTGGCGCCCAAGCCGCAGCCCCATCTCTACAACGCGTGGTTCCAGGAGATCTACATGGAGACCCGAGAGACGAATCCAGACGGATACCGCCGATCGGCGCCGATCAACTTCGCCGAGGGCTTGAAGGGAGAACTACTGATCATCCACGGTACGGGCGAGACCAACACCCATCTTCAGATTACCGAAGGGCTGGTGGATCGTCTCATCGAGTTGGGCAAGCCGTTTGACTACATGGCGTATCCCAATCGTGACCATGGGCTCCGCGAAGGTCGCGGCACAGCGGTTCACCTGCGCATGCTCATGGCGCGGTACCTGATCGACCATTTGCCACCAGGTCCACGGTAAGGTAGGATCCATGCGCCATATCCATGGCCATCGCACTGCTTCGCTACCGTCATCGGCGCCAACATGGGGAACCGAAGTCCCCGTGCCCTTCGATGTGGAAACGGTCAAGCGAGGGCCCTACTTATTCTGCAGCTCAGCACTGGCCTTCTCGAACGCCGGTTTCAATTCGACCAGCGTTGCTTCGGCTTCCTGGATTCGCCGCTCTATATCGGCCAGCCTGAGTATCTTGCGCAGCTGATTCGCTACGTAACGACTCGAGGCGTTCTGAGACGTGTCGATCTTCTCCGGCGTTTCTTCCAGGACCCAATTGTCACTGCGCTGTGTAGCGAGCGGAATGCCGCGCCCATTCACAATGTTCGATATCGGATTCCTCGCCCAGGCGTGACGGTAATGAACCGGTTCGGCCACAAAGGGGCTGCTCAATACGAGAACGTTGCGCTGGTACTTTGGCCGGTTGCGGTTGTCCACTGAACCATCGGTGTACCACTGAACGTCAGCGGGATAGAAGCGGCGATCTTCGCCCGCGATGGCGAATCCCATCATTTGGCCGTCACTGTCGTCTCTGGTTTGTATCGCCGTGCTCATGGTTAGCCGGATATGACCGTCGCCAATCTTGACATTCTCGACTGAGGGAGGAAGCCAGTAGAGATCTGCATCTCGGCCTTGGAGGATGTCGTATTGAGAAACCAGCGCCCATTTGGCGGCACGTTCCCCAGCCGGGATCTTGATCTGTGGGTGGTACCAGCTCTTCCGCAAATCGAACGAACTAACGAAACCGATTCGGCGGTCACCGGCGTCGTAGAAATCTCGAAACGTCTTATACTGCGCTTCCCTGATGAGCGGCCCCACATCATACATCGGTTCCAGATAGCGCTCGCGGGTCTGCGGCTCCCCTGCGGTACACAGTGATATGATGCAAAACGGCATCTGATCGTCATTGAACGCCGAGCGCCAGGCGGTGATCATCTTCCGGAAGATCTGGTAGTACATCCTTGCCCCGGCCGAGCCGTCGAAGCAGTTGTTGAACCCCTGGTGAAAGACGGCCCCCTTCACCGAAAGCCCATCCAGGGGACGGATGACACTCGCATAGCAATAGCCGGGACGGTTCCTGTCGGCAATCGGGCCCGGTCGCAGGTCGCTCGGAGGCCGGCTGTCTGCCGGCAGCGGATTGCCCTGCTCCGCCCGTGCTTTCTTTCTCCGTTCGTAATTGGCGATCCGGTTCTGCAGGTCGGCCTGGGCATCGTAGCTGGCGATCCTCTCGCGCCACTGCTGGAGCTTGTCTCGGGTCTCCTGGCCCTCGATCTGACGCAACACGGATTCCGACGTCCACGCCTCCACCGTGGTCCCGCCGATCGACGCGTCAATGAGTCCGATCGGAACCTGAGTCGCCAGGTGGACGCGTCGCCCGAAAACGTATCCGATCGCGGTGAACTCCTTCACGGTCTCCGGCGAACAGACGTCCCAGTCCCCTTTGCGAAAGTGTCGGCCAAACCAGGAACTCCACTCGTAGAGCCGTTCGAAACTCTTGACCGAATCGAAGCCTTTGCCCCAGGGCATGCTCAGCAGCCGGATCTGGGGAAAGTTGGCCGAGACGATTTCCAGGGCCCCATCATCGACCTTGGCGATCTCGAATTCCATATTGCTCTGGCCGCCAAGGACCCATACATCCCCCACAAGGATGTTCTCCAATCTCAGCGTCTTGCTGCTACCCTCGATCGTCATCGTCTGCGGTGTCGCATTGGCCTGCATCGCCTTGAGTGTCACTTGCCACGACCGATCACCCCGGGCGGTCGTCGCCACTTTCTGTCCGGCGAACGAGACCGCAACCTTCGCATCAGGATCCGCCCAACCCCAGATAGTCACGGGCTTGCCCCGCTGCAGAACCATATTGCTCTGGAACACATTGCTGACACAGAGCCCTTCCCCAATAGCCGGAACCTCGACCACATCGGCCCGAGGCATGTCCCCCTGGCGACCCTGAGCGCAAACAACAACGCCATGGAGAGACAGAGCTAGCAACAAATATGATAGAATTGCTTGACGGTACACTTCAGATCCTTTCTGCCTCTCTGGCCTTCAATCTGTTCGGGATACGGGAGTCGATGGAGCGGTCCTAGTGACATACCTCCAAGGCATTGCTGTTCGCCGCAAAGTACGAGGCATCGTACCTAACGTAATCATTGGCCAATCAAATAGACGGCGCCTAGTCATTTCCCCCTCACGGATAGATCCAGAACAACCCGCCCGTCCTCCGGCATGATTCGCAGACCGGAACCGGCTTCTTTCGTGAATGTCCCCTGCTGGGCCAATACGGCATAGCGGGTGTTCTTGAACATGCAGGACACCTGCTGACGATCAATCCGGACATAGGGCAACTCGGCCTGTGGGGCGCGGGACAGTTCCAAATGCCAGCCATCTTCAATGCGTCCCTCCGCCCGGATGCTCATCGAGCGTTCATCGAATGTGAGGAGGATCGCGCCCTGGGGTGACTCGGTTGGCCATCGGACGGCCAGTTCGCCTTCGGTCGAATCGTCCACCGTCGGTACGCCCCCCTTGATCTCCGACCCTGCGGCGGACTTTGACCGGAGGCCGGCTACGATCTCCTTGGAGCTCCAGCGAAAACCATCCACGAAGGGCAACGTGTCATAGAGACATTGCGTCGATGTCCCTCGGGTGGTGAGGTAATCGGACGCCACGCGCTCGTCAAACAAGTGGATATCCCTGAATCGCAGCGTACCCCGATCCCAAAGCAGATTGGCGCGGTAGAACCGCGAGTTGAACCAGACCGTCTTCAGGTCTCTTTCGGAGTCGTCCTTCAGGACTGTCACTGACGTCGGCGGCGTGACTCGGTATTTCTCCGTGAACCACTTCCCCGTCTCGCCCAAGGTCTGAACCGTGAGCTTACCGGCTCTCTGCAGACCGGCGATCATGGGCATCTGTATTTCGAATCCTCGGCTCATCCTCTTCCAGGTGAACGAGTTCTCCTGCCCGGCCTGAACGTAGCCGTACGCCATCGCCGTCCCGCCGACGAAGGCGTCGAAATACCATCGGCACCACTCGGCATTGCCGCCACCCCGCCCATCGCGATCATAGACCGGCTCGAGCGAAACGACCCGCTGCCAACCCGTGCCCAGTCCGTTGTCATATTGATAAATGGGATCGCTGCCCAGCATCCTGAAGATGGGCACAGGGATTTGGTTCGTGGCGTTCTGGGCGGGCATGTAGGCGTTCTTCCTGCTGGGATAATACCCCTGGCTCCAGTAGCCGCCCCACAAGGTATAGCCATCCGTCCCGATCTGATCTTTGCAGTTGCACGACGCCACAATGCCGTAGCGCTTGTGCATGTACTGCAACGTATGCGCATCAATGAACCAGGAGCCGACCGACTTTGGATAGGCGCCGAAGATTCTCCTGAAGTCGGCCATGTAGGTATCGATCAGTCTCACTCGCTCTTCTGGGGAGTAGCCCGTCGCAAAACCGACATCGGCATGCCAGTCCCAGGGGTAGCGCCCGCGCCACGTGTAGCCGCTGTTCTCCACGAGGGGTTGCGGAATCTCCCACCAGGCGCCGATCTCGAACATGTCCGCCGGCAGGCCTTTCAGGAGTTTCTGATACCTCGCATCGATGAGCGCGTCATACTGAAGAAGGAAGGTCCCCTTCAGTTGATACTTCTTGAGGATCTCTATCTGCGCGACAACCGTCTCGTACAGAACATCCTCGGTGATCCAGTCAATACGCGGCTCGCATTGCCGAATGAAGTTGATGATGTTCACGATTCGGGGTGAGCTGCTTCGCGTGTCAGTTGCCTCGGCGCCGCCCGCGTTGACGTGATGACCGAACATGAGTAGCAGAAGAAGGATCAAACCTGTGGCGATGACGGTCCTGCCTAGATCTTGCATAGTGCGAAATCCCATCCATAGATAAGCGTCCCCCAGACACGCCGTTGTACCCAGTGCAGATCTGCATTGTCTGGATACGGCCTATGATACCGGCCGTTTGCCCCGGCTTCCACCCCTTTCCAGTCAGCGTTGATGGAACGCGCGTCTCTTCATTCTCACTACTCGGCGTGGCTGCCCACAAAGGAAGAGGGGGTTCCTCTGCCGCTGCCACCGCACATGTCCGAGACGGTTTTCGCCCCGGCGGGTGTGCATTCAACCTCTAGGGAACTGGCAGAAGCAGATACTGATTGCGCTCGGTCACGACATCCGAGCAGTCACGGGTCGTGATGGCCAAGCTGTCATCCAGCTCTTGTTCAGAATGGACGGTGTTGCCGGCAATGATGAGACCTGTCGTGCTGTGGGCCTTGACGCCCAGCCTGCTACGAAGCACGAATTCGTTCTCCTCAACTCGAATGTTCTGGTGAACAGAGTCATTGGCCACACTGTTCTGGGGATTGATATGGATGACCGGCTCGGCGCAGCGAATGAATCGGTTCCCGGTAATGGTCATGTCACGCACGCAACCCGACTCATACCACCCCTTGGCATCGTTCTCGACCAGGATGGCACTCATATGTGTGTTCAAGAACTTGTTGTCTTGAACCCGCACGGGACGGCGCGTGGTGATGAGGAAGCCGCGTGTGGGGATCCTCGAAACCGTGCAGCCGCGTATCTCCACTTCCGGCGTCCAGGTCACATTCTCCACCGCATCGTTCTCTCTGAGTGCCCGCGGCACAGGCCTGTCCAGGGAGAGCAAGATCTCTTTGGGGTTGAGTAACGCGGCCTTCCTTATCCTGTTCGAGGCATAGGGCTTCAGCGAGTCCCATCTGATGAAAGCAATTTCATCGCCCGGATTGAAGGCCATGAAGCCGAAGGTCTGGGCATGCATGAACCGCACTTTGACCTGCCTGCCGGACATCCGCTCGACTACGCGTAAGTGGGTGCCGTGGATGTTGATGGCATCGTCGTGAGCCCCGGAGAACAGGCAGTCTTTCACCAATATCTTGCCCTTGCAGCCGGAGACCTGAATGCAGTCGGCCCAGGCCGCAGTGGTACGACCGCTTCTTTCATCAGGAGCAACGGTAACCGTATCGAAAGTCAGGTTCTCGGAGAACTGATTGACCAGGCCCATGCCATGCAGAAATCGAAACTGCACGTTCTTCCAGACGATGTTCCGGCTACGCCGGGTGAACACACCGGCACAGTCGCGTCGGGTATTGCGTATCTGATAGACCCGCCCCGGCTTCATGTTATGTGGGCCGCGGGCACGAACGCGGAAGGGACGGATTTCTTCCAGCCTCATTCCTTTCAGGGGATCGCTGCGGCGCCAGACCTCGTTGCGGTCTGGATCAAGTTCCTGCGCCAGGCCTGTCTGATAGCTCCATCCCTCGCCTTCCCAGATGATCTGCCCGTTATCGATTCTGTACTGCGAATCCCTGTGGATCTGCAGATCGACAGTGCCTTCTCCAACGGCGGTAGCGGTGAACTCCGAGACTGTCGGCCGGTGGTAATCGAACTGAAGATCGGAGATCTCTACGTCCTGGCAGCCATCGATGCAGACCTCGATCATCTTGCCGCGATAGACCATGCACGCGCTCGGCCCCGAGATCCTGAAATGCTTGGCCCCCTCCAGTAGAATCCCGATAGCCTTGCCGGCAGCCGGCTCATCGTTGGTATTGGATATCTGGTACGTGCGTCTGAGCGTCCTCGCTGGATAGAAATCGTACCGGCCCGGCGCAAAACGTACGTCAACAGGCGCGTCAGGCGTGCCCGCGCCCATGAGCATGAGGGTCTGATCGAATGACCCGGGGGCCATGATCTCAACACGGTCTCCCGGCCCCAGCAGCAGACCATTGATGTGTCTGAAGCTGCGCCAGGCGAACTTGCGTTCGCGACCGGAGTGATAATCCTTGCCGTTGACAGGGTCGATATAGTAGGTGGAATGGCCCGGCGACTGCGTTCGGTTCTCTTTGGATGGATACGCCTCTTGTGCGCTATTCGCTGACTTCCCAAGGTCGCATGTACCGCTACTTTGCGCGGGAATTGCCTTTGCATGGGTGATCACGAAGTCCACCAAGTCCTGGCTCTCAAACCAGCCGGACCAGAGGTTATGCCCCTGGCCCGCGATGATCTCCAGTCTCATGGGGCCGCCCAGTTCTTCGTACCTCTCTTTCATGATCGCCGAATTCTCGCCCAAGGGGACCACGGTGTCACGGTCTCCATGGATATGGAAGATGGGTACGTCGGCCCGGGCGAGCGGGACAAGGCGGTCGATTGGGTTGTGTTTGGTCAGCCGGTGGGTGAGCTGGGCTGCCGACATGCCGTAGGCGCCGCACGCACGGTCCAGGCCCGGGTAACTGCGGAGATTGCACACCGGGTAGATCCCGGCTACGCACGCCACGGTTTCGGGGTTCTCCACCGCCCAGTTGTACAGCATCAGTCCGCCGCGACTCCGCGCCAGCAGGCATGGCTTCCTTGCCAATCCACGGTTGTCCACCAGTTCCCGGTAGAGTGCCGAATACACAGCCCTGCCTGCCGGACTGCCGTAGGATTCACCCACATCCACCCCGGCAATGGCGATGCCATGGGCCAGAAACCGTTCGAACATCCAGGTCTCGTGCTTGCCGGGAAGCCCGGGCAGAGTCGGTGCGTGCCAGACCCAGGGATTGGGACCGCCGGATTCACTCTTCTCCGGCAAGATCAGGAAAGCCGGTCGATCCTCTATGGTGAAGATCTCTCTCTTGCCGGCCGTGTCTTGAACCCTCCAGAGCACGCCGCTTCGCCCCGGCGGCACGGTGACACGTGCTTCCTCCGCCTGGACGGTCACCTCCACGGCCGCACCCTTCCTGGCCCAGGCTACATCGATGCGACCATTGGGCGAGTCGAATCCCCCCCTGGCCCATTCGAGATCATCCGCGAAGTAGGGATCGATGAGCACTTCTGCATAACCGGTGCTGCCGGGCGCCTGGCGCATACCCAGAAGGTACTTCTGGAACCACTCCTGGATGTGACCGAACATACAGTGATTCAGCGACGAACCGGGCCGGTCCCAGCGTTCCGATAGAGTCTTCAACCCCTGCTTGAGCATGCATCCATAGCCGGGAGGATCGGTGCGGTTGATGATGCGGTAAACCACGTCGCTGCGGCCCGCCTGCGCCAGGGCCAGCACCAGATAGCGAAAGCTCACTTCGCCTGTACTCGGACGGTACTGGTTTGCCTCGACACGTCGAACGAGGTTGGCCAGCACGGCGTGACGGTCCTCTTCCGGCACCAGATCGAAATACAGCCCCAGGGCCAGCGCGCATTGACTGCCTGTAGCCACCGTCTTGTTCTGGCTGTCGTAATAGGCCGTCAGAAAATCGCGGCGCACCTCCCGCGTCAGGCCTTCCCATCTGCGTGCGTCGCCCGCCCTGCCCTGCAGAATCGCTGCCTGATGTAGAATACGTGCATTATCGTATAGCATACACGTGGCCGGCAGTTCCGATGGCGTTAGTTGTGACGGTCCGACGTGTCCCTTCTCCGGAGTCCAGTCATACCAGTCGCCCAGCCCCCCCTTGACCAGCCCAGCCTCGTTGCGCGTACCGGCCAGGTAGTCGGTGTAGCGGGCCATGGTCGAGTACTGCTCGCGCAGGATGCGCTCATCCCCATGCCAGCGATAGATCAGCCATGGTAGCTGCACGCACGCACTGCCCCACTCGGGAGATTCGAAGAAGCCGCCCTGAAAGCGTACGTACTCCGGAGCAATATCGGGTACGAGTCCATTCTCCAGCTGCGCGTCGGAAGTGTCGCGACAGATCTTTCGATAGAGATCGCTCATGTCATAGTGGAAGAGAATGGACGGTCCCATGAGATGCGAGACCTCGAGCCAACCCAGCTTCTCCCGGTGCGGACAATCAGTCAATACGTGCTGCAGGTTGCTGGCTACGGAGCGATCGATCATGTTGTCGATGTCATTCAGCAGCGCATTGCTGCAGGCGAATGCGCCGATGCGCGGCCCGCAACTGCTGACGAAATCCGCCCCCACGTCGATCAGTTCCGGCAAACCCGGTGCGCGGCCGATCTCATCTACGCGCGCGACGCCGCTGATATAAAGGTACTGGAATCCGAAATAGGTGAAGCGCGGCGTAAAGGACTCCGACTTGGTACTGCCCTTAAGCGTGTAAGTATAGGAGTGCCCTTGCCAGGGCTTGCCCCAGCGCTCGGCGGTTTCGATAGTTACGCGACCGCCCGCTTTGCCCCTGACCGTGATCACCGGGCGTGCCGACAGGTTTTCGCCCAAGTCGACCTCGTAGCGCCCGTCTTGCAGTTTGGTGATCGTCACCGGCTCGAGACGGCGCACCACCTTGATGGGCGGTGAAATCGCGGGACGCAATTTGCCGCCGGGCCCATCGACCACCTGCACGGGCTTCCAGCGACGGTCGTCAAAGCCGGGTCTATCCCAACCGGGCTGCTCCTGGCGAGCATCGTAGTCCTCGCCCC
>JANQFY010000452.1 GCA_028277585.1 Sedimentisphaerales bacterium
CCATTCCTGGGCGATCCGCTTCGCTTCAGATGCGGCGGTCTGGTCGCATTGCACGCCGCCCCAGGACTTCCAGGAGGTCGCCTCGCGCTTCTGAGCGACGCGATACATCAGGATGGGCTGGATCCGCAGAGCCTTGCCTGTGACGATAAGAGGTTTCCGGGGATCCCAGGGATCGTAACGCATATCGCCCGACGCCGTGGCGCCCAGGCTCAGAAGGCCGCCCGCCACGCCGGCTGCTGTCAACCCAATGAATTCCCTACGGTTCATGTCGCTTGCAGACATCGCATTCTCCCATATCCGATGAACCTTCAAGTCGTGGTTGCCTAGCCAATGTACACCCGATACGTCCCGGCCACAACCTTTCGTTCACATTCGTTTGGCTCGCGACACGCTGGAAGGGCGTTTTTCCTTTGAAAAGGGGGTTCCTGAGCGGTATCATGCGGCTGCACGGTGTCGGTGGGAACGTGTGTAGCCTCGATTGAAAGCGATTTATGACAGACACTTTGAAGGTAGGTGAGCGATGAAGAAGCTGGTCGCGGATCGAACAAGTCTGATTGATGCGAGTGGAATACGGAAGGTTTTCGCCCTGGCGGCCGAACTGAAGGACCCGATCAATTTCTCTATTGGCCAGCCGGACTTCGATGTCCCCGAACCGCTCAAGCAGGAGGCGATCAAGGCCATCGAGGCCGGTATGAACCGATACTCACAGACCGCCGGTGACAAGGAACTGCAGGACAAGATCGCCGCCGCGATGAAGGCGGAGTTCGGCTGGGACGATCCGTCCGTGCTCGTGGCCAGCGGTGTCAGCGGGGGGCTCTTGCTCTCTTTCATGGCGCTGATCAATCCGGGTGACGAAGTCATCATCCCCGACCCCTACTTCGTCATCTATAAGCACGTCATCAACATGCTCGGGGGCAAGTGTGTCTTTGTCGACGCCTATCCCGATTTCGGATTGCCCGTGGAGAAGATCGCCGCGGCGGTGACCGACAAGACCAAGATGATCATTCTCAATTCGCCCAGCAACCCAACGGGCGTGGTCTATCCGGAGGCGCAGGTCAAGGCGTTGGCTGAGGTAGCGGCCCAAAAGGATATCCTGGTCCTGACCGACGAAATCTACGAGCAGTTCTGCTACGACGATCCGTGCGTCAGCATCGCCAAATACTACGACAAGGTGTTGGTCATGCGGGGCTTCAGCAAGAGCTACGCGATGACCGGCTGGCGGCTGGCCTATGTGGCGGCGCCCGCTTCGATGCGGCCGGTCATCGAGGAAATGACCAAGATCCAGCAGTACACCTTCGTCTGCGCCCCGTCGCCGTTCCAGAGGGCCGCGATCGCCGCGCTGGATTACGATGTCAGCGATCTGGTTGCCAGTTACGCCAAGAAACGGGATCTGCTCTGCGACGGACTCAAAGACAAGTTCGAGGTGGTCAAGCCGGGCGGTGCGTTCTACGCATTCATCAAGGCGCCGGGCGGGTCGGGGACCGAGTTCGTCACCAAAGCCATCAAGAACAACGTGCTGATCATCCCGGGCAACGTCTTCAGCGAGGTCGATACCCATTTCCGCGTCAGTTTCGCTACGACCGACGAGAAGATTCAGCAGGGCGTTGAGATCCTTCGCAGTCTGGCCTAGCCCGAACCGTTTGACAGGCGGAAGGGAGCGTTTTTCCGCTCTTGAACCCGCATTCGGTTGTCACGAATCACCGGGGACGGTACAATTGACCGTATGAGACGAACGGCTTTGATTATCCCTGCGCTGGCGGCATGTCTGCTGGCTTGGAGTTGGGCGCGGGCGGCTGAATCGGACGACGGAAACGTCGCGCCGCGATCCGTCAAGGCGGCGATCATTTCCTGCAAGGGGATGATCGATCAAGGGCTGCTCGATTCGCTGGAGCGACGCAGCGAGATGGCGATGGCTGCCGGCGCCGACTACCTGGTCTACGAGATCGAGACCTATGGAGGGCTCGTCGCGTCCGCCGACAGCATTGCCAAGTACTTCATTCAGACCATCGGCGACCGCGCTCAGACCGTCGCGTATGTCCAGACCGAAGCGATCTCGGCCGGCGCGATGATCAGCGTCTCCTGCAACGACATCATTATGCGTCAGAGCACCACGATCGGGGACTGCGCCCCGATTACTATCGGTGGCAAGCTCGAGGGCGTCGAGCGGGAGAAGAGCGAGAGCTTCATCCGGGCCGCTTTCCAACGGGCTGCCGAAGCCAACGGCTATCCCGAACTGCTCCTCAAAGCCATGGTCACGATGCAGGTGGAGGTCTGGCGCGTCCGGAATCTCGAAACGGACGAATGGGAGTTCTTCGAGGCCAAGGAACTGCCCGAAGACGCGAACGCCTACGACGTTGATGGCGCCGAAGAGATCGTTGGGGACACTGAGATTTTGACGCTGACGGACTCGCAGGCGCTGGAATACGGCATTACCCGGGCGGTCGTTGCCGATATGGACGAGGCGCTGGCGTTTCTCGAACAGCGCGACGGGGTTCGGTTTGCGGAGGTTCCACTGAGACTGGAAACGAACTGGTCCGAGGAGATGGTGCGCTGGCTCAATTCCCCGGCGGTGATGGGCGTTCTGGTCATGCTGGCGCTGCTGGGCGTCTATATCGAATTCAGCACGCCGGGACTGGGATTGCCCGGACTCGTGGCGGTGGTCTGCTTTGCCGTCATCGTGGGCAGCAAGTACCTGACCGGGCTGGCCAACTGGGTCGAAGTGCTCCTGCTCTTCGCGGGCATCCTCCTGCTTTTGATCGAGTTCCTCGTGTTGCCCGGTTTCGGCATCGCGGGCATTCTGGGGATCATTTGCCTGTTGGGCGGCCTGTTTGGCATGCTGATCAAGAACGCGCCGGACCAGTTCCCCTGGCCCCACAGCCCCGAGGACTGGAGTGCTCTGAGTGAAGGGGTCTTTGGCCTGGTGGTGGGTCTCGTGGGCTTTCTGGTATTGGCATGGGTTGTTTCGCGATACTTGCCCAGGCTGCAATTCATGAGCGGCTTGATTCTCGTGCCGACTCCCGCCATGCCGGGCGGCGGAGGGACGGTTGTCAGCGCCACGGCTCCGCCGGAAAGCGCTGAGCGATCGCTCTGCGTCGGAGACGTGGGCGTAGTGACGTCACCCTTACGCCCGGCGGGCAGGGCGCAGTTCGATGACATTGTCGCGGATGTGGTCGCGATCGCTGAGTATCTTGACAGGGGCGCGCGCGTGGAGATCGTCGAGATTCACGGGAATCGTGTGGTTGTCAGAGAGGCCCAGAACACATAGGATGCAGAGACAACACGCGTGACGTCACGGTGTTGGATTTGCACCATGCAGGTTAGGAATGCTCCATGACTTGGTGGCTCCTGTTTGCCGTCTTTCTCTTCGTCGCCTGTGCGGCCCTGATCGTGGCCGAAGTCTTCTTGCCCAGCGGCGGCATCCTGAGCGTCTGCGCCCTGGCGTGCCTGATCGGCGGCGTGGTGGTCTGTTTCAATTTCGGCGCGGTCGCCGGCTGGATCAGTATTTTCGCCGCCCTGGTGATGGTTCCTTCCCTGTTGGCGCTTGCCTATCGTGTGTTGCCCAAGACGCGTTTCGGTCGCCAGGTGATTCTGTCGCGACCCGTTCGCGAGCCGGGCGAAGCCATTGCCGACCGTTCGGAATTGGCCGAGTTGCTGGGACAGAGTGGGGAGGTGCTCACGCCGCTACGCCCGGTCGGTACGTGCCGGTTTGACGAGCGTCGGGTCGAGTGCGTTGCCGAGAGTGGGTACGTCGAGAAGGGCGAGACCGTCAAGGTCATTCGGATCGAGGGAACGCAATTGACGGTGCGCGTCGCCGATGAGGCTTGATTGAGGGACCGCTTCATGTCTGTGATGAACGGATTGCTTCTGGAAGCCGGCCCGTGGATTCGCACGATCCTGGTCGTCGTCTTCCTGCTAATCGCGCTTATTCAGTTGATCCGACTGGCGCCGCCGCGTCGCCGGCGGGGCGATGCGATCTCCGATACGGCCGACTTGGCGGATTTGCTGGGCCAGACGGGTCGCGTCGTGACGCCTTTGCGGCCCGTTGGGATATGTGAATTCGACAGACGCAGGGTTGAATGTGTCGCCGAAAGCGGCTATGTAGAGAAGGACAAGCAGATCAAGGTGATCCGTGTGGCGGGGACGCAACCCACCGTGCGAGCCACTGACGAGACTTTGGGAAAGGATGAACGTCATGTCTGAAATGACACGCGTGTTGCTGGGAGCAGCATCGGGAGAGTCGCCCACGGACCCCGTGATCATTGGCATCATAATCGTCGTCGGTATCCTCGCCCTGGTGTTTGGGCTGATCTTGCTCAAGTTCGCCCGGCTTTGGTTGCAGGCGTATTTCTCTCGCGCGGACATCAAACTGAGCGAACTGATCGGGATGTGGCTCCGCAAGGTGGACCCGAGGGCGATTGTGCTGAGCAAGATTACCGCCGTTCAGGCCGGCATCGAACTGACAACGAAAGACCTGGAAAGCCACTATCTGGCCGGCGGACGCGTTCCGAACGTCGTCCGGGCGTTGATCGCCGCCAACCGGGCCAATATCGATCTGACGCTCAAGACGGCGACCGCCATCGACCTGGCGGGTCGTGACATTCTCGACGCCGTTCAGACCAGCGTCAATCCGAAGGTCATCGATTGCCCCGATCCGAAGAAAGGCAAAGAGACCGTTGACGCGGTTGCCCAGGATGGTATCCAACTGAAGGCCAAGGCCCGTGTCACCGTCCGGGCCAACATCCAGCGTCTGGTCGGCGGTGCTACCGAAGAGACCATTATCGCGCGTGTGGGCGAGGGCATCGTCACCACGATCGGTAGCGCCATGACGTACAAGAGCGTTCTGGAGAATCCGGACAAGATCTCCAAGGCTGTGCTGGGCAAGGGGCTCGATGCCGGAACCGCGTTCGAGATCCTCTCGATCGATATCGCCGATGTCGATGTGGGCAACAACGTCGGGGCTCAACTGCAGGCGGCCCAGGCCGAAGCGGACATGCGTCGCGCCAAGGCCGAGGCGGAAAAACGCCGCGCCATGGCGGTCGCCCGCGAACAGGAAATGCGAGCGCTCGTCGTCGAGAACGAATCGAAGGTTCCGCTGGCGATTGCGGAGGCCTTCAAGCAAGGCAACCTCGGGATCATGGATTACTATCGGCTCAAGAACATCGGGGCCGATACGCAGATGCGCGAATCGATCGCCAAACCCAAGAAGAGTGAGTAGCCGCCGTATATGATCGACCAGATGCTCCAACTCGGCCTGCTAGCCCAGGACGACGCCAGCGAATGGATCAACATCCTGTTCATGGTCGTCCTGGCGGTTATCTGGGCCATCGGTGGACTGATCAAGAGTGGTGCGAACAAGAAGGGCAAGCAGGGGGCTCCCAAGCCGCAAAACGCATCACCTGACGCCCCGAAGCGGAAGAATTGGCTCGAACAGTTGGCCAAGAAGGCCGAGGAGATCCAACGCGCCATCGAATCGGAGAATGCTCCACCTAAGCAGCGTCCCTCGAAGCCGTCCCCGGCACAGGCCGCCAAGTCACCCCAGTCGCCCGCTGGGCGTGTCACCGTCCGGACGGGTCGAGACGGCAGGTCCGTTCTTGTCTACGAACGCGAGGCGGAAGCACCTGCACCGCCGACCGAGGCGCCCGTTCCCGCGGCGGTCCAGCCGGAGCAGGAACGGCAAGCGGCACCGCCCAAGTCGATGGCCGAGCGTCTTGCTGAACTGGAGCGGGAACAAGAGCACGAGGATCTGGCTGTACCATCAACGCCTGAGACCGCGCCGCAGGCGCCCAAGCCTCTGGTCATCGACTACACGGAACCGGATGCATTGAAGAAGGCGATTCTCAGCTACGAGATCCTTGGCAAGCCCATGGCGCTGCGTGACCCATTCGAGCGGGGTTCCTTCACGTAGTCCGGTGCGAGAACCAGCAGGGCGCGCCCCCTGCTGAAGCCACAATTCCTTATCGGACTATGTTCTTGGTTATGTTTGCGCGCCGCGCCCATCCTCGACAGCCTCCAGGAAACCGTCCGCAGGAAACGGCGACAGGAGAAATCGCTCGCCATTGTGTCGGGTGATCAAGACCAGATCCTTGCTGTTGGTCATGTAAGCGCGGTACTTGCCCAAACCGGCGCTCCAGAATCGCCCGTACGAACCCATGAAACCGCCGGAGCCGAGAAGCCGGAGTGAGAAGCCGATCTGACGCCGATCCACACGGGCGATTTCCTTGATCTCGCTGTGCAGAATGCAAACCTTCGGGCCGAGGCGGTTCACGATGATTCCCATGTTGTCGACCGTATAGCCCAACGGCGCAAAAAGCGCCGCGACCATCAGAGCGAACGGAATCACCATCACGGCAAGGCTCAAACGTTCGCGCATTGCCTCGTCATCCGGCACAATGTTCGCGATCTGCGACAAGACGGCGCCCGTGGCGACGATGACGATCCCGATACACAGGACTGTCAAGAGCCAGGTTGCAGGAGACCAATGTGCGGCAAAGCGGCGTATGGACATCCGAATCGTTCCCGAATAGAGGCCAATAGGAATACAATGGTTGAGAAGCAACCGCATGGGTATTCTAGCGAGATAGCGCGGAAATGCCAGAGAATCGTAGGAAACGGGTGCCAAAGAAGCCCGAAAGCAAAACCACACCCAAGGTCCCATAAGCTATGTTATGTTTCATTTAAGGCCAGACCTCAAGGAAAGGTATGGCTGCCATTGAAGCTCGTCAGGGCTGTTCATGCAGTTTGACGGTGTCTGTATCTGACATCGTGAAGATCGCATGCTTGCCGCTGGCTACGGGCGAACCTGACTGACCTAGGACTTTGACGGTTATTGTCTGGCCCGAATTGTTGTAGATCGTGAAGACTTTGCCTTGCTGGGCAACGGGGAATATCGCATCGGTCGGCCCGCCCGCGTTAGTGGTCACGAACTGATCCATTAGCCCCTCTACACCGGTCATGATCCAGGCCGTTGAGGTGCCGCGGTAATCGTGAGAAGCGATCTTGGCTGCGGCCGTTTGGAGCACTGTACCGGCATTGGTGCCGGTCAACTGGACCGTATACAGGGAGGGATTAGCGAAGATGCTGCACCCTGCAGTGGCGATGCCGGACGAACCCCGAACGATCAGGTTTCCCTTGCTCATGTGAATCGTCGAGTTGTACAGACGGGGGACATTGACGTCAGCATCCACATCTGTGTCAAAATAGAAGCCGCGCAGATACGCACCGTCGGTCGCGTAGACCGCGGCCTTGTCGGCGTTGGCCAAATGACAGTCACGAACAGAAACACCATCAACGAACTGGGTGCTGGCGGTGGATACGTGGATCCCATAGTCCGGCCCCGTCCCAGAAGGCTCACCGTAGCATGCATCGAAGAGAATGGGTCCTTCGGTAGAATCGCCGCCGCCCGTCACGCCATTGCGAATCCTCACCCAGGAGTCGTTGTAGTTAACGAAATAGCAGTCCCGGAGCATCCAGAGTCCTGTCGAACCCGCCACCTCCATGTAGAGGCAAGACTCACGGGCCAGGGTCCGATCCGGAGTGTAGAACTCACAACAGAGCATCGCCGTGCCGAAATTGCTGGATGGCGCCAGCATATCCACCTCCAACGCGTCGACTTGGTCCGTATAGAACGCATGCCTGGCCAAACCGCCTGCTAGGGAGAACACGCAGTTCTGCCATGTGTTGAGTTCACTGGCGACACTGTAAGCCAGAGCCTTGTTGGCATAGCCGCCGATCTTTACGTTGCGGAATCGGTGGGAGCCGGCACTAGCGGCAGAACTCCGCCCCACCAACAGGACAGTATCGGGTGTCGTGGTTGCATCGCCATACAGATCCAGGTTTTCCACGACGCAATAATGCGAGCCCTTGAGGCTCAGCACCGCCGCCCCTGTGTGAACGCCGTGGATGCGCGATACCCCACCTGTCGCCGTCCTAACTCCGTCGCCGGTGAGCATGGTGTATGCGGGCAGGACCAGGGGGCTCGTCACTTTGTATGTCCCAGCCGGGATGTGGACGTGCCGGCCCGCGCCCTTGGTGAAGGCGTCATTGAAGGCTCTTGTGTCGTCGGCGATGCCATCGCCGATCGCTCCCAAGTCAAGAACGTTTATAGTTAGCCAACTAGTGGACCGTTTGAGATGGCTGCTGTTTGCGTCGGCAATGCGCAACGGCCGCTGATTCGACATACCTAGGCCGATTCGACAATCACTCGCGGGGGGATCAGCCGGTTGACCCACAACGCGCAACCAGGCAGGATGACTGCCAAGCCCTCTGGCCGCGTCAATGGTCAGCACGACATCGCGAGGCCAGACCGTTGTGGCGCCGGGATTCAGAGCACTTGGATTCGAGACTTGCCCAAAGGCCTCCGGGGTCGACAGCAGGACTACCGTCACGATGAGTTGCATACTACCTGTCATGGCCCACCAGTTCGCGCGGCCATTCGAACCGACCGCGCACATCGCCCTAGCGCGTTCCTCCTTGAATCACTGATCAACCGAACAGCAAGACTTCCGAATGATCAGCTGCAAAGACGACATTGCCCCTGCTAGAGTAATTGTAACCGGAATCGCCCCGGCTGACAACGGTGGGGATGTGTTTGCAGCACGTGTTGAAGGAGAATGGGCCGGTACCAGATGACGTCTGTGGGCGTTGAGGTGCTGCTTTGGCAGCAGTACGCGGTCATTCTGAGGCCCTGTAAACGCCCTATTCGGCGTTTGCGACCGGTGCGTGGGCGGCGGTCTGGCAGAGATTCTCCCACATCAGGCCCACCGTGTCGGACAGCCCGAGGTTCTGCAACACGATGGAGATGTTCGTCGTCGGATCGATATCCGATCCGAGGGTCGTCTCCAGTTGGTGCTGGAGATTGATCACCGACGAGGCGAACTTGATGCGATTGCAGTACAGCAGCGCCGTCTGGTAGTACAGGTCGAGTGTCTTGTGCGTGTAGTGTGTCGGCGGCGTGATCAGATCGAGCGCCTCTTTGCGTCGGCCCGCATCGTGGAGACAGAGAGCGAGTTTCGTGCCGGCTCGGGCAAACGTCGGGTTCATCTGGAGCGCCGTCTCAAACGATTCGATAGCTTCGTCCATGCGATTGGCGTTTGTCAGGAGGATGCCGAGCCGGTAATGGAGATCGGGATTGTACGGGAAACGCGCCAGATGGGCGCGATGGGCGGCGATCACAACCTCGTCGAGGGGTCGGCCCGGCTCGGGCGTCTGGACGAGATTGGCCTCCAGAGCCGTCTTGAGGATGATCTTGCCGGTTTCGGCGAACAGAAAGACGCTGTTGGGCTGAATGGCCGCGGCCAGCGAAAGGGTGTTCTGAGCCTCGGAAAGACGCCCTGCAAGCTTCTGAGCGGCCGCGAGACCCGTATAGGCGGCGACGATTTTGTCGTTGATCTCAATCGCCTGGTTGAACTGGCGAGCGGCCAGTTGGTCGGCGTGAATCCTCAGGTAGTTCGTACCAAGCTTGATCGTCGCTTCCAGGAAGTCCGGGCAGATGCGAATGGCCTGCTGGTACTGGGCGATGGCGTCCGAAGTGGAGCCCATTGTGGCGAGAATGTCCGCCCGTTTGGCGATGAGATCCGCCCGTTCCGGCTCGTCGGCCAGGAGGACATCCACATGGTCGAGGGCCTCTTCGAAATGGCCCGCGTCCAGGAGTTCGTCTACCGTCTCATCTGGAGCGTTGAAGTTGTCCGGGTGGATGAGGATCGCCCTGTTGAATGTGTCGATGGCCTTGCCGTGTTGCCCGGCGGACACGTAGAGATGCCCGAGGGTCACGAGGGTCGAGATGTCGTCGGGATAGTGTTTGCTGAGCGGCTCATACTGAGCGATCGCGTCGTCGAGCCGTCCTTCCTTGAAGTAGATGGCGCCGAGTCGCTGAGCCGGCAGTTGAAGATATCCCTTGAATTTGAGGCAATCCTGGTAGAACTCGATAGCCTGAGCCTGATGGCCCATTCGTTCATAGCAATGCCCCAGCGCGTACAACATCAGAGTGTTGTTCGGCTGGCGCATGTAGACCGAGTTCAATTCCTCGAGGGCTTCCTGCAGGTTGTTGGCCCGCAGCGCCAGCGCCGCGGCGGCCATCCGGCCCAGACAGCAGGAAGGATGCTCGAAAAGATAGAGCCGCAACTGCTCCAGCGCGGCTTCACCCCGGCTTTCCCCCATGAGATCAACGATCTGGCCCAGATGGCGCTCGCGCAGACAAAGCTCTCTCTTGTTCGCGCTCTGACGCTCATCCAGCCAATGCCAGATCAAATCCGATGTATCTACGGTTATAGCTCTGCCAAGCAACTCAAGCAGTCCGCTCATCCCTCACTCCAATACTTACCCAGGGACCTATGAAACGTTCTGCTGGGGTATCGTCCAGATGCGCAGAGGGATTAACCTGCGATCAAGCGGAGTTGATGCCGTGGGATGGCCCGCGCCCAACGTCATGGCGGTTGTGCACCCTGTAACGTTTGGCCGAATCTTGATGAGCCTGTTCCCGGACCTTGGTGGTGGGGCGAGAGGGCCGCAATCGCCCTATCAGCCCCCCTGTCGCGAGCA
>JANQFY010000445.1 GCA_028277585.1 Sedimentisphaerales bacterium
GAGGCGCCCGAGAGGATGGTGTGTGTCAACCAACTCGTGCAGCCCGGCCGGTTGTGCCCGGTCGAGGCGAGCGGGACGTGCGAACGGTTCCGGCCCCGACCCCGCAAGCCCGTGCGGGTCGCGCCGCCTGAGCCGCCCAGCGACGAGACCCGCTACATCGCGCTGACCCAGGGCAAGTTCGCGATCGTCGACGCAGGCGATTACGAATGGCTGAGCCAGAAGAAGTGGCACATCGCCAAAGGGCACACGCCCAAGTGCTACGCGGCCGCCTATGGCAAGGGCCGGCGGACGATCCTCATGCACCGGCTCATTATGGAGCCCCCAGAGGGGTTGGTGGTCGATCATATCGATGGCAATGGGCTGAACAACCGGCGGGGCAACCTGCGGGTCTGCACGCAGAGACAGAACCTGTGGAACCACCCGGGCCGCGGCGGGGCGTCTCGCTTCAAGGGCGTTTCCTTCGATCGGAAACGCGGCAAGTGGCAGGTGCGCATCCGCGTGGGCGGTCGGCACCGCCATCTGGGCTACTTCAACGACGAGATCGAGGCGGCTTTCGCGTACGACCTGGCCGCCGTGGAGCTGATGGGCGAATTCGCTTACCTGAATTTCCCCCACATCACCGGCGCGACCTCCCAGGCCCGGCGAGTCAGGCTGTGCCCCGGTTCTTCCAGCCCTTCCCCTTAAGAAAAGGGATATCCATTGCCTTGTTTTGGCTTGACGTCAATCTAGGAAAAATGGTAAAAGTAGAGGGAGTGCAATTGCAACCTTGCCTGGTGTTGGCAGCGATCATGGACGCGTACAGCCAGCGAGGTGCGTGCTGTGTGGGTGAGCAGAGCCTTCAAGGCAGCTGGGAGGAGTCGGTGATGAAGAGACGAATGGCATATCTTGCGACGTTGGTCGTTCTGGGCGGCATCGCTAACGTCGCGCTGGCTGACATGGTGTTGGACGGTCTCGATCCGGGAGTCTATCTCCTTGATGCGGCGGAGAGCAACAGTTGGACGCAACGCATTTGGGTCAACTCAAGCAACCTTGGCGTCTGGGGCGGCAAGTGGCGAACGGTCGCCTATCAGTTCAGGCTTTGCACGAATCCCGATGATCCCTATGCCCCTCAGCAGTTCGAGTCGCCCGAAGCCTTCACACTCAAAGGGTACGGCCAGGGGTACGAAACCGTTTGGAATGAGAACTTTGGGGTGCATCTCGGCGTCGACGATGCCTCGATGTGGGCGTCGGGATCTCCGACCATGGCCGGAAGCGGCGATATGATATGGCTCACCTTCGAGCAGGGCATTGTTGACACGTATGTGGGACCTGCGGAATGGTGGGAGGTTCCTGAGTTCGTGCTTCAAATGCAGGCCTACGCGTATGATAAGAACGATCCGACGAAGACGATCCAGCGAGTGCTCAATGTCGAGTTCTACAGCAAGGGTGCTCCCAACGTCTACCCCGGAGGGGGCGAAGCTGCGACGAAGGGCACAGGTACGGAAGCGTTGTGGGGCGGCAGCGGTGGGGCAAGCCAGCCTCGGCCGGCCCTCGAATCCGGTGCAACCTACCTGAGTGGCAAGGAATGGGCCTGCCCGCAATGGACGGCGACTGTGCCTGTTCCCGTACCGGGGGCCGTTCTGCTTGGCGTTCTGGGACTTGGCGCTGCGGGTATGAGGCTAAGGCGGCGCGTCTGACGGCTCTGGATCAGGCGGGTGGCCGACAACGCTCGTCTCTTGGCGACTGCTAATGAAGGGCGTCGTCGATGAGGTTCAGTTGCCCTGGCAACGGGGCGGTCCACCTCCAATTCACTGGTCGTGTCGGTGGGCTTGCTGCCCGGTGACGAGGGGGCCCCGGAACTTCAGTTGTCGAGATTCCTCTCTGAATCGCCCTGATACAGGAGCTTTGATGTCACGGGTATCGACTTCACGTCAATCACAACGCGGCGATAATCATACAATGACGCAATGGGATTCAGGTCCTTGACCTCCAGGATGATATGGATCTGTCTTCCGGCGGCATCTTCCGGAATGGTCACGCTGGACCGAGCGTGTTCACTGTCAAGAAGTGTCACTTCGCCGTCATAGGATCCGGCTTCGGGATAGGTGTACCAACGTATGTCCAGCTTGTCCCGGTCAGGATCCGTGGTAGCACTGGCGTCCAGGCGGATGCTTTGGCCGGGTCTCGCCTGAAGGTGGACGATGCTGTTGCTCTTGTCTCCTCGGAAGGCTGCTACTGGATGATGATTCGCCTTGTCATAGGAGTTTAGGCACCAGTCCATACGGCACTTGATGTTGTTGAAGAAGGCGCGACGCCAGCGCCAGACCGGCGTAAAGATATCGTTGTATTCATCGCCGGTCTCTGGATTGATCCAATGATCGGCATCCTCCCTGTACAGGCTGAAATGGCCTACCTTCTGTTCATCGTTACGCACACGCTTATGCTTGGACATGTAGTTCCTGGCCTTCTCCCGTGTGAAGCGTCCGCTCCAGCCGCCCCAATGGGGGTGATCGATGCTGAATAGGCCCTTGTTCACCAGACCAAGCCAGGGGATTGTGCCGCCGCCTTCCAGGAAGCTGATGTGCCCGCCGCCGAATTGACGTATGGGCCACACCCTGCCCACCGGGCCATGATTGCCCTTGATGTGCTCCAGGGCCCATTGATGCTGCCCGATGAAGCTGTACGCGTAGGGTTCCCAGGTATGCGGCCCGATGGCCTTGCGGTCTCCCGTGTGGTTGATGGCCCCCTCGTGGGATGGGCCGCCATAGCAATAGGTCTGGTAGTTGCTGCGCAACCAGTGAATCTTTGGAAACCGGTTACAGATCCAGGCCCCGCAATTGTCCTGGGCCCCGTTCTCGAAGACACGGAGCTTCGCGACAAAGGCATCCACTTCAGACGGACTGTGTGCGGCCTGGTAATCATACAGGGCCTGGGCCAGGGTGTTGGAACCCGCGTTGACCACGATCCACAGAGGACGATCATCATCCTTGGTGACGGCCTTGATGATCAGTTCCGATCCCGGACTGGATTTGCCTTCGCCCACATCCCCAAAGCCATACCCGGGTTGCCCCGAAGCAACGATGCTATGTAGATACTCAGGCGGGTGCCAGCCAGAGGCGTGTTTCTGCAAATTGGGATAGACCTTGGCATAGGCGTTAATGATCTCAGTGAACAGCTCCGGGTGCAGCACACGCCGATAGGGATCCTTGGATTCAGGGCGCAGATAGATGCCCGAGACGGCAATCAGACCCTCCAATTCGAATTCATTGGAGCACATGATCATGTGTACCATCTGCTGCACTTCATCCGGCTCATTGCCCATATCCGCCAGAACGATCAAACGAGACGAGGCCTGAACCGCTCCTATCATTCCCAATGTCAGAACCAGACACACAGCATAGAATCGGATTTGCGTCATCTTACTGCCCTTGAAGTAATACATTCATTTCATTGGTTCGGTGATGCGATCGTGTGCACAGTGTTGTTCGTTCCATAGTCCCTAATGGAAGACAGGCTGGTGATCGTGTTGTCACGAGATTGTCCCCCTAAGACCACGGGATGGGCCGTGCTGTTGTTGACAGTGATTCCTGATGCCACGTAGGTTTTCGGTGCGTATCTGGCGAAGTGCTCCTCATAACCGGTCGGCACGTTCGGGTAGTTCACGCAGAGGAAATCAAACCGCAAGGGGTACCCGACTATAATGGGGCGCGATGCTTCGGGAGTGGAATCACCCGATGCGGTGAAACGGATGCGATGTCCCCTGCCTCTGATCACAGCCAGAGGATGGTCTCCCAACGCATGGGGGGATGGTAGCACCTCAAGGTCAATACGCTGGGAAGCATGGGAATCAAAGTGGACGTACAACAGGGGGCCGTAGGCTGCGTTGCCGCTGCAGCGGGTAATGGTCCCCCTGCTCGGTACAGAGTAGCCCTGGATGACACAGTCCAGAACTTGGCAGTTCGACACCCTTGCGCTCTTGGCCATGTACAACTTGATCCCTCCCCGTGCTCTGACGACCTTGCAGTTGTCCACAGTCACGTGCCCGGTCCCGGAGTATGCGCGGATGCCATCCTCCGAGAGGTTAAGCATATGGTCTCTGGGAATGGGAAGCCCCGTGACCGATTCCGGCCATTGCATCTTGTAGTCGAACCTCTTGGCAAGATCGCCATCATCCGTTTCACGATACAGATCATTACTGGGACGCACGCCACCCTCTACGTAGGTATTTCGGACGGCAATATCATCTCCACCTGTGAAGAATATGGCATGACAAAACGATTCCATCCTCACCTGACAGCCATCGATGATGAGGCGATCTCCAGTACTGTGTATGCCGCCGTGTTTCTTCAATCCCACGACACTCCCCCGGCCAATACCGTATATGTTGCCGTACCCATAGGGGAAGGAGCCTCGAACGGTCAGCTTACAAGCGATGATTTGAACATCGTCACCAGAGATACTCATTTCATTCATGCCGCCGACCGGATGGTACTCTGAATTCTGGTTGTAACTGCCAAAGTCGACTACGCCGGTCGTTCCATCATCATAGGTATTTTCAAAGGTCCCCCCTTTGAGAGTCATCCTGTCGCCCGTGATTCTATAAGCGGCTCGGCCGTGTGCACCCCTGGACGTCATCTGCCTCAGGGTACCTAGTGGTATCTGGATGGTGACCCCGGACAGATCATAAACGTTGTCGGATCCTGATAGATGAAACGCAGTTCTACTGTCGAGCAGATCGGACACCACATAGGTGCCGGGCGCCATGGTAATCTGTTGATGGCTTCTCGTCATCACCTGTCGCAACTCCTTGATAGAGGACACGTGGACCGGTTTCTGCGCCACTCCCAAGGATAGAATGCCCTCGGCGCAGACCGACGCACCATAGGCTACAATGAGGCCGAGTTGTATGAGTTGCCTAAGCATTCGAATCCTGATCGCTGCTATCTTGCCGTACTGACATCCAGAGGCTTCTCGCCTTCTTGTCGCAGATCGGTTCAATGGGCTGCCGTTCAAGTAGACCCTGGCCGCTTCTGTGGGCTATCCTCGAAGCCGTTAGGCCAACAACCAAACATGTACGCATCTCCAGCGGCGATCACCTCTGCTGCGCTTGTTCCCAGCAATGGAAAGACTGCAAGGGTCCTCTTCACAGATGCTCAATCCACGAAGATGCAGTGTATGGCCTTGAGGCTGGCTTCGGCCAGGTCGCCCTCGAGGCACGAGACACTCACAGTGTATGTGCCGGGTTTCGAGAATTATAAGGTGTCAGGAACCTTTTTCCAACGAAATGGAGCTCCGGGGAGTTCCGGGCAAAGTTCCGGGGACACCACACTAAACTCGGTGGATCGAATTGACGTTTTGCGCGGGCCGGCGATTTGCGGAGGATTATGAGGTGCCCGGCCCCTTTTTCCTTCGGTTCCTTTTTCGTTGAGATGTCAGCGGTCCTGTCTCTTGGAGCCGTGATGCTCCCAATCCTGTTCGGGCCGTCGGATGGCTGCGTTCGTAACAGGGAGTTCTGAGGTGTCGCGCACCTCGTTTTCTTGCGGGTTGTGATTGCGGCTTGTCGGGCCGGTGCAAGAGATAGGGTGGCGTGACAGTCTTGGCTGCCAGCCACCCTACGATTGTGTGGGTGAGATCAAAGACTAGTTGCCCTCGTGGTCGTGATCATGATCGTCGTCTTCATGGTCGTGATCATGGTCGTCATCTTCGTGGTCGTGATCGTGGTCGTGGTCGTCATCGTCATCGTCATGGTCGTGGTCATGATCGTGGGCGTGATCATGGTCATGGTCACCAGGCCATTCGGGGGCCGACCGCCCCAGGTTCGCTTCGACGATCTCCAGGTCATGTTCGTCGACGACACAATCGCCGTTGACGTCGCCGGGAAGGTCTCCCAGACAGATGTGTCCCTCGGTGACCTTGAAGCGGTAGATCGCCACGGTCGAGGCCAGGCCGCCCTCAGTCAGGTTTCCTGATGCCTGGAAGACGAGGATGTAGTCACCCGGTGCGGTGAAGCCCCAGTTATAGTGCGCGTGCAGATCGTTGGGGAAAATGCTCTCGAGAATCCCCTCGTGCATGGACAACAGGAAATTGGGTTGTCCGAAGGCATCGTTCTCCCACAGGGATACCTCGCCGGGGCCGGCTATCGCCATGAGGCTGAGGGTGACGATGTCATCGACAAAGACACCGGCAGGGATCGCGACTCCGACGCCGAGGTCCGGGACGCCTTCCTGCTCGATCTGCGGGATCACCCAGAGCGGTTCATTCGCATCCACGCCGGTTGGCTCCCACTGCTGCCCTTCAGGCCGGAGGATCTCGGCCTCCTCGGTTAGAACGACGATCAGGTCCTCGGGATGGAATTCAGTGTCTTCTTCCAGGGCGTTGCCATCCACGATCGCGCCGGCTCCTATATGGTAGGCCAGTTCCAGTTCGCCGTCCTCGAAGACAATCTCGAAGTCACCATGTTCGGCGAGATAGAACGCCGTTCCGCCCTCGTGTTCGTGGGCGTGCCCATGGTCGTGGTCATGATCGTGGTCATGGTCATGGTCCTGAGCCTTCACAGACCAAGTCGATACCAGTAGCAAACCCAACAACACTATGAGTTGCTTCTTCAGAATATTCACCTTCATGCTTATACTCCTTCCGAAATGCCAGATATGGCAATGTTGTCTAGTTGTCATTCAGATCATTGGGATCTACATCGTTTGCATCGCCGAAACAGCCCGGATAGCCACACAGGAGCCATTGATCGGCCAAGCGTGTCAAATCGTTCGAGTCAACGGGATCAGCGGGATTGTCAGGATCAAGGAACATCCAGGTGTCAGGATCATCCTCCAGGGGGTGTTGCAGCCAATGGGCCGCCAAGTGAGCGAAGTCCAGAAAGTCTACTTTGCAGTCACCATTGAAATAGGCGTTTCCCAAGGGCGCCCAATCCGCCGTCAACCATTCCTCGCAGCGCAACACTGTGCTGACCCGGAAGTCGATCTCGTAAAGGCCGGGCTGGGTGAATCCCCAGTTCATGTGGGCGTGGCCGCGGTCGGTGATGTAGTAGACATCTTTGTCCGTAATGCCGCCGTCTCTCGTTGAAAAGAACACGACGGGAGGGTTCACCCCGTCTGCCTGCCACATGGAAAAATCCCCGTCCGCTGGGCCACGGACGTCCAGGAGTTTCAATTCAAACCAGAGGTCCTCAGTCTCCGCGCCGCGGGGATCACCCGGATTCCAGGGACAGAAGCGCCCACTGTCGGCCAATTCCACGGCCATGCCCAGGGCCAATCCGGCAGAGAACGTGTTCTGAGGAAGGACCCAGAAGGGCTCCCCGGGGGTGGCGCCGATGAAGTCAAAATCAGGTGGGATGGAAGACAACAACCACATGGTCTCGGGATTAGCCAAGAGCAGGGCTTCAACGGGTTCTATATCCAGGCCCGCCGGCCCGGCGCCGGGTGGATCGTGCGAGACCACCACAGTCCAACCCTCGGGCCGAAACGACAGTTCCAGATCGGTATGCCAGAGGTCTACGGTGAACGGATGGTTCGGGTCCGGCACCGGCACATCGATACCAAAGAAGAAAGTTACGTCCGTAGAGACCCGAGCACAATCTCCCTGCCCAAATGTCGGAAGAGCGATCCAAGCAGACGCCAGCAGGACACACCAAAGTTCGAAACGACATTTCTCTCGCATAATCTCACCCAATCCTGAGTTGCTTCCGTGTGCGAGGCACACCCTACTGATCACCAAACCCTGATTGCCGAGATCTACCGTTCAGGTGGTTTGGCGAAGTTGAACCGATCGTCGGCCCATTGCTTCACGGTCTGGGCCTGGATGTTCTCAACGTGCGCGTCTGCATAGAGATAGTGTGAAGAGCCAGCCGTATTGTCTTCCTTGCGGCTACCATGAAAGCGATCGGGTTGGATGTCGACCCGAATCGGATCCCAGGGATCGCTGAACGTACTCTGAAACCATAGACGCGAATGCGTGTGATCGCTGGTCACGCTGGGCGATAAGTGATCCGCTCCAATGAATGTCGTGATCGTGCGATTGGCTCGTTTGAGTCTATGCTTGTTGCGAAAGGACCTTCCGGTTAGCCGGCCGAACGGATCCCGTGCATCCAGAGCGATATACTCATTCATCGTGTAGCTGCTGGTCGGATACAGCAAGCGGTCTCTTCGGTGAGGGTCCGCCGGACAAATGCGAACGTCATTGACGTCCCCGAGATACTCGCTCAACGTGAAGATCCAACTTCGCTCCCGCGCCTGCGCCTTGTTCAGTCCATGGCTGGTCTCCGGAAAGAAACCGCGATTGTCCTCTGTGTAGAGCTCCATGGCTATGCCGATCTGACGCATATTGCTCATGGAAGCCGTGCGTCTGGCGTGTATCCGAGCCAGGCTCAGCGAAGGCACCAGGACGGCCATGAGGATGGCGATAATACTGATCACCACCAGTAGCTCGATGAGTGTGAATCCAGGTTTGCCCTCCATGGTAGAATCCTCCATAAGGGCATTGACATCCTTGGACGACGCCAACCACGTGTGCAGAATCGGTTGAGCGAAAACTGCAGGCTGTTTGATCAGGCTGGCGGGGCCCTTGGCTGGAGAGAGGGGAGACCCTGCGAATGTATGTGTTGCCTGGACTTGGCAATCCGCACACAACCGAGTACAGCCAAATCAGGAATGCGGCTGGGTGATTCGACCAGAATGCGCTCGGCGATCGCGCCTAGTTGCAGGCAGATGCTGCAGTGGCGACTGTCGTGACCGTCTTTGTTCTGGCTATCACGGCTGGTCGGCTCATGGTGATCATGACAACAACTGGATTCAAGCTGATGGATGCCGAGGTGGAGGGCAAGCGCCGCGCCAGTTGAGACTCCCCCGAAGCTCACTATCGCCAAAATGCAAACGAAATGTTGTGCGTGCTTTCTCATCAATTCACGTGCAGCCAATTGATTTCAGCTCAGTCTTCACCACGCACAGCCCAGTCGCGAAGCCATGAATAGATACCGTTGTAGTTACCCCGCAGTATCCCCAAGTGTTCTGAAATACTCTACAAAGTTGCAACTAAGTTGCAGATTCTCTCCGAGCCATCTCTGCGTTAGAATGCCCGGGCGAATTCAGGCGAATTAGGAGTGCCGGACGCCCTCCAAGACGTGGGCAACGGCTGAGCAGAGCCTATCCCTTTGACCATGCTCAGAGCCGGTCCTGAACAGAGCTGAAGGGACAAGCCCTGAGCGAAGTCGAACGGGACGCTCGCCCCACGTTCTCGCAAGGAACGTGCAGCGGCTTGGAAGGTGATCCGGGTTAGATTCAGGGGCGGCGTACTCGTTCTCTCCGTTCGTTTCGGCCGGCGGACTGTCCTGGGTGTGACAGGGTGACTGTCATATCTGCCCGACAGGCGACCTTCGCGGCCTGCCATCGTGAGATGCTCCCGACCGTGTCACGAATTCTCCTTTGCACAACCACAAAGACTGTTGTACGTAAGGACAATCGCGAATGACAATCTCAAGGAGTTGTGTCATGGTCATCACACTGAAGTATCTACGACTGGCGGCGCTGTTGTGTCTTATGAGCCCCGCGGTCTGGGCCCAGGAGCCGGTGGCTTCGTGGACGTTTGAGACACTCCCTCAAGCCAAGGCTGAAGAGGGAGCCGAGAAACCCATTGAGACGATCCAGGGAAATTGGCTGCAACGGCCCGGCGTCAAAGGGCACGCGCTTCGCTTGGACGGATACAGCACGCGTCTGGTTCGGCCCGCCCCTCATGTGCCGCGCCTGCCGTCCAGGTTCTCGGTCGAGGCGTGGGTGGCCCTGGGCGCTTACCCGTGGAATTGGGCTCCGGTTCTGGCTCAGGAGAAGACCCATTGCATTTCCGCCCCACGCGAGGACATCTGCTGGCCGGCCACCATCGATCCCAATCAGGCGCAGGCCGGGTACTACTTCGGGTTGAGCCCGCGCGGCCAGTTTGCCCTGCACCTGGCCCTGGATGGCAAATGGCAGGTCTGTGCCTCGGATGATTTCGCTATCGGTCTGCGCCGCTGGCATCACGTCGCCGCGACCTACGATCCCGCGGCCGGCGTCACACTCTTTCTCAATGGCAAGTCCGTTAAGCGGTTCAGCCTGTCCGGCGCCTTTACGCCGGCGGCGGATCAGGAACTTCGTCTCGGTATGAATCACGTTCCGCGCAAGGCCGCCTATCCGGTCCGACCTTTTGCCACGCTGCCGTCGTTCTATGCGCTGGACGGGCTGCTGGATGAGGTCAAACTCTATGACACAGTCATCAAGCCCGACCGGATTGCCGCGACGTGGAGGTCGGCTCAGCCGGTCCCGGAGACGCCATTGCCACCGCGGACGATGCCCTCAGGTCCCAAGGGTCCGGGCAAGTTCGGCGCCGTCTATTGTCGACTGCAATACGAAGAGGGGTGGGACAATCTCTGGCCCGTCAGTTCGGACCCGGACATCGTCGTACGGTTCGATGATTCCGAGGTGCGCGTCGTGTTCTGGCGCGGGATGCGCTACTCGCAGGCCTGGGTCATGCCCAACGGTTTGTGGATGGCGGACCAGGGCGCGGAGAACTTCAACGGCCAGGACGGCTGCATCGAGCACATGCTGGATCCGCACTGTCGCTACTCCCACGTGCGCATCATCGAAAACACGGACGCGCGGGTGGTCGTGCACTGGCGCAACCTGCCCACCAGCGCGAACAAGAACTTCTCGCAAGTGGATGAGGTCACGGGCTGGGAGGACTGGATCGACGAATACCACGCGTTCTACCCGGACGGGATTGGCATGCGCAAGGTCATCCAGCACACCAAAGGTACCTCCATCTGGCCGGAGGAGGTGATCGTGCTGTGTCACCCGGGACAGCGGCCGGAGGACGTCATCGAACTGGACGCCATGACGCTGTCCAACCACCAAGGTCAACAGCACACCTACACCTGGGCCGAACGCTCTCCCAAGTTCCGCAAGAAGAAACGTTGGGAGCGCGGCGGATACCTTCATTTCGGAGATGCTCCCGGCGAGAAGCCCAACATCATGGTCGTCAATCTGAAGTCCCGCATCAAGCCGTTCCAGATCTTCGACATGGACTGCAACTTCACCTGTTTCGCCCACGAACATCGTAAGGATGTCTCGCACTTCCCCTGGTGGAACCACTGGCCGGTCGCTCAGGTGCCTTCGGACGGACGCTACTGTCAGGCCGCCGATCGGGCGTCGCACTTCTCTCTGGCCTGGGCCAGCCCGCGCCCGCGCAAGCAAGAGGACGGCAGCTACGTATGGGCCTGGATGTACGGCACCACGGATCAGGAGCCCAAGGATCTCGCCGGCCTGGCCAAGTCCTGGGTCTATCCCCCGAAGATCGCTGTGAAGGGCCCAGGTTTCTCCAATCAGGGATACGATCGCACCCAGCGCAATTACCTGCTTGTGCGCACGGCCGCGAACGCTCCGCTGGAGTTGACCCTGCAGGCCGATGATGCATCCCCGGTTCACAATCCGGCTCTCTACATCAGGAACTGGGGCGACCGAATGCCGCGTGTGGTCTGCAATGGTCGAGATCTGCAGCCCAAGAAGGACTACCGGTTGGGGCACGTACCGAGACTGTCTGGAACGGACCTTGTCCTCTGGTTCCCTTGCCAATCCGTCGAACCCGTGGACCTGGTGGTTTCGGATCTGCCGGATGCCTCTAAGTAGCGGGCTACCAGAAATCAGGAGAGTGCGATGCACTCGGGGGGGGGGAAGCACAGGTGTCTAGTGCCTGATTTCGCCAGAAGGAGGCGTGCACCGTCATTCGGGCTACTACGATGACGAGATTGAGGCGGCTTTCGCGTACGACCTGACGGCCCTTGAGCGGGTGGGCCAGTTCGCCTACCTGAACTTCCCCACATCACCGGCGCGACCTCCCAGGCCGCCCGCCGGGGCGTGTGAATCGATCCGACCGATCGCTCTGAAACCGCACCCGTGTTGTAGATTGGGGGCCGCCCGTGTCCGAGTTTTGCCGCATGACCATTCATTGGGAGCAGATCGTCAGTTTGGGAAGCACTAGAACAACGGGTCTGCCCATTCCCGAGTGATGGCGGCGCTTGGCACGGGGGTTGCATATATCGTCAGTAGTGAACGGCAGTCTCGGTAGTTGTGGGTGACTGTGTCGATGCAATGAGTGCTATTTGAACGCAAAGCTTTTAATAGAAAGAACTTGAGGAGGCCGAGGGGCGGAGAGGCCTCCAGTCTTGTCGCGGGTGCGGCTACAAAAACGTATCCTCATGGGCACGGTTCAACAGAAATGTATGGAGTCAACAGACGCGGCAGGTCATGCTGAGGAACATTCTCGCCTGCTGAATGCCTTGCATGCGGTCGCGAAGCCGTTGAGTGTGAACTTCGGGCAGCGGCGCCTGCTCCAGGAGGTGCTCGCCGGCATCGAACAGCAACTCAACCTGGAGCGATGTACGGTGATGCTGCTGTCGGTCGATGGCGAAGAACTCGTCTTCGAAGCGGCCGGCAATGCCGACTCGGAGGTGAGCCAGACGGTGTCCTACCGCAAGGGTGAGGGGGTCACCGGCCGCGTTCTGGCGACGGGGCATGCAGCGATCGTTCCCCGGATCGCGGAGGAGCCGGAGTTTCGCAGTCGCATCCACCGGCGGGAATCGGGAACGAACGAGGCGACCGGGTTCGTCTGCGTTCCCATCTCGGTGGGCGCTCAGGTTGTGGGGACGCTGGGGGCCGATGTGCCGTCGCAGAGCGCCTCCCGCATGGAACGCGTCCGGCGCGTGCTCAGTATCGTCTCATGCATGATCGCTCACGACGTCCAGCTTCGACGGCAGGCGCGTCTGCGCTATGAGATGCTCGAGAAGGAGAATCTTCGGCTTCGCGAAGCGATCGAGGGCTCGGAGCGGCCGGGCAATCTCATGGGCAACTCGCGCGCGATGCATGAGGTCTACCGCCGGATTCATCAAGTGGCCGAGTCGGACACCACCGTTCTGATCCGGGGGGAATCGGGGACGGGCAAGGAACTCGTTGCTTCCGCCATTCACTATGGAAGCGCGCGGGCCAAGGGACCGTTCGTGAAAGTCAATTGCGCCGCGCTGAGTGAGAACCTCCTGGAAAGCGAACTGTTCGGGCACGAGAAGGGCGCCTTCACCGGCGCCGTTCAACCGCGCATCGGGCGGATGGAAGAAGCGCAAGGTGGGACGCTCTTCCTGGATGAGATCGGGGATTTCTCGCCGGCGCTCCAGGTCAAACTCCTGCGGGCGCTCCAGGAGAAGGAGTTTCAGAGGGTCGGCAGCAACGAGACGATCTCGGCCGACATTCGCATCCTGGCCGCGACGAACCGAGATCTCGAAACGGCCATGGCGGAGCAGCAGTTTCGGAACGATTTGTACTATCGAATCAATGTCTTTCCGATTCACGTGCCCCCGTTGCGGGAGCGGCGCGACGATATCATGATTCTCGCGGACCACTTCGTGGAGAGGTTCGCCCGGCGCATGGGCAAGCCGGTTCACCGGATCAGCACGAGCGCGATCAACATGATGTACGCCTACCACTGGCCCGGCAACGTGCGTGAGTTGGAGAATTGCATCGAGCATGCCGTGCTGCTGAGCAACGACCGGGTGATTCACGCCTATGATTTGCCGCCGACGCTGCAAACGCCTGAGGCGCGCGGTTCGGCTGCTTCGCCCACGCTAAAGGCGCGGGTCAATCTCCTCGAGCGCGATATGATCGTCGATTCGCTCAAGCGTCACGACGGCAGTGTCAAGAAGGCCGGTGCAGAACTCGGGATCACCGAGCGCATGATTCGCTACAAGATCAAGAAGCTCAACATCGACTACCGAGGTCTCTTCCGAAAAACCTCGAAGACCTCGTCCTCCTGACGGAGTGCCCAGCTACATTGCGGTGTCGGCGCGCGCCGCGCGGCGGCGAACCGCCCTCTGATTCGTTGTTGCTCATCTGAAAGGGCACGGGCCACGCGAACGCTGGACGTTCGCCGAAACCTGATCGGGCGACATCGTTACACGAACCGACACGCGTGTCACCTGGCGAAGCACACCACCTCCTGTGATACAATATCACCGACGATTTGCAGTTCCATTTCGCCGACGTCATACAATCCGACACAGTCGGCGTACTCGCTGTATTGGGGCAGTGTCTCGGCCAGGCGATTGGTCATTCCCAGCAAGAGGTCTTCGCCAAGGATGACACCTGCCTGCCGGGGGAACAGGGCCACGTAGAAGATGCTGTTCTCAACCAGATCGTGGAAGAAGTGCGTCCCGAACGAGAGTTCCGGCATCAGATTGCCGCCTTCGTAAGCGATTTCCACCAGTACATCGGTATTGTTGATCTCGGCGAACGAAACGGGAACCCCCAGGCTGGGCGTGGTCGTTCCCCATCGGCCGGGTCCCATCAGCATGGTCGTTCCCGCGCCTCCTTTGGCAAGCGCTCCGTTGACGCGTCCCACCAGCCGGGCAATCTCGCATTTCCGAGTCAGGGACGCGCGACAGTAGGCGGCAGGTCGAACGAAGAGCACGGTATCGATGCGTCTCGAGATGCTGCCTCCCATCATGTGTCCCTGGGATCGGAAAAGGACTTTGTCCGATGGCACGTTGGTGGGGATCTCAACCGACTCTCCGGCGCCGATGGTCTGCATGGGCCGGCACTGCACGAGACAGATCTTCGGCTCGGCCTCGTCCGTGAGGCGGAGTGTGAATTCAATATCGATCGGGTGTTCGTATCTCCGTTCCAGGCTCCTGAGGATTCGCCGCATCGTTTGGGCGAACTCAGTTCCGGTGAGAAGCTTGTCCAGAGTCACCACCCAGGCTTGCCTGTCGCCCAAGCCCAGTTGCTTCATGGTTCGCTCCGTCTGATGTTCGCGAATCGCGAGCAGATCCATCTGCCGACCCAGATCCAGTTGGACGAACTCTTCCACGCTGAGTGTTTCCAGGCCGTTCGTCTCGAGGTTGAGCAGATCGATCTGGTGTTGGGAGAACCGCACCAGGTCGTCCGTGCCCCCATGTACCTTGAGTGACGGATCATCCAGCGCGACGATCCTTGGGTAGTCGTCCTCCGTGCGATCGACCGCGCGCGTCCCGAGTCCCATGACCAGACGCAGCATGCCGGCCTGCGGATCGAGATGCCCCGTCCAGGCGAAGATGTTCCGTGATGTGCCCACCCCGGCAACGTCCGGGGCAAAATAGCCTTGGCGACGCGATCCGCAGACCTGCTGCACCACCAGCGCCATCAATTCCTGCTGTCTGTCGAGTCCCTTTTGGCGACGGTAGGCCAGGGCATCCTCATTCATGACGGAGCTGTACACCCTCCGAACCGCGGCCTCGAACTGGCTCAGACGATGTGCCGCGTTGCCCTGGTTGGCCAGGAAGATGCTCTCGTACTTGCCCGCGAACGCTCCTCGGAAGGAGTCCTCCATAGTGCTGCTCGATCGGACGATGATCGGCACGCGTCCGAGGCGCTCCAACATGTCGCGGAATTGCCCGCGAATCACTTCGGGAAACCTGCCTCTCAGGAGTCGTTCCCGTAGCTCCGAGCCGGCCCGGAAGTATCCCTTGTCGGTCATGTGCTGGGCGTACAGGTCCCAGAGCGCATTGTCGGTCAGGTACGTGCAGAACACATCTGAGCCCACGTAGTACGATGTGACGCGTTCGAGATAGCGATCTTCGTCGAGACCTTCTTCCTGTGAGACGATGCGGTTGGCCAGGAGCAGCCCCGCAGCTCGACCGCCTATGGCGCCGTCGCCCACCATCCTCTGTCCGACGTGCACGAAGTCTTCCGGGCCCAGTGTTGTCCGGGCCAGATTCAGCATTCTCTCCTCATTGCCCAACGTGACTCGACACAGTCGCTCCAGGCGCTCCTCGTACGGCTGGGAGCCCGGGGATTCCTTCGCAAGCAGAAGCGCCTGTTCGAGAATGCGGTTCGTCGGGGGCTCTGCCGCGCTTGGCGTCGATGGGGGCCGTGCCGACGAAACCGGTTGGAGCTGACTGTCTTCGATGCGGTGCGGCGTGAACATGCCTGGCGAATAGCGCCCCGATACCTTGATCGGGTGCAGGAATCGATCGTCGCCGCAACGGTATACATCCAGTGCCACGGAGGTTGCTTCCTGAATATGACCCAGCACTGTATGAGAATGCCGGTCTCTGAGCAGTGGGATGTAGGTGACACTGCCGGCGTCCTGCAAATCGCGACAGACAATGGACACGAGATTCGCCGTCATGAGGTCGGTCATAGTGAGGTCTTCAACGCACGAGAGACAGTCGAACAGGCATATCGCGCCGGGGCGTCTGGTCCTCAGGCCTGCGCGAATCTGCTGCACGAGGGTTGCGAATCCGCCGTGGGTGTCCAGGTTCCAAACGTCGACCTGAGGCGTCGTCTCGATCAGCGATCGCTGCTCCCGGAGCCTGAAGTACATGATTCTTCGCAGGTCTTGCGCTGCGGTTGCCAGGAGTGCATCGACAAATGGCTGGTAGTCGCCGAGATCGTCGAGTTGCCACAGGACGGTGTCGTCATCTCGAAGGCCGTGCAAGATCTGGTCCCAAGTCTCGTATCCCGTGCTGGCCATAGGCATTACTCAGCCTTCTCTCGTAGAGGTCATGATCTTGTACCGGCTGCCAGTCAGACGGCGATCTAGCGGTCTTGTCGGTTGCGTCGATACTGCTTGTAGTCAATTCCCATCCGCCGGATCTTGTGTCCTACGATGCGGGCGGTGGATTCCAGTTCCCGGGCGGCCGCGGCGATCTTTCCATCACATCGCTGCAACGCACTACAGATAATGCTTCTCTCAAACGCCTCAACCTGCTCGGCCAACGATCCGCCCCCGGTTACGGTCGGCAACTCGACCGATCTCAGCGTGGGAGGCAGATGCCGCGCTTCAATCGTGTCCCCTGTGCTGAGCAACATGGCCCGCTCAATGCAATTCTCGAGTTCCCGGACGTTGCCGGGCCAGCCGTGCCGCTGCATCATCTCGGTTGCCGATGGGCTGATGTGGCGAATGGTCTTGTCGAGCTTGGCGGCGTGCTGTTTGACGAAATGGTCGATGAGCAGCGGGATGTCGTTGACCCTCGCCCGCAAGGGAGGCAGGGATATGGGGAAGACGTTGATCCGATAGTAGAAATCCTGTCGGAAGATACCTCGGTCGACGGCTTCCTCCAGGTCACGGTTCGTTGCCGCGATGATCCGGGCGTTGGTTGTCGCCGTGGTGTTGCTGCCGACGCGCTGATACTCGTGCTCCTGAAGGACGCGCAACAGCTTCACCTGGAGCAGGGGGGAGAAGTCGCCGATCTCATCGAGGAACAACGTTCCGTTCTCCGCCTCGCGAATGCGCCCATCGCGTTCGCGCACGGCGCCGGTGAACGCCCCTTTCTCGTGGCCAAACAACTCACTGTCGAGCAGATTCTCGTTCAGAGCGGCGCAGTTCACCCGAATGAACGGTCCCTTGCTTCGCCTGCTCAAGTAGTGTATCGCGTGGGCGACCAGCTCCTTGCCGGTGCCGGATTCGCCTCGAATGAGAACAGTGGTGTTGCTTTGGGCCACTTGCTGTATAGCTGTATAGACCGCGCGCATCCCCGCCGAATCCCCGATGATATTCTCGGGGCGGTATCGGTCCTCCAACTCACTGCGCAGCCTGAGATTCTCTCTGGCAAGGAATTGCTGCTTGATATTCGCCTCGCGTCGGATTCGCACATCGTTTGCGATCATGCTCGCCACGATGCTCAGCATGCGCATGTCGGCTTCGAGGGGCGCCGACTCTGCGAAGGGCCGGTCCACTGAGATGGTCCCGATGACCTCCTGCTCGAAGGCAATCGGCACGCAGATGAAGCTGATCTCTTCCTGAGGCAGTTGTCGTCTCTCGAACCGGTTCAGAAAGAGCGGTTCCTCCGAGACTTTGGGCACGATGATCCCACGGCCCGTTTCCATGACACGCCCCGTGACCCCTTCGCCCATTCGGTACCGTATCCTGCGCCGCTGGGTCACCGTCAGCTTTGGAGCGATCTCGACGGCCAGTTCATCGCCTTCCGGGCTCAACAGGGCGATGGAGCCGTTGCGGAGACTCAGTTCCCTGTCGAGTATCTCGAGGACCTCTGCGAGGAGTTCCTTTTGCGGATGGTCTGAGCCCAGGGCGCGGCTGACCCGGTACAGCACCTCCAACTCACGGGCGTGGCGCTGCCCTTGAATGTCCACAGGCTCATGTTCCAAGGGACTCTCATACATGTTCAGGCCGTTTCCAAGGGTGCCTCTGACGATAATGTAACACAAATGTAACATTTATGTCTGTGGTTGGCAAGGCTGATCTGCGGGAAACGTCGGCCTGTGTAGCCGGGCCCAGAGTGGGGGCGGAAAGCAGCATAACAGCCTTATAGGGGCGGTTGTATTGGCTGTTGAGGGTCGCTTCGTCAGGTTTATGCTGGAAGGTCGGAGGCCATGGTTGGAAAAAAGACGACATTTATGTTGTCATGTTGTCATTATGTGACAGATATGTAGTGAATGCCGGCCCTCGGTCGCGTCGAGGCTGAAGCTAAGTGCTTTGTGCGTAAGCGGGTACATTATCGCCCGTTGCCTGGCATGAGGTTTGCATTAGCACATTTGCTCGCTTTGCGCGCCGGGTGCTCGGTGCGCGCCGTAGCTGGGAGTGGTGGCTCTGACGCCGATCAAGCGGCTGGGCGCGTCTCCCCGGCGCAAGCCGTCCTCAGAGTTGTTGGATGATGCGAATCGGTTGGGCGTTCGCGCGATTAGTGGTCCTGAGT
>JANQFY010000516.1 GCA_028277585.1 Sedimentisphaerales bacterium
GCGGGGTGGATCGACCGACCCCGTCGGTCGCCAGCATACGGCAGGGAGGGGCGGACATCAAGAGAGAAGCTCTCCAGCGTGATGGTGCGATCCCGCACATGAGTCGCGCGTGCTGCCAGCTTTCTGATGCAGACGCCACGCGTAACGGGGACTAGTCCAGGCCCTCGATCCTGAACGCCCAGGCGTACCGACAGGGCAGGTCGCCCGGATAGATATCACTGAGGTCGATAATCGTCTTGTCCGATTGCCGCTGGCAACCGAGATGCCCCGGTTGGCCCACCAGCGAGACTCGTGCTTGTGTCGAAGGCAGTACGATCGGCAATTCAAGTGTCTTGCCCGGCCAGTCGAAAACCATCGCATACACCGCGCCGTTGTTCTGGGTGTAGCAGATGTGGTGCGCCTTCGATCGATACACGGCGTTCAGTCCATTGCCCTTGGCTAGGTCCTTGCTGGCGAAGAGTTGTGATGTGGGGATGACTTCGCGCGCCTGGCTATTCGAGGAGTAGAACAGTCTGATGGCGGCGCCGTGCGTCTTCTCAAAATACTCTACGCGGATCGGAACCTTCTCGCCCGCCTGCATCTGGACCACGCCGGATAGCTTGGTCTCGCTGGTCTCAGCGTTCGTGTTGCCTTCGCTTGTTGCGGCCGCCTTCTCCCACCGATCCAGGACGAGGTTGTCATCGATCCACAGCCGCATGCCGTCATCCGCTTCGGCCTCGAAACGGTAGGCTTCGGAGTGCTTGGGCATGAAGTACCCGGTCCAGACGGCAGTGAAATGGTCCTCGGCGATGGGTTTGCCCGGCGTGTTCCTCTTCCAGGCAAAATCGATGGTCGGATCGATCCGTTCGAGGGTAACGTCCTTCTGCTCCGAACGTTTCTTCCAGGTGGTGCTTCCGTAGATGGCTTCGCCGTTGACCTGGAGCCATTGGCCCAGTTGGAGCAGTCGCTCCTGCTGCAGCAGGGGGATCTGTCCATCGGCGCGCGGACCGACATTGATGATGATCCCGCCGCCGAAGGCGACCGCCTTGATGAAGAACTCGATCAGGTCGTCCGGCGTCATATAAGCCGAGAGCTTCTCGTTGCGATTCAGGGCGAACGAGCGACCCAGACCTCGAACCTCGGCCCAGGGGCGATCGGAGTCCTGCAGGCCCGCACTGTATTCCGGCGTGCGGAAGCCGATGTTGCTGCCATGTCCCCACCGATCGTTGACGATGGCCTCGTCGCCGACGAGGTTGTAGTACCAGGAGATCAGTTCGGCGGCGCGGAAGTCATCTGCTTTGTTGAACCATTCCCCGTCGCTGAAGATCAGCGAAGGTCGATACGTGCCGACGAGCTCTTTCCACTGAGGATACATGTGTTGCTCTACGTATTTGCCGATCTGATCGTGCGGGTCGGTGTACCAGCGGTGCAGAGGGTTGTTCCATTCGGTCAGGGAGTAGTAGAGCCCCATCTTCAGCCCGGTCGCGCGGACAGCACGGGTCAGTTCGCCCACGATATCGCGCCGCGGCCCGATGTCTACGCTGTTCCAGCCCGGCGCGTACCGGCTGGGCCAGAGACAATAGCCGTCGTGGTGTTTGGAGACCAGGACGACGTAGCGGGCGCCGCTGCCCTTGAAGATATCCGCCCACTCGTTAGGATCGAACAGTTCGGCTTTGAACAGGGGAGCGTAGTCGCGGTAGGTGAAACTCTCTCCGAACACGCGCTTCTGGAACTCGACCTGTCGGGAGCTGTTCAGTTGGAGTCCGCGCAGGAACCATTCGCCGTAGCCTTCCTTGCTAGTGTAGGCCGGAACCGAGTAGACGCCCCAGTGGATGAAGATGCCCAGTTTCGCGTCGGTGAACCATTTCGGGTAGGGCCTGGAACGCAATCGCTCCCAGTCTGCTTTCCACTCCGCCGATGCGGCTTGCGGCACGGTGGTCGTCCAGACAGCGGTTGCCGCGACGATCCAGCTCAGGCGACTCCGCAGACGAGTTCTCATGGCTACTCTCCTTGCTGAGGTTCAGGAAGGCTGTTGTACCACGTGAATCGAAGGGTGACGATCGCTGCCAGGGCGAGGCCCAACCAGAGGGCGGACTTGGCGTACCAGTGTCCGACCAGGTACATGGGGAACAGGTACAAACCTGTGATGGCGACCATACCCAGGACGACGTTGAGTGCCGTTACGCGAAGGCTCTCAGATCCTGCGGTTGGCTCGCTGGCTGACACTCCGGCTGCTTCCCGGACGGGACGCCAGAAACCGAAGGGCCGCACGGATCGGTAGAACGTTGTGAGAATGCTTGGCTTGACGGGCTTTGTCAGCAGCGATACCACGACGCTCGTGACCAATGATGCGGTGCAGATGGTCGGGAAGACGACGTAGTCCGACAGATTGGGGAATACCAGTGCCAGAAGGGACAGGATAAGACCGGCAAACGTGCCGAAGGCATAGCCGGTCCCGTTCATCCGCCACCAGTACCACCGCAGCACGTTCGGCACAACGACGCCGGCGCTGAGGGCCATCATCATCCAGTTCCAGATCTGCGCGATGGACTTGGCGTTGAAGCCGATCACGAGCCCGATCGCGACAATGAGGATCGTGGCGCCGTAGCTGAAGCGCACCGCCTGATGCTCGGACGCGTTGGGGCGGAAATAGGGCTGCCAGATGTCGCGGACGATGAACGACGCGCCGCTGTTGACGGTGGAACTGAAGGTGGACATAAAGGCGGCCAGCAGACCGGCCAGGACGATGCCTCGAATGCCGGCCGGCAAGAATTCCAGCAGGACGATGGGCATGACCTTCTCCGAGTCGGTGACGCGAGCTACGCCCGTGATGGCCAGCAGTGCGATCCCGGCGCACATCGCCCAGCGGACGATCAGGAAGAAACTCCAGGCGGCGCCGATCTTGGCGGCGTCGCGCGGGCCCTTGGCGGCCAGGAACCGTTGGGCGTCGTACATCTGGGCCGGACCCCCGAGGTTCAGGAGCAAGCCCTTCATGACCCAGAAGATGACCATGGCGCCGAAGAACTGGAAGTGGGCGTTGTCGGTGCCCGCCAGTTCGTCGATGCGCCACGGGACGGCCAGCGAACTCCAGTCGGCCGGCACCGAGCCGAGAGCCTCGGGAGTCAGTCGCGACCAGGCGATGTACGCCACGAATAGGCTGCCAATGGTGAGGATAATCGTTTGGATCACGTCGGTGACGACGACGCTATAGAGGCCGCCCAGGATAACATAGAGCGTGGTCACTGAGATGACGACCAGCGCCAGGCACGCCGGTTCGTGTTGGGTCACGATGTTCTGGACGAATGCGGACGAGGTGTGTTCTGCCAGATTCTCCAGGGGAATGTACACGGCGGCGAATTTCCCGATGCCCTGAAACGCGTAACCGATGAAGCACGTGGTGAAGAGGACCGCGATCAGCGCCGATGTCGTGCGGGCAAGTCTGCCGGACGGGCCCGACCCGAAACGGGTCTGCATCCACTCCGCAGCGGTCATGACATCTGATCGCCGCACCCATTTGCCCATGTAGCTCATGAAGAACGCGCCCATGAGGAAGCCCCACATCCAGTGGTGCCACATTGATTTCATGCCGAGCACGTAGAGGATGGAGATAATCCACATCGTGCCGGTGATGTCGAAATTAGAAACCGAGCCGGACATTGCCAGCGCGAGCCAGTGAAGCGACTTGCCCCCCAGGAAGTAGGAGTCGAGCCCCTTGGAGGCGCGCTTCTGGAACCAGAACCCCATGCCGATGACGAGTGCGAAGTAAGCGAGGATGAGACAGTAGTCAATGGAAGCCATCCAGGGGTCTCCGGGGTTACTCGGGATTCACCGCGTCGAACATGGCGACGATATTCGCCGGTGGCACATTGGCGAGGATGTTGTGGACCTGCTGGAAGACAAAGCCACCGCCCGGCGCCATCGCACTCACCTGGCCGCGGACGTGCTCAGCGACCTGTTCGGGCGTTGCTTCGGTTAGGATCTGGCGCGTATCGCAACCGCCTCCCCAGAAGGTCAGGTCACGACCGAATTCGGCTTTCAATTCTGCCGCATCCATGCCCGCGCAACTGATCTGGACAGGGTTGATCGCATCGAGCCCCGCCTCGATCAGGTGGGGAAGCAGGTCGCGAACCCCGCCGCAGCAGTGGAGCATGACCTTGACGTCGGCCAGTTCCTTGGCGCGGTTCCAGAGCAGCGTGTGACGCGGCTTGAAGAACTCGCCGTACATGGCGGGGCTCAGCATGGGACCGGTCTGCATGCCCAGATCGTCGCCGAAGAGAATGATGTCGATCGAGTCTCCAACAGCCGCGAGGAACCGTTCGAGGTTCGCCAAGTGCATTTCCACCAGGCGATCGAGGAACTGATGCGCCTTCTGGGGTTCACCCGCTAAGAGCATGAAGAAGTTGTCGGCGCGATAGAAGAACTGACCCATCTCGAAGAGGTTGCCCCCGAACAGGCCGATGATCGCGCGGTCTGTGCTCGCGCGGAGTTGTTGAGCACCATTGCGGAGCGTCTCCTGATCGACCGGTCCGGGCGGGGCTGCGACGCCCGTCCACATGCACTCGCCCAACGCACTGTCCAGGGCGCCGGGACCGTCCGATTCTGCCAGCGGGAAGTAGGTCTGCTCGAAATAGAGTGTCCCGTCGGGCATATGGGCGAAGACTCTGCCCGAATCGGAGAGGATCACCCATCGGTCGGACCGACGCTCGAGCCGGGTCCAGGCCGGGACGAAGCACTCGGTTCCGTCGGGCAGCGTCCAGGGCTTCCAGTCGCTGTCCTCGAGGGCGAAACCTCGACCCAGTTCGATGCAGTCGACACCGAACCGGTCGAGCACATCCTCGTCCACGACGGCCAATTGCTGGATTACGTCATAGACGCGCACGGGTCGCGGCTCCAGGCCAAGATGCTTGCGCAGTTTCGGGTACACGATCGCCGCGATGCCTGAGGAGCGATGTCCCGAAAGGTCGATCGGGACGCGGTCCGGTTCGGTGTGATTCAGGGCGGCTAGAACTCTCTCTCTGGGGGTCATTGCGTTCTTCCTATTGGGGCAGTTGAGCTCGTATCGTTGCGATCTGATAGGGCGCCATCTCGATCTTCTCTTCGAGCAAGGCGCACCGCTCTTCGGCAAGGTTGCTCAGAAACACTCTGCGCGGAGCCGGATCGCTCCAGTTCAGTGTCACTTCGTGACGTTTCTGTGTCGGATTGAACAGGCGCAGAACCCAGGCTTTGCCGTCCTGCGAAGGTTTGAGGATGGTCGCGATCACGTCTTCCGGCTGAAGGCGCAGCAGTGACGGACGCGGCAGAGAACGCTTCGATCCGGGGACGGGAATCAGCGGCTGACCGATTTCGGTGCCGAACTTTGCTGCTTGTGCCCCGTCGAAGCCGCCGTGAGGTCGGATAGCGTAGCGGAACGTCGTTGGCCCCTCCTGGGTAGCCTTGTAGTTGGTCTCCCAGTAGTTGTTCATGACATAGGAGTAGATCGTGGTCGAAGGTTCGAGCTCCTCGATCCAGCCGACGGAGCGCGGATCGTTAGTGATTCTGCCGATCTCGATCAGCGGTGCGTCGGGCGTCGCCCATGTCAGACCACATTGGTCGTTCGAGATATCGACCCAGCGCTGGACGGTGAAGTAGTTCTTGCACGCCCCGGGAATCTGGTCGACTTCCGGCCGCACGACTGCCCAGGGCGTGTCCATTCGCACGATACCTCCCGGGACATTGAACGGAAAGGCGAGATGGACCGCTTCCTGTTGATAGACTTTTGTCTTGTCGATGGTGTCGATGATCTCGAGCCGATCCAGGTCCGCGACCAGGCGAAGTTCCCGCGTGAGCTTCTGCGCCCCCGGCGCCTTGGATTCGATCGATACCGAGGCGACCAACGGTCCGTTGTCATTGATCCTGATTGTGGCGGTCCCATTACGTTGGGGAGTCTTGGGATCGCGACCTCGGACGTAGAAGTAGTCGTTTAGCCGTGCGCCGGCGTCGGTACCGGCCAGGTTGGTGTTTGTCTTCTTGCATCTCAGGTCAGCTATCGCCCCTGTTGTCCTGTCGAGGGCGACTGTCATGAAGCCGTTCGTTAGATCGACTTGGCCGGCGTAGGCCGGTGCGGCGATCCTGGGGGGGCTGTCGTTCGTGCACCGGAATCGCTTGGCGCCGAAAGCGGGGACGTCCTCGGCGAGAAAGACGCGTTCTCCACTTGACAGCGTCTGGGATGGGATGTGCCTCCCACTGGAATCGGTGATCGAGACGCCCCACAGCTTCCAGTCCTTGGGGATGGTGACCAGATCGGTCCGGGCCCAGGAACAGGTGTTGAAGACGTCGATGATCTCGACGCGCTTGGCAGCCTTGCTGGTTGCCGAGACGGCTTCCTTGAGAAGCTGGTTGGATTGTGTTTCGGCATCGAGCGCGAAGGCCTGCTTGATCTTCCACTGGCTCAGGGCGAACTCGCCTTCCGGTTCGGAGATGCTGTTGTGAGCGCCCCAGGTATGTTCGTCGTAGAGGATCACGTCTCTCCACGCCTGGTAGAAATCTTCAGCCGGGTACTCCGTCGGTTGGAGCATGGCGAAGAGCGTCTCGGCTTGGACGAGTCGTTCGGCGGCGGCTCGGTTGATGATGGTCTCGCGGGCGCTCGACGCGGCGCCGTCTTCCCAGTAGGGGGTGAAGTCCCCCGCCACGGTGGGCAGATCGTTCCCGTAGCGCGCCTCGAATTCCTGGAACATCTCGCGGGTCGTGGCGACCACGAGCCTGGGGTAGGCGTACTTCTCGTTCCAATCCCGAGCGAAGTCCGCCAGGCCGGGATCGGGTGGACCGTTGTCACCCCCGATGGAATAGCGCAGATGAAGCATGTCATAGGGATACTCCGCCTGCTCCAGTCGCTGGAGGTACTCGAAGAGGCGCCCCCCGTCGAGTCGCCCACTGTGGAAGAAGGAATATCCCTCGCCGGCGACCCAGGTGAGGATTTTGTGTTGGCCGCACGGGCTGCGCCAATAGAACGGCTTGTCTCCCCATTGCGAGAGGGTGTAACCGATGCGATGGCCCCGATTGGGCCCCACGCAGAAGTACTTAACCGGCGTGTGGGCGAGCACGGGAACGAGTCCCCAGGTGTAGCCCGGGACGTCGGTAATCATCGCCGAGTCGATCGTGACATCGTATTGCTTCCTGAGCTGGCCCGCACAATCTACGAGTCGGACGAGTTCCTCGGGGCGACACAGGGCGGTCAGTTCATTGCCGTAGAGGGCGTCGAGCCCGATCCATCCCTTCTTGACAGCCTCGATGAACGCGGCTCGTTTCTCAGGGGTGGTTTCCCTCAGATAGCTGTCCACGGCCCAGAGGACCTCGACGTTCCACTTGAATTGCGACCCCTCCGGGTATTGGGCGGACTCCCGCGCCAGCTCAATCACTTCATCGAAGTACTCATAGTGCTTCTGGAGGACCTCGGTCTGAACGTGTGTGTAGCCGATATCGACGTGAGAATGGTGGAGGATGTAGATCTCCCACTGGCGGACCGGCGTGATTTCGATGGATTGCTTGCCGATCGAGGTATTCGCCACCCGTACGTCAACGTCAATGGTGGTTGGCTTCTCGATTGCCGGGACATAGCCTTCGATCGTCTTGTAGCCGACTTGAAGCGTCTGCTTGATGGGCGGGATCCCCTCAATCCTGATCGTCGCGTCGGTGGGCTCCCCGATGTGCAGGATCGATGCGAGCACCGGCTGGTGCAGCTTCCCCTCGCGCTTGATGAGGAAGGGCTGTGTGTGTACGTCCAGCAACTCGTTCACCTCTGTCAGCGCGCCAAGTCGTACGGAGTCAGGCGCCGTAAACCAAACGCAGTCGTAGAGAAACCAACTGCCTCGCGCATTGTTGATCGTGATGCTGTTCGTACCCTTCTTGATAAGTGATGCAGGGAACTCGATCTTCGTACAATACTCCCGACCCTTCTCCACTTCCCCGAACGCGGACGCGTCGCCCGCCCCTTTGGGCAACTGCCTTTGAAACCGGGTTCCGTTTACCTTGATGTCCAATCGCGGCGGGAGATTGCTGTGGGTGTCCACGAGATCCAGGTGCAGCGCGCAGGATCCTTGATCCGGAGCGGACTGAACGCCAAAGAGGATGGTCACCTTATGACTCTTGCTCCCCGCCCAGGTATCGGCCGGCCCCGGCTGGATGTAGGGCCAGTCCTGCTTCGGATTGGATTGGCCCACGATGTAGATAGCGTCGCGGGGGAACTTGCCGGCGTACTGACCACTCTGATTGGGCCCGAGGGCGAACTCGGCGGTGTTGTTGTCCGCCCGGCCGATGCGAAACAGCGTGCCCTCGCCCGCGGCGGCCAGGCCGGCCAGTAGCAGCGAGATCAAGAAGGCGGTGAGGATCACTCGGGACGCGTCTCTTGCGTTCATGGCACAAGGCTCCTAAGAGTACGGAATACGATGCTGTACGCAGGGCCTCATTGTAGTCGAGGCTCGTCGTTCAGACAACCGTCAGTCTCGTGTCGGGGGCATGGCCCTTGAAAAGGCGTGTAGTTTGTGTAGACTACCCCAATTGAAAGGCACGGCGGTCGATGAGAACTTGCGGATGGGATCGACCGCTCAAGCTGGAAAGGGTCTTATGCGAAACGAATTGATCTGTCTGGGCGTCATACTGGCGCTGGCCGTTCCCGTCTCTGCCGGTTTGGTCGAGGATCTGGAGTCCTCGGGCGTCTCGGGCGGTGTCGTCGTTCATCTGGGATGTGGTGATGGCGCGGAAACCGTCACGTTGCGATGCAACAGCCGGTATATCGTTCAGGGCCTGGAAACGAATGACGCCAAGGTACAGGCCGCGCGGCAGTCGATCCGCGCCGCCGATTGCTATGGTCCTGTATCCGTCCGGAAGATTGACGGCGTGACCCTTCCCTATGTGGACAACTTCGTCAATCTGATTGTCGTCAGCGAACGCGGGGATGTTTGCGACGCCGAGATCATGCGCGTCTTGGCGCCGCGCGGCGTCGTCGTGGAGAGCGGTCGAAAGACGGTCAAACCCTGGCCGGCCGACATGGACGAGTGGAACCACTTCCTGCACGGTCCCGATAACAACGCGGTCGCTCGCGATCGAGGCGTCGATGCACCTCGATCCATCCAGTGGGTCTCCGGGCCCCGGTGGGGACGCAGCCATGAGGAACTGGCGAGTATGAGCGCCGCCGTCTCGGCCAAGGGACGCGTCTTCTTCATCGTCGACAAGGCGCCATTGGCGTCGATCCGATTCGACAGCCAATGGGAACTGGTCGCCCGTGACGCATTCAACGGGACCCTGCTCTGGCGCAAACCGATCGCTCAGTGGAGTGACCATTTGCGTCACTTCCGCGCCGGTCCCGTGCATCTGCCCCGGAGGTTGGTCGCCAGTGGCGATACGGTTTACGTCACGCCCGGCCTGGACGCGCCGGTAACGGCGTTCGATGCTGTCACGGGGCAAATCCAGCGCGTGTATGAGGGAACCGAACGCACCGAGGAGATCCTCTTGCAAGACGGCGTCCTCTATCTCGTGGTCGGAACCTCGGAACGGTATCGCCAGGGGGAGGGCTTGCACGAACGCGGAGAACCCAAGCCGACTGAGTTTCGATATGTCACGGCGATAAACGCTGCGACGGGGCGGTCTCTCTGGAAGAGACCCTGTTCCGATGGGGAGTACCTTCTGCCTCTGACCTTGACGGTCAAGGGCGACAAGGTCTTCTACCAGAGTACTTCCGGAGTGGTTTGCCTCAGTGCCGCATCGGGCGAGCTGAGTTGGAGGGCCAATCGACAGACGCCGGCCCTGCGCATGTCTTTCTCGGCACCCACGCTGGTGGCGACTGACGGCGTACTCTTCTGTGCCGATCGAATCGCCCCGCAGGAACAAGTGGCGGTCGAGAAGGTTCAGTGGGGCGTTCATGGCTGGAATCAGAGGGGATTCCCCCGGCGGGGTAAGTCAGTTCTGCGGGCGTATTGCACAGAAACGGGCGACGAACTCTGGAACGTGCCGTGCGGTGAAGGTTATAACTCGCCGGTGGATGTCTTCGTCGTGGGCGAGACGGTCTGGGTGGGCAGCGACTACAAGGGCTATGATGTCAAGACAGGCCGCCTCGTACGTGATTTGCATTGGAAGGGCGCGCCGGTCGCCATGCCGCACCATCGGTGCTATCGCAACAAGGCGACGGATCGCTTCATCTTCACCGGTCGCGCCGGGGTCGAGGTGGCGAGTCTGGAGAAGGGCTGGCAGGGCAACAACAGTTGGATTCGCGGCACGTGCCAGTACGGGATCATGCCGTGCAACGGTCTGCTGTATGCTCCGCCGGACGCCTGCGCGTGTTTCCCCAAGGTCAAGCTCTCCGGCTTCTTCGCGGCCGCGCCCCGGCGGGGCGCCGATGGTCATATGCCGTTTCCCAAGCAAGCCGTCCTCGAGAAGGGACCTGCTTACGGGGAATCGATGCGCGTAAGCGCCCCGGATTCGGGCGACTGGCCCATGTATCGTCGCGATGTCACTCGCTCAGGATTGACGCCCACCAGGGTACCACCCTTGATCAAGAGGCGGTGGTCGGCTAGTCTGAGCGAGGGATTGACGCAACCGGTGATCGTCGGCGATATCGTGTTGGTTGTCTCCATGGAGACGCACACCCTTCACGCACTGAACGCGTCTGATGGCAAGGTGCTTTGGAGCTTCACCGCCGGCGGGAGAATCGACAGCGCTCCGACCGTGTACCAGGGGCGCGTCTTCCTTGGCTCGCGCGATGGTTGGATCTATGCGTTGCGTCTTTCCGATGGTTGCCTGGCCTGGCGCTTCCGCGCGGCGCCGCAGGATTGGCAAGTGGGTGTGCTGGATCAACTGGAGTCCGTCTGGCCGGTCCATGGCGCCGTCCTGATTCAGAACGATACGCTCTACGTCACGGCGGGGCGTTCGACCTATCTGGATGGGGGCATCGTTCTCTATCGTCTCGACCCGGAGACGGGGCAGGAGCGATCCCGGACGGTGGTTTCGGATCTCGACCCTGAAACGGACAAGCAAACGGGTTTCGAGGCGGGGCGGGGCTTCGACATGGAGGGAGCGATGTCAGATATTCTCTCCGGCGATGGCGACTCGGTGTTCATGAAGCATCTTCATTTCGACGGGGCGGGCCAACTCACCGAAGAAGAGAAGCCGCACCTTTTCTGCATGACCGGATTCCTGGGCGAAGAGTGGTTCGTCCGCTCATACTGGCTAATCGGAACGGACGTTGGCGCCGGCTGGGGCCGTTGGGCCGATTCCGCCAACATGGTGCCCGCGGGTAGAATCCTTTGTTTCGACGAGGATCGGCTCTATGGGTACGGCCGCAAGAAGGTCGCCAGCGGGGCGGCCGGACATACCTTGGACGCCTACCATCTCTTCGCGACCCCAAAGGTCCTGATGTCGACCAAGCCTGCACCCAGGAAGCCCAAAGGACGCAAGAAGACAGAAGAGAAATCGACGCAATTGCCTGAACCTGCACCGAAGGATCTGACCGGTGTCTGGAGTGACGACGAATCGCTGGTTGTCCGAGCGATGGTGCTGACGCCGGATACGCTGGTCGTCGCGGGGCCGCCTGATCTGGGGCGGAAGGAATCGGCGTTCCTCGCCTTCAAGAATGGGTCCGAGGCGCTGGCCGCCTTTCGCGGCGAGAAGGGCGTCTTCCTGCGTGTCTTGTCACGGGCCGACGGGAAACAGTTGTCCGAGTACCGCCTGGGGGCGCTGCCCGTCTTCGATGGCATGTCCGCCGCGGGGGGCTGTCTCTATATCGCTCTGAAGGACGGAACGATCGAGTGTTGGGGGCCCTCGCGCGAACAGGGCTGGACGCGCCACGTGCCACGACTCTCGAAAAACTGAGGATTCTGTCATGACCCTACCCATCCCGCCGTCGTCTGAGACGGAGAGCGATCCCCTGGTATTGGAGAAGCTGGAACGCTTCCGAGACATAAAGCTGGGCCTGATGATCCACTGGGGGCCCTACAGTGTCTGGGGCGCCGTGGAATCCTGGCCTATCTGCGACGCCGAGCCCTATGGACGCGATGCGCTACCGGCCTGGGAGCAGTCGGGCAAAGATGTCGAGAGATTCATGGAGATGTACTTCGCTCTGAATCGGCGCTTCAATCCCGTCGACTTCGACCCGGAGGATTGGGCGAACACGGCGGCCAATGCCGGCATGAAGTACCTGGTCTTCACCACCAAACACCACGACGGGTTCTCCATGTTCGAGACGCGCCAGACGGAATACCGGGTCACCCACCCATCGTGTCCGTTCCATCAGAGTCCCACCGCGAACGTGACCCGCGTTCTCTTCGACGCGTTCCGTCGACGTGACTTTCAGATCGGCGCTTATCTGTCCAAGGCGGATTGGCATCATTGCGACTACTGGAATCCTGATGCGCCCCGCTTGGCGCGGGAGGCGAACTACGACGTGGACGAGCATCCAGCCGCATGGGGTCGCTACGTGGATTTCGTGCACAAACAGGTCGAGGAACTCATGACAGGATACGGGCCGGTCGATATCCTCTGGCTCGATTCGGATTGGGTGCGCCCGCCTCGCGAGGACATCGACATGCCCCGCCTGGCTGCGATGGCTCGAATGCATCAGCCGGGACTGATTGTCGTGGACCGCGCGGTCGGAGGGCGGTATGAGAACTACCGAACGCCCGAGCAGACCGTGCCCGACGCGTTTCTGGAGGGCGTGTGGGAAAGCTGCATCACGATGGGTGATCAATGGTCGTTCAATCCGGTCGACAAATACAAGAGTTCGCGCGATCTGATTCACATGCTGATCCGTATCGTTGCTCGGGGTGGGAACCTTCTGCTCAATGTCGGCCCGGGGCCGGATGGTAGTCTGCCCCTGGAGGCGCGGGACCGTCTGGCGGAGATCGGCGAGTGGTTGCGAGTCAACGGGGAAGCCATTTACGGCACGCGGCCCATCCCGCCCTATGAAGACGGTGGCACCTGTCTGACACAGAGGGATGAGACGGTGTACGCCATTGTTCTGGCTGAGGAAGGCCAGTCCGCGCCTCCGTCAGAGGTTGTGTTCCCCTTCGTCGAAAAGGTCCAGAGCGTCCGCATGGCGGGCGTTGACGGCGATCTGGAGTGGCGGGGCGACAAGGACGGGCTGGTGGTTTCCCTTCCCCGGGCAATTTGCCAGGCGCCGCCATGCAGGTACGCCTGGACGTTCGCGCTGAGAGGTGCGAAGATCCGCAACAACCCAGACGAAGATTGAGGGATGCATCTCTATGCGGTACGGCTACTTCGACGAGAAGAACAGAGAGTATGTCATCGACCGGGTCGATGCGCCCGTCTCCTGGACGAACTATCTGGGCCAGGAGGACATGTGCGCGGTGATCAGCCACAACGCGGGAGGGTACGCCTTCTATCGGTCGGCTGAGCGAGGTCGCATCACGCGGTTTCGCCCGAACGGGGTTCCGCTGGATCGACCCGGTCATTACGTGTACGTGCGTGACGACGACACTGGGGAGTACTGGTCGATCTCCTGGCAGCCGGTGGGCAAGGATCTCAACAAAGCGAAGTACACCTGTTGTCATGGTCTCTCCTATTCGCGGTTCCAATGTTGCCACAAAGGCATTCGTGCTGAGCAGACGCTCTTCATTCCCCTGGGTGACGATGTGGAGCTGTGGGACGTCGTGCTTGCGAACACGAGCAAACGCGTGCGCCACTTGAGCGTGTTCTCTTACGTTGAGTTCTCGCTCCATCAGGTGAGCCTGGACAATCAGGATTTCCAGATGGGGCTCTACGCCAGTGGGTCCAGCTATCGGGACGGCGTTATCGACTACGATTTCTTCTACGCGCCGGGGCTGCACCATTTCTTCACGGCGAACTTCGAGCCGGACAGCTACGACTGCTTGCGCGACAGCTTCATCGGACCCTATCGTACGGAGACCAACCCGCTGGCGGTTGAGCAGGGGGAGTGTTCGGGCAGCAGTCAATTGGGAGGCAATCACTGCGGGGCTTTGCACAAACGCCTCACCATTGAGCCCGGCCAGGAGGCGCGTTGCGTCTTCATGTTGGGTGTGGGCGCCGGCGCCAAGCAGGGTCGGCGGATGAGGAAGAAGTACTCCGATCCGAGCGTTGTAGACCAGGCGTTCGGCGATCTGAAGCGTCACTGGGAGGGCAAGCTCTCGAACCTCCAATGCCGTACGCCGGATGAGGGCATGAACGCCATGCTCAACACCTGGGCGCTTTACCAGGCGGAGACCTGTGTGACATGGTCGCGGTTTGCGTCTTTCGTTGAGGTGGGAGGGCGCACCGGACTGGGCTATCGCGATACCGCTCAGGACGCGATGAGTGTCGCCCATTCCAACCCCGCCGGCGTCAAGCAGCGTCTCCTGGAACTGCTGCACGGCCAGGTTTCCACAGGTCTCGGACTGCATCTGTTTGACCCGCTTCTGCTGATGCCCAAGCAGGAAGGCAGCGACGCCAAGGCGACGATCCCCACAGTTGTCATGGGTGACGACGCAACCGTCCGCATTCCCACGCTCAAAGACGTGTGCTCGGATGACGCCCTCTGGCTCGTGGCCACGGTTTGCGAATACGCCAAGGAAACGGGGGATCTCGATTTCCTCGAGACCGTCGTGCCGTTCGCCGACAAGGGCAAGGCCAGTGTATACGATCATCTCAAACGCGCGCTGGATTTCTCGGGCCAGCACGTCGGGCCTCACGGCATCGCCGAGGGCTTGCGGGCCGACTGGAACGATTGCATCAACCTGCGGGGCGGCGAGACCGCGATGGTCTCCTTCATCAACTTCTGGGCTTTGCAGGCGTTCATCGAGTTGGCCGCTCACCTGGGGCGCAAAGCGGATGTCAAGAAATACCGGCGTTTCTCGGAGAAGGTCAAGACGGCCTGCGATGAGCAGCTCTGGGACGGCAAGTGGTACCTGCGCGGCTTCACATCCAAAGGGCGCAAGCTCGGCACGCGGGCGGACCGCCAGGGCAAGCTGTTCCTCAACGCCCAGAGTTGGGCGGTAATGAGTGGCCTCAGCACAGGGCCGCGCGCGAAGCAGTGTATGGACGCTGTGGACAAGCACCTGTTCAGTGAGTTCGGCCTGCACCTGCTCTGGCCCGCCTACTCCAAACCGGACGACGATATAGGCTTCGTGACCCGAGTCTATAAAGGCATCAAAGAGAACGCCGCGATCTTTTCCCATCCGAATCCCTGGGCGGTGATCGCTGAGTGCATGCTGGGCCGGGGTGACCGCGCGCACAAGTTCTACAGCGCCATGTTGCCCTACAACCAGAACGACATGATCGAAATCCGCGAGGCCGAGCCCTACTCCTATTGCCAGTTCATCATGGGCAAGGACCACAGCCGCCATGGTCAGGCGCGACATCCCTGGCTCACCGGCTCGGCCGGATGGTTCTACCTGGCGGCGACGCAATGGATCCTGGGCGTCCGACCGACCTTCGAAGGCTTGGTGATTGACCCTTGCATCCCCGAGTCATGGCGCGGCTTCGAGGTCACGCGCCAATGGCGCGGCGCGACCTACCATATCACCATTCGCAACCCGGACGGGGTCTCCCAAGGCGTTGCTTCCGTCGAACTAGACGGCCAATTCGTGACGGGCCCCATCCCGCCGCAGGGACGCGGCTCAATCAACAAGGTCGTCGTGACCATGGGTTGAACATCAGGCCGGAACAAGGCGCAAGGTCACGATCTCGTGGGGCTTGACGTAGAGCGTCAGTTCGTTATCACCCACCTCCAGTGACTCGGTGGTATGTTCGAGGAGATTGGTTTTGTGGGCTGCCCCTAACTCAAAGCCCGTTCGCACGGTGACATTGCCGCGCTGCCGCATGGCCTCATACATTCGGACGATGATACCACTGCTATCTTCCGCGCGCTTGATGGTTTCGATCACCATGTTGTCACCATCGACACTCACCAAAGGCTCGATCTGTTTCGTCTGTAAGCTTGGTCTTGCCGGCTCGAAGACGATTGTTGGATCGTTGAGGGCGTAGGCGGCGGCGATGGTCGCCTGGCCCCAGCGGCCGGCGTGGGGCAGTAGGCTATATGTGAAGGTATGCTCTCCTTGGTCCGCGACCGGGTCGGGCATGGTCGGGCTGCGCAGCAGCGTGATGCGAATCACGTTGTCCTGAATATCGTGACCATACTTGCAGTCATTCAGCAAGCTGACCCCGTAGTTGCCCTCGCTCAGGTCCACCCACTTCTGGGCGCATTGCTCGAACCGAGCCCAGTCCCAGCTCGTGTTGCGATGGGTCGGGCGCTGGACGTGGCCCCATTGGATTTCGTGGGTGGCTTCGTTGGCGTGGATCGCGGCTGGGAAAGCAGCCTTGAGCAGAACGTGCTTCTCGCGCCAGTCGATCCGGGTCTCAATGTCCAATTGTCGGCTGTTGTGCGCCAGGCGGATGTACTGCGTGTACTCACTGCTAAGGATCTTCCGCTTGATCTCGATGGCGGCGCGCAGGGGGCCTTCCTCGACCACGCGGATCGCATGGGCCGGTTCGCTGGTCCACATCTTGTCGTCGTAGAAGATGTCGATGTCCCACGCGTCCCAGTTGATGGGCCGGTCCTCGAAGGCCTGGAACTGGTTCGCCACGGCGCCTTCGGCGAGCACTTCCCGGTCATTCTCCTTGTCGTAGATACTGGCGATATCACCGTTAGCGTTGAATTCCACCTGCAGCAGATCGTTTTCCAGACGTGTAGGATGGGCTTCAGCCCATGCTGACGGAGATGTTGCCGTATCGGGGCCGCATGGGCTGAAGCCCATCCTACCCTGCTCGATAATCACCGGGACGATGCCGAGGGGTTCGATGGCGCCGGCGTCGATCAATGTGCCCGCCTCAGTTCTCTGTGTGGGAAGGACCTGTCCTGCTGGTCCTGAGAGCGATTCACCTTCCTTGAGTGTACCGGTCCACAGCACCGGTTCGTTTCGCTCGAAGGCAATGGGGTTCGCCAGGACGATTCGGCCGCCGGTTGCTCGGGCGATATGGTCCAACGCTCGGGTTTTCACGTCGTCTGCGATCCTCCGGACGCGCTCGTATTGCTCCAGCGACTCGGTGTACACCTCCCCAATCGACGATCCGGGGATGATGTCGTGGAACTGGTTCAGGCAGACGAGTTGCCAGGCTTCGCGCAGATCGGTGTGAGGGTACTGAAACTCGGCATCGAGAACGCTCGCCAGAGTAGCGATCCATTCGGCGTCGTGGAGCATGAACTCGCTCTTGCGGTTCGCACGTTTGTTTCTGCCATGGGTGGTATAGGTTCCCCGGTGGTATTCGAGGTACAGTTCGCCGTTCCAGGTGGGCAGTTTCTCTGCGGCGGCCCGGTCCAGTTCCTCGAAGAAATCGATCGCGCGACCATGCTGGGTGCGGGGCAATCCGGGGCACTCGCCCATCTCGCGGATGTTCTCCAGCATTTCTCGGGTCGGGCCTCCACCGCCATCACCATAACCGAAGGCGGTCATGAGATTGCTGTGCGTCTCCTTCTGCTGGAAGTTCTTCCAACTCTTGTGGATCTCCTCGGGGACAGCGGTCCCGTTATACGTCACGCCCTTGTCCGTCCCCGCTGCCGGTGTGGTGCCCAGGTGCGTCAGGACCTTGGTCCCGTCGATGCCTTGCCACCAGAAGCTGTCGTACGGGAAGCGGTTGTACTGGCTCCAGGAGAGCTTGGTCGTATAGAAGTAGGTCAGGCCCGCCTGCTTGATCAGTTGCGGCAAGCAATAGGAATAGCCGAACACGTCAGGGAGCCAGAGGATGGGCGTCTCGGCCTCGGCGCCGAAATGCTCGGCGAAGAAGGTCCGACCCAGCAGGAACTGGCGGGCCAGCGATTCGGGTCCGCTGACGTTGCAGTCGGCTTCGACCCACATGCCGCCCGTGGCTTCCCAATGCCCCTGGGCAATCCTCCTCTTGATGCGTTCAAACAGTTCGGGGTTGTCTCGTCGCACGTAGTCGTACAACTGGGGTTGGCTCTGCGTAAAACGGTACTGTTCGAACTCGTCCATCAGCGCGAGCACCGTGTTGAAGGATCGCTCGCACTTGCGCCGTGTCTGAGCCAAGGGCCAGAGCCAGGCGACGTCGATATGGCTGTGTCCCACCGCCGTGACATTGGCATCCAGACTCGGGCCCGCCTGGCGCAGTCCGGCTCGGAGCGTCCGGTGGGCGTCCGGGACACTTCTGTAGAATCGGTCGTCCAGCGGTTCGCGCGTATCCAACACCTTGAACGCCTCATCCAGAGCATTGAGAATTCGCCCCTTGGCCGGCTGGTTGTCGTCGAGTGTCTGCGCGGCACCCAGGGCAACCCGTACGGCCGCGATGAAGTCCTGGGTCGCTCGGTCGAGCTGGACGAGTTCGCACTTCTCCATCAGAAGCTTGATCTTGGGCGGGTTCTCGAAATACCCCCATCGGCCCGTATAGCCGTGCAGCGCCAATATATGCTCATTGTCATCGACGAAACGCTCTGGTAACAGGATGAGGCGATGGTACTTGTCACAGCCGGCGATCGCCTGGGCGTCAACATGGACCAGCGCTTCGGGGTGACAGAAGTCCCAGTTGTGAATCTCGCCTAGATTCAGGAGCAGCCCCACTGGCTCCGCGCCATTCCAGTCCTGAGGTCTCCGGAACCGCCCGCGCAGCGTGAAGTTCGTGTTCCACTGGCCCCAGTAGGTCCCGGCTTCGACCGCGGGCCAGGAGGAGTCGTCCACTTCGAGACCCACCTGGCCCGGTTCCTCGGGGCCGGCGTGCTCGCAATAACGAAACGGACCGAGCGGGGCCCGGCGGCGATACATGGAAGGCTCGATCAGCGCCAGGCGGCCCGTGATTTTCGCCAAGGTCAATCGTCTTTCGTGTTCCATGTGGACTCCTGAATGTGGGGCGTGCCGGCCCGAAACCGTCGGTCTGTCAAGTCGGCCTGAGTCTAGCGGAAAAGGTTTGACCGTTCAAACAGATTCATATACCCTACTCCGCGACATGACACGCCACGAAACACCTGGTAACGAGGATCTGAGATGACGAAGAAACGGACGATCATTGGGCCCAGCTTGCCGAATATTCCCTGGGAGGACCGACCGAGCGATTGCAGCACGATCATGTGGCGCTACAGCGCCAACCCGGTCATCCCGCGCGACCTGATCCCCACCTCCAACAGCATCTTCAACAGCGCGGTCGTGCCGTTCGAAGGCGCTTTCGCGGGTGTCTTTCGTTGTGACGACATGTCCCGTGAGATGCACATCCACGTCGGCCGCAGCCGGAACGGGATCGATTTCGAGATCGATCCTGCGCCGATCCAGTTCGTCTGCGACGAGCCGGAGATCGCCGAGCACATCGAGGCTTACGATCCGCGCGTCTGCTGGCTGGAAGATCGCTACTATGTCACGTGGTGCAACATCTACCATGGTCCGACGATTGGGATGGCTTACACCCATGATTTCAAAACCTTCCACCAGATCGAAAACGCCTTTTTGCCGTACAATCGCAACGGCGTTCTGTTCCCGCGCAAGATCGGTGATCGCTACGCGATGCTGAGCCGGCCCAGCGACACGGGGCACACCCCGTTCGGGGACGTTTTCTACAGCGAGAGCCCCGACTTGTGCTTCTGGGGTCGGCACCGCTACGTCATGGGAACCAAGGGCGGCTGGCAATCGAAAAAGGTCGGCCCCGGTCCGGTTCCCATCGAGACGACCGAAGGCTGGTTGATGATCTACCACGGGGTGCTCAATAGCTGCAACGGGTTCGTTTACCACATGGGCGCGGCGCTGCTGGATCTGGAGAAGCCATGGAAGGTCATGTACCGGGCCAAGCCGTACATCCTTTCGCCGCAGACTCTGTACGAATGCGTCGGCGACGTGCCGAACGTGACGTTCCCCTGTGCGGCGCTGGCGGATGCCGATGCGGGTCGCATCGCCGTCTATTACGGCTGCGCCGACACCGTGACGGGCATCGCCTTTACGCAGGTGGACGAGCTGATCGATTTCGTCAAGACCCACTCGGAACTGTAGACGGGGCCCGCGGGCTATGACGCCGAGAGAGCTTGTCGTCAGATCGCTGGAGTTCGATGGACCGGCCCGCATCCCCCGTGAGATGGGGCTGTTGCCCTGGGCGACCTCGCGCTTCGAAGCGCAGGTCCGGCGCATTCAGGAACGGTTCCCGAACGACCTGACGATGTCGCACTACTTCTGTCGTGAACCCGTTCCCGGCGCTGGCGATCCCCATGGCGTGGGGACATATATCGACGAGTGGGGTTGCACCTTCATCAACAAGCAGGCAGGTGTCATCGGCGAGGTGAAAGATCCTCTGGTTGCCTCCTGGGCCGACATGGAGAAGGTCAAAGAACCGGTCGGAGCCCTGACGGCGGACACGGACAAGGCCGCCGCGTTCTGCCGCCAGACGGACAAGTTCGTGTTGGCCCCGTGCTGTCCCCGCCCATTCGAGCGGCTCCAGTTCCTGCGCGGCACGGAAAACGTCATGATGGATCTGGCGCTGGGCTCGGACGAACTACGTGCGTTGCTCGATCGGATCCACCAGTTCTATCTTAAGGAAGTCCAGTTGTGGTCCAGGACGCCCGTGGATGGGATCGTCTTCATGGACGACTGGGGGACTCAGCGGTCGCTATTGGTCTCGCCCGCCATGTGGCGTGACTGGTTCAAGCCGTTGTATCGTGAGTACATCGAGATCGCCCACGCGGCTGGCAAGAAGATCTTCATGCACTCCGACGGCTGGATCACGGAGATCATCGACGATCTCATCGAGTTGGGGCTCGATGCCCTGAATGCCCAGGTCTTCTGTATGGGTCTGGAGGAACTTGGCGCGCGGTTCAAGGGACGCATCACCTTCTGGGGCGAACTCGACCGCCAGCACCTACTGCCCCATGGGACGCGCGAAGAGATCTTCGAGGCGGTGCGTCGTTTCAATCAGTGCTTCTATGATCAGGGCGGGGTGATCGGCAAACTGGAATTCGGACCGGGTGCGAATCCGGACAACGTATACGCAGCGTTCGAGGCGTGGGACGCCTTTTCAGAACAGGAGTTCGCCGCATAACGGCAGGCGAATCAGTGGAGGACCAAACCATGAATGGGATCATGAGCAGATGGCGTAGTGCAGTTGTCCTTCTTTGTGTGCTTGGTGCGGCAAGCGCGCCGGGGCAGACTGTCGTCACGGGGGACACGACCGAGATCGTTCTGCGCGAGGGACTGATGATCGATGGCGTCGGGCGCTACGGGCGCAGCCCTGTGCATCGCGATGCCGTGGAGGCTCTGATCCTCAGCGGCGCATGGAAGGAGCCTCAGGAGGGGGACATACTCGAAGACGCCGAGGGCGAGGAGCGAACCTGGCGCAAGACCACCGCCGACGAAGAGGGGTGGTTCTCCCAGAAGAAGGGGCGCAGTGGGTATATCTATGTCCGGGTGGATTCCGACGCCGCCCGCACGATGCTCTTGCACATGCGGGGCAACAGCATGGCGTACGTCAACGGCGTGCCGCGCGTGGGAAGCCGTTACCAGTACCGCGAGGAGGTCGCCCCGTGGGAACCGCACTTCGATTACGTTCAATTGCCCGTCCGGCTCAAGAAGGGCGCTAACGATCTGCTCCTCAAGCGAACCTGGCGCTCGCGAGGTCGGGTCAAGGCGCGACTGCTCAAGCCCAAGGCACCTGTGCAGTTGAATCCCAGCGATGTCACTGTACCCGACCTGCTGGTCGGCCAAGCGGCCGAGATGGTTGGCTCAATCGTCTTGATCAACTCGTCCGATGACGTCCAGACAGCTCTCTCGATCGCCGTATCGGGGCCGAGCGAAAAGCAGGGCGCCGTCGACGTGCCGATCATCCGACCGCGCAGCGTGCGCAAGGTGATGTTCCCGATTCGTTGTGACACGGACGCCCTGAAGGAATTGGGCAAGCAGACGCTTGAGTTGAAAGTGCTCCGCAAGAATGGGGACGCCTCGATTGTTCTGGATCGGTGTTCGGTTGGCCTGAACGTCAAGAAGCCCGGCGAGACCCACAAGCGCACCTTCGTCAGCTCGATCGATGGGAGTGTGCAGTACTACGCGGTCAATCCCGCCAAGCCGTTGCCGGGAGACGACGCGCCGCCGGCGTTGGTTCTGAGCGTTCACGGCGCCAGTGTCGAGGCGATCAATCAGGCGGGTTCCTACAGCTCCAAGAACTGGTGCAATATCGTGTCCCCGACGAATCGACGGCCCTACGGTTTCGACTGGGAGGACTGGGGACGTGTCGACGCGCTTGAGGTGTTTGAGGACGCCAAAGCGGCTCTGGGCTACGATCCCGAGCGTGTCTACCTGACCGGTCATTCCATGGGTGGGCACGGCACTTGGATTCTGGGCTCGGAGTACCCCGACAAGTTCGCCGCGATCGGTCCCAGCGCCGGTTGGCTGAGCTTCTGGTCGTATCGCGCGGCGACGAAGATCGACGACCCTTCTCCGGTCGAGGCGATCCTGACCCGACCCGAATTGGCCGGCGATACGATGACGCTCGCCAAGAACCTGACCGACACGGGCCTCTACATCCTCCACGGTGGGGCCGATAAGGTCGTACGCGCCGATCAGTCGCACACGATGGTCAAACACCTCGAGACATTCCACAAGGACTTCGTCTATCACGAAGAGCCGGGACAGGGGCACTGGTGGGACCTGTCCGATGAGCCGGGCGCTGACTGTGTGGACTGGGCGCCGATGTTCGATTTCTTCGCCCGGCACGCACTGCCGGCGCCGAAGGCGGTGCGCCAGGTCGATTTCGTTACCGTCAATCCGGGCATTAGCGCCTGGTCTTACTGGGCCGGCATCGAAGACCAGATCGAGCACTTGAAGCTCAGCTCCATCAGCATCCGGATCGACCCGGGGAAGCGGCGCTTCGTCGGGACCACCGAGAACGTAGCGCGGCTGAGTCTGAAGCTCGATGTCCTGCCGGAAGGTGAGTCGCTGAGCGTGCAGTTGGACGATCAGACCCTTGCCGACATTCCTTACCCCCGCGGCTGCAAGCAGATCTGGCTGGTGCGCAAGGGCGACCAGTGGTCTCTGGCGAGCGAACCGCCCAAGGTCCTGAAGGGGCCGCACCGCTTTGGGCCGTTCAAGGAAGCGTTCCGGCACAACATGGTTTTCGTTATTGGCACCGCCGGCACCGAAGAAGAGAACGCCTGGGCTCGCACCAAGGCCCGCTTCGACGCCGAGCAATGGTGGTATCAGGGCAATGGCTCCGTGGATATCATCGCGGATGTGGACTTCTCGCTCAGGGCCTACGCGGATCGCGGCATCGTTCTGTACGGCAATTCGGAGACGAACGCCGCCTGGTCGCAACTGCTGAGAACCAGCCCTGTGCAGGTCGATCGCGGCGGTGTGACGATCGGCGATCAGCGCTTGGCGGGCGACGATTTGGCCTGCTTGTTCCTGCGTCCCAGAACCGACAGTGAGATTGCCTGCGTGGCGGTCGTCAGCGGGACCGGCGTCAAGGGCATGCACATGACGAATCGCCTGCAGTATATCTTCGCAGGGTGCAACTATCCTGACTGTTTCGTGATCGGTCCTGAGATGTTGACCGAAGGCACCGAGGGCGTGCGGGCGGCCGGCGTTTTCGGAAGTGACTGGACCGTGGAATCGGGGACGTTCGCCTGGCGCGACGAGCAGGAGATCCTGAAGGTCGAGGCGACCGAGTCCAAGGACTTGCCGGCCTATATCGGCCCCGACCCGAGACCGTTCGTCATGCCCCGGGGCTATGTATGCCAGCGGGCTCGAGGCCCCATCGTCGTCGACGGCAAACTCGACGAGCCGTCGTGGGACAAAGCCGCCTGGACGGATTATCACGTGGACATTGAAGGACAGATGCGTCCGGTGAAGCCCCGCCACGAGACACGCTGCAAGATGCTCTGGGACGACGAGTATTTCTACGTCGCTGCCTGGATGGCCGAGCCGCATGTCTGGGGGACCATCACCGAGAGAAACGCGGTGATCTTCAATGACAACGATTTCGAAGTCTTCATCGATCCGGACGGGGACAGTCACGCATACTATGAGTTCGAGGTTAACGCTCTCAACACCGTGTGGAACCTGCTCATGGACAAGCCCTACAAGCACGGGGGCAACGCCGTCATTCGGGAGATGCCGGGCCAGAAGAGCGGCGTCTTCGTCAAGGGGACGCTGAACAACCCAGCCGACATCGATGAGTACTGGACGGTGGAGATTGCGTTCCCCTGGACGGGGATGGCTGAGCATGCCACGTGCCCGTGCCCGCCCAAGAACGGCGACCAGTGGCGCGTCGGGTTCTCTCGGGTAGAGTGGGGTCACCGCATCGTGGACGGCAAGTACATTCGCTGGCCCGACAAAGAGGAGCGCAAGGACAACTGGCACGAGGACAACTGGATCTGGTCGCCTCAGGGCGTAGTCAATATGCATCGCCCCGAAACTTGGGGATACGTGCAGTTCTCCACCAAGAGAGTCGGCGGACGCGCCAAGCTGACTCCCGATCCCGCGGCCAAGGCGCGCTACCTGTTGCACAAGGTTCTCTACGCTCAGGAACAACACCATCTGAAGCACGATCGTTATGCCACTAAGCTGGCTGCGCTGGGGCTCGGCAAACTGATGGATGAAACGCTCGCCGAACCGATCACGATGAGGACGACCCAAGCGGGCTGGGAAGCTGTCGCCCGACTGGCCCGTAAACGCCAGGGCATTCGGACGCTGCATGTCCGACAGGACGGCAAAGTGTGGGCGGAGTGATCGCCCAGGGTTGGTCAGAACTACGAAGTTGAGTCGTTGGAGAGCGACGCCAGGATGCGACGGTACTCGTCGAGCATAATGGCGTAGCTCTCCGGCGGCATGCCCTCGAAGATGCAGTTCGACGTCGAGAAGATGTATGGCTTGCCGACGCCGCCGTGCTCCATGCAGTAGCGCACGGACTCGCGGATGCGCTGCTCGTCGGTGTCCTGCAGCATGCCGCAGTGAACGTTGCCCATCAGAATCCAATCGGGGAACCGGGCTCGGACCGCCTGGATGTCCATGTGTCCCTGAGGGTCCACCGATTGGTATCCATCGATTCCCGTTGAGTGGATCTGGTCCAGCAGATCGTTGATATTGCCATCCGAATGCAGCAGTGCCTTCTTGCCCAGATTGTGCACGGTTACGACAATCTCCGTCAGATAGGGTGTCACGAACTCGGCGAAGTGGGCGGGTGAGATGAAGGGCCCACTGTTGAATCCAAAGTCGTAGCACAGCATGAAGAAGTCGGCGCCGGCGTCCACTTGGCGTCGAATCCGCTCCTTGGCTTCGTCGCACTTCTGCCGCGCCTCGGCGTGCATCTGCTCGGGGTGTTCGAACAGCTTGACGACGAAGTCCATCATCTCCTGGCCGGAAGGCATCCAGAAGACACCAGCCCAGTCGTGCACACGGACGAGGGCCTTGTCGCCGACCGCCTTCTTGACCTCGCCAATGCCTTGCTCCGGCGGATGCTCGTGACTGAAATAGGCTGAGGCGTAGCCCAGATCTTCGACGAGTTTCACTTGCAGTTCGATGTGGAGTTTCAGCAGCGCCTCGGCCCGCGCGGATTCGGAGGCGTACGTCTTCGCTTGCGCCCCTTTGAAATCCAGGCCGAACATCGCCTCGCCCAGTTGGAAGTCGATCTCGAAGTGGGGTGGCTGGTCGGGGACTCCGCCCTCAAGTATTCGCAGCAATCTGTCCCTGTTGGTCACGAGTCCGCCTCTCCGCACACTAAGTCCGGCCGGACGGGGCCGGGCTATTCCTCGTCGCCCACAAGTTCCTCGCCGACGTTCTGGTGGTCCACCACGCGTCCGTCATCCAGATCGTTTGCCTGGGCGCCGCCCAGCTTGCGATACAAGTAGATGGTGTCGCGCAGGCCGCCCACGATAAACCAGATGGTGACGGCGACGGAACTGGCGAAGATGAACCAGGTCCAGTAGCGCCAGAAGTTCAACCAGGATTCCTTCGGGATGCCGCCGTCGCGCACCAGGTGCCAGCCGTTACCCACGATGAAGATGAGGAACCAAGCGAGCGGCCAGGCCAGTGTCACGCCGGCGACGATCTTATCCGAGGGGGTGAACTCCTTGGTCCAGCCCAGCTTCTCCAGGATGGTCTTGCCGTCCTCGTACGATAGCGATTCTTCACCAGCGACCGTGTACTTGCCGCGGTGCAACATCCGATCCATGTTGAACGATTCCCGGCCGCCCAGCACCGAGACGAGCAGGTAGGAGAGCACGACGACCACAATGATCCAGAAAGACATCTCTTGTCCGGTCAGCTCGAAGATCGGTCGCAGAAACGCCACGAGTTGTTCGTTCTCCAGACCGGCCAGGAAGCCGGCGCCTTGCTGTTGAATCCAGAACGCGACGACCGTCAGTACGAGTCCACTGATCATGCCTGTCCAGGCCGCGGCCGTCGTTCCCCGTTTCCAGTAGAGCCCCCCGATGATCGCAGCGCCGGCGCCGCTGACGAACATATTGGCCGATAGCGCGCAGAACATCTGGATGCGCTGGGCTTGCTGAAAGAGGAGACTGAAGATGAAGATGAAGACGGCGACCCCGAAGATCGCGGCGCGCAACAGCCACAGATGCTGGCTGGCCTTGAGCGGTTTCTTGCGGAAGGGCAAGACGACGTCCTGGACGAACATGCTGCCCCACGAGTGCAGATAGGTGTCGTGCGTGCTGATGAAGGCGCCGAGCATCGCCGCGCACATCAGACCCAGAATCACCTTGGGGAAGACCAGTCCCATGAACAGCGGCGCCCGGGCCTCGCTGCGCATCTGCGCGATGCGCTTTTGGGCATCCGGATCGGCGGTGTCGGCCTGGCCTTCCAGGTCGGGCGGGATCACGGCCGCGATTTTGTCTTTGAGGGCGCTGGATTCTTCGGCGAAGTCCGGGTGGTGCATGTACGTCCGCAGGCAGATAGGCAAGACAAGAACGACGAGCATCAGGACACGATAGCGCCAGTGGCTGAGCATCATCGCCATCTTAGATTCATGAGGACTCTTGGCCGAGCTGTAGTAGCCGGCCGTGCCTTGCCAGCCCATCGCGCAGTAGAACATAACGACGATGCTGATCAGGTAGAACCAGATGTTGAAGTTCTCCTCCTTGCCCATGTCGAACGGATTGACCAGGGACTTGCCCGGATCGGTCGCCATCAGCGTGTCGGAGACCTGGCCCCAATTGAACGAGCAGAACAGGAAGATGATGACGACGATGAAAACGACGTAGGCGAAGGAGCCTTGGATGAAGTCGGTGACCATGACGGCGAACTGGCCGCCCAGGAACGTGAACAGTAGTGCGGTCGCCAGAAGGAAGACCATGATGAGCACAAAGGTGGACATCTCCAGGCCCAGGATGGTCACCGCGGTCGGCAGGCCGCAGTACCAGATGAAGAATCTCGCTCCGACGGACGGGAAGATGCCAAAGTTGAGAATACCGGCTAGAAACGCGACCAGACCGGCGAAGACGCGGAAGTTTCGGCTGTAGCGGACTTCGAGAAACTGCGCGAGCGTCAGCGCGCGGGTCTGGCGGAAGCGATAGAAGACCCACCCGGTAATGCCCATGATGATTAGTACCGGGCCTTCCATGAAGCCCCACCAGATCGCGTTGTACCCCACGTCGTGATACTGTTCGAGATATCCGACCAGCGTGATGACGCCCATCATCGCCATACTCATCGCTACTGAGATCAGGTACCGACCGCCGCACCGCTGGGCGGCCAGGAAAGCCGCTACGGTCTTGGTGTGGCGCCGCGTGGAAAGGGCGGCCAGCAGCAGAACCGCTACCAGGGCGCCGACGATCGTCCAGTCGATCCAGTGCATATTCATGGCGTCGCTCTACTCCCGTACTTGTGGTTGGCTGACTCTCGGGCTCTGGAATGGCACGCATGTCGCGCCCCGGCGCCTGGCCGGGACGCGACGGGAACGATCTTAGTTGGGCAGTACGCGATTCAGTCGCGCGAGGATGTCGGCCAATCGCTTGCGATCGCCGCCCCCGACTTCGGCCGTGCACCATCCGGTGAAGCCGATTTCGTCGAGTGCTTCGCGGACGGCGGGCCAGTCAATGGTTCCATCTCCAATTGCCGACCAGTTGTTCTTCGCGCGACTGAAGCCCTTGACGTCCAGCTTGACAATGCGCTTGCCCAGGGTCCGGACCCAATCCTGGGGTTGCCCATACTTGTGGTGGTTGCCGATGTCATAGTACGCACCGACCCAGGGGCTGTTGCACGCGTCGATGAAGGCGGCATAGCGATCCGCTGATTGTTCAGGCTTGCCGTTGTGATCATAGAACATGTGATTCCACACGTTCTCGATCAGAATGCTGACGCCGAGCTTGGCGGCCAGCGGCACGGCGCCCTGGATGACCTCCAGCGAGCGGGCGATGATCTCCTCTTCGGGGCCGTCCTTTCCATGTCCCGGCACGAACAGCGCCGACGATCCGCCGCAGTAGTGCGATTCCTTGATCGCCGTCATAAGGTCATTGAGACACTGCTCGCGACGCTTCGGATCCGCCTCGGTGGCGCGGACGCTCCAGTGACGCGAATCGACCACGCCGTGGATAGGCAGGCCGGTCTTCTGGCTGGCTTCCAGGCATTCCTGCTTGTTCTCGCCACCGGGGGAATTCAACTCGACGCCGTCGTAGCCGAGATCCTGGACGAGCTTGAACTTGTCGAGAATGGGCAGCTTCTCGCCGATCATGCCGAACTTGAGCGACTTGAGAATCGGCTTGCGCGCCGCTTTCTGTCGCTTGGCGGGTCGAGCGGTCGCGCCCTGCGGCGTCCAGACGCCGGCGCCGAGCGCCGCCCCGAGGAGAGCCGTGCGGCTCATCATGTCACGTCGGTTTATCTTGGCGTGCTCGCTGGACGGTGTTTGTTTCGGATCGGCCATGATCGAGTCTCTCCAATGAAAAAGGCCATTCAAGTGGTACAGCACCGCGGGGGTGCTTTGGAATCGTGGGCCCATTCTATCGTTTCCGTGGGGAGAACGCCAGAATGGGCCGACCTTTTTCGTCGCGGCCCGAGGCCGTCCGGATGGGGCGGGACTGGGGGAGTCAGTCGATTTTGCTGATCTCAAAGACCACGGTGCCCCCGCCGGTGTGGTCGCAGGGGTCGGGGCAGTGGACGTAGGCCTTGCTCTTGTCCTCTTTGCCCTCGATTCCCCATTGGGCCGGTTCGGAGACGCGCAGGGCGTTGTAGTAGGGCATCAACGCCGCCAGGCCGTGCATGCAGACGGGATTCTCGCTGACGAGTTGATAACCTCTCTTAAGCACGAAGGAATCGCCGACCCTATAGGTCGGGCAATGGCCCTTGACTTGCTTGACCGTGACTTTCAGATCCATATCTCCGAAACTCCCATCAATGTCGGATTGCGTTTTCAACTATAGTGGCGCCACCGCCCGTTTGTTCAAGGCAAATCGAAGCCGGGGTGTTTTCCCGAAGACGTTGGCAGCCAGAAATGATCGACAGGATGGGGCGATCGGGCTATGATGAGGCCGACAGAAAGGAGGCCAAGTAAGGATATGGCAGAAGAATTGGTTGGTGTGATCGGTGGAACGGGGCTGGGCGATGCGCTGGCCGAGCAGTTGACCGGTGTTGAGTTGCGCGAGGAGCAGACGCCCTTCGGTGCGCCCAGTGGACCAATCGTCGTCGGAATGCTGGGCAATCGGCAAATTGCGTTCATTGGGCGGCACGGCCCGGGACATCGGTTCGGACCCAGCGATGTGCCCTATGCGGCCAATATCTTCGCGCTGAAACAACTGGGCGTCCACAGCATCATCGCCAGTGGTGCGGTCGGTTCGCTACGCGATGAGATCGCGCCGGGTGACCTGGTCATCGTCGATCAGTTCATCGACAAGACATCTCGACGCACAAACACGTTCTTCGATGGCTACGGCGCCGTGCACTGCGAGATGGCGCACCCCACCTGCAGTCGGCTTCGCGAGTCTCTGCTGCGCACCGCCGATCCGATGGACATCAAGATTCATACTGAGGGGACGTATGTCTGTATGGAAGGGCCGCAGTTCTCGACGCGGGCTGAGTCGTTGATGCATCGCACCTGGGGTGGGGACCTGATTGGCATGACGGCGATGCCTGAGGCGAAGCTGGCCCGCGAGGCTCAGATGTGCTACGCCCTGGTGGCTCTGGCCAGCGACTATGATTGCTGGCGACCTCACGACCCATCGAAGGGCAAGCAGACCCTGCTGCAGGAGATCATCTCGAACCTCAAGACAGCCACCGACAATTGCCTGGCCCTGATCGAGGCACTGTTGGCTGGTGGTGAGTCACTCGTCTGTGAGGACTGCGACTGTCGCACGAGTCTGGAACTGGCCGTCTGGACCGATCCGAAGCAGATCGACGCCGGCCGCAAAGAGGATCTAGCCGTTCTGTTTGAGTGAAGCGTATCTCGTATTGCGATTTGTCATTCCTGCGCAGGCAGGAATCCACGCTCTCGATCGCGCACGACGCGTGACGAATGGGTTCGAAAGGATATCGACATGACGGGTAAGGCAATCCGATTCGTTGTCGCAAGTTCTATCGCTCTGACACTGATGGCGAGCGGCTGTCATCGCGAGACTACTCCGGGGACGAAGCAGGCTCGACTCATTGCGGCTGAGAATATGCAGTTGAAGAAGAGCCTGACAGGCCGCCAGTCGGAACTGGATGAACTCAAGGCGCAGCACGCCAAGGAATTGCAGCAGAAAGATGCGGAGTTGGCCGCCTGTCGGAAGCGCATCGCGGCCTTGGAGAGCGATCTTGAGAAAGGAATCGCCGAGCGGGTCAGCGGCGTCACCGCCGCGGTGATGGATGAGAATGCTCGTCTGCGTCGGGAACTCGAGAAACTCAAGACGCAGCTTCCCCGCAATCCTTAGTTCCGCGCATTCGGACGTCAGTCTCTTTCGATGGTGTACGTGCCGACGACTTCGTGGTCATCCCGCGTCATCGTGACATCCAGTCGGTCGATCGTCGCGTCCACTCGGATCACGACGGCTCGTCCTGCCTTGGGGGCGCCTCCAATCACGACAGGGTAGTTCTGCACGCCAGCCTGTGGCGCCACGACGGCATAACGGTGCGTGTGCCCACAGATCATCAGATCGATCCGACCCTCATTGAGGACGGGACGCCATTTGTTGTACGTGTCCATGGGGCCATGCCAGTCCTCTGAGGGCCTGGGGGGCATGTGGACCAGCACGACGCGGTAGGGTGCTTTGGCGAACGCATCCGATCGGATTTCACGCTGGAGCCACTGTTTCTGTTCTTCCCGATAGCGATCGAAACCCACGAGTCCGCTGTACTCGCCGTGGTCATCGGCTTTGTCCTCCCCGCCATCCAGGACGACGAAATGGACGGAGCCATGATCGAAGGAGTAGTAGTACCGATCCCGAGGGGAGGCGATGTAGTCGGGCAGCATTCGTGCGAATCGCCCCCGCGTCTCGTGGTTGCCTCGGACGTATACGAATGGTGTCTCGGAGGCGAACAGTTCCGTGCAGGGCGTGAGAACATGGTCGATGACCTGCTGCTGATTCTCTATGTGGCCCAGGATATCGCCATTGAGAAAGACGAGGTCATACGGTTGAGATTTGGCCATCTTCAACAGCGATTCCAGGATCACGTTTCTCTCGTGGATGTCATTGAGGACGATGAAGGATATCTTCTCCTTCTGACGATCCAGCGTTCTGAAAGTATGGAATTCGCTGGTGACTGTGTCACCGTAGGCGACCTTGTAGGGCTCGAACTTGAGGATCTCTTTCGAGCAGACGCGATAGCGGTAGGACTGGCCCGGGCTCAGTCCAGTGATCTCGATTTTGTGAATCGTCCGGTCCGCATCGATCAGGCCGTGCTCGCTGTGGTAGGCCTTCTGTTTGAGCGGTTCAGCCGCTCCGTACTCGACCCAACTCGTGCACTTCTCGTCGGTGATCCACATCACGGTTATCGATGTTTCCGAGGGGCTCTGCAGATAAGGTCCCGCGACGATCTGGACGGCTGGGGCCTTTGTGATCAGGACCTCCTCATCGGTCGACGTTGGGAAGGTGATGCGAGCACCTGCAAGTCGTTCGGCCATCTGCCCATTTCGCTGGAGTTGGACCTTGCGGTTGGGCCACGGATTGACCAGGGTGCATGGCCGGCCCTTTTCGCTTCTCATCCGTATGTATTCGACCCTGCCATTGGCCAGGGCGCTGGAGACGAGGAAGGCGCCCCAGGTGCGGATGTTGTGGAAGCGGGCGTCGCGATCGCGGGGCCAGGCCGCGAAGACGCGCAGCATACCATTATGCCCTGTACACAGCATCTCATTGATCGTATTGGGTACGGTCGAGCAGTTCTCGATGCCGTGGGGGTTGTCCTTCTGGAATCCGTTGGGATAGGTGTTCTCGGAGTAGTCCCCGAGTTTCTGCAGGATCACATTCGGATCGTAGCCGACGCGTACCGCGGCCGGGAAGAAACTGTTCGAACCATTGAAGTCGATCCACCGCCCCATGATGTCGATGGTGTTGTGCGCGACTTCCAGCAGCTTTGGATCGCTGTCTAGCCCAATCGCACCGGCCGGATAGATCTGTTGGATCCCGAGCGTGTTGTCGCGCCACCAGGCGGTTCCCTTCTCGGTGTAGCGGAAGACCTCTTTGCCTTCGCGCTGCTGGGTTGCGAAATCGCTCAGGTGGTTCAGGATGTGACGCCACTTGGCGCGTCGATCCGCGTCGATCTGCAACGTCTGGCTCATGTCGAGTGCCAGAGCGAACGTGTTGTGGAGCAGGCCCAGTGTCAGGATCGGATTCCTGTTCTGACCCGACCCTTCGTGGATTGCGTCCCCGTAGATGACGTACCGACCCTCCTCGAATCTGAGATAGTCCTCCCAGAAGTCCACCACGTCGCGTACGAAGGGATAGACGCGGCGCCCGTAGTCCGAGTCGTACGTGCAGCGCCAACGCTGGGCGATGTTGACCAGACAATAGGCGGCGTTGGATCGTTGTTGATAGAAGAGCCCTCCCTTTTCGAAGTTGGGCGAATTGCGGTAAGGCTCTGCGTTGCGCGTCGTTTCGATTCCAAGCGGCCCGATTCCGACGGGATAGAGTACCCCCCGTGTCTTCGTGACATTATCGGCGTACCAGCGGCCCCGCGCTATGAAGTCCAGCAACGGCGTGTCCTGGGGGTCTCCCTGTTCGATCCGATTGGCCGAGTACAAACCGTAGTAGGGCGCCATGTGGTTGTAGTTCAGGTGGTAGTCGCCGGCCCAGGCGGGTTGGTCCGTCGTGATCCACGAGCCGAAGATGCTGGGCGGGAAGACCGGGTCGCGGCTGCACGCACCCATGACGTAGAGCGAGCGGTAGTAGTGCAGGGCGACCGGATCGGCCCCGATATCGACGAAGGATTGCGCCCAATACCGGGCCCACCATTGGGCGTGCGCTGTGCGCAGTTGGCTCAGTGACATCGCGTCCAGTTGCCTGGCATTTCGCTGGGCTCTGGCAAGGTAATCCTCCTGCTCGAATCGGCTCGCGCTCGTTACTACGACGACCACCGCTCGGCCCGGGGCCAGAGAGAATACCGTCCCCCGGGCACTGCTCGACTTCATGGCGACGGCGGCTTCCACAGGGATGTCCACATCCTGAACGAATCGCCGGGCCGCCCAATGGACGCCCTCCGAATCGCCTTGCCGCGTTTCTGCCCCGTCTCCTCCGAAAGGCGAGAGATCCAATGCCACTTCAAAGGTCTTCCCCGTTGCGGATAGTTCGATGACGAGTGCATTGGCTGTCGCGGCCAGCCAACTTCTCATCATCACAGACGAATCGCCCTGTTCAAACCGCGCGGTCGCAGCCGGTTCGTAATACGATTGCTCGAGATGATACCTAGTGTCCTGCAGTCCCGGGATCGAGACACTGAGCTTCGCAAGCGGGCGCGGTCCCGACTTGCCATACTCGGATTTCAGTCGCCAGAAATCGTTCCGCGCGATGTAGAACTGCTGGTGTTCCGGCGGGCCGGCGAAGGTGACCGCCATCTCGCCGTTTCCCAGCAGGGGGCCATCGACCGAGTGATTTGCCGGTGTCTTGCGTGGCGGCGCCGTCCAGGTGGACTTGAAGGGCCCAATGATTCGCCGGGTCTCGGCGATCGGGTCATGGTCCGTCGTTGCTAGGGCGGGCCTGCAAATGCAGGCTAAGAGAACGGCAAGGCATTTCAAGGCATTCTGTCGATTCACGGGGCCTACTCCTAACATCGAGGCAGCACGCGAGTTTGTCGCCATGCTAACCGCTCGTCGAGCCGCACTCAAGTGGGATCCGGGCGTAGTATTGGCAGATGGTCTCATTCGCGGTACAATCGTGGGGAGTCGTTTCCACGTGTGGCGATAAAGGAGGTGGACATATGGACGAATTCGTTGAGGTTTACACGGCTAGTGACATCACGCTGGCCTATCTGATGAAGGCGCACCTCGAAGACGCGGGCATTCCCGTCCAGGTCGCCAATGAGAACGTCTCGGCCGCCTACTGCTTCGACGGCATGGTCCCACGCGTCCTCGTTCCCGCCTCCCGCGCCCAGGAGGCCCAGCAAGTCCTCGAAGACATCAAGCAGGCCACGCCCGAAGGCGAAGACGACCTGGCCGACGAAAGCGACTGATCCGCCCCTTGGCTCTGCGCGTTGCGCGCTAGTCCCGCAGCGGTTCCCATTCGGCGAAGACGTCGAAGTGCACCTTGACCTTAGGATCCATCTGGTAGGTCTCGTGGTGGTTGTAGTACCAGCCCAGGTATTCCGAATCGCCGCCGCCCTGGGTGGTGATCAAGTAGCGGTTGGCGAGGTTGCCGATCGCCATGGCTTTGTCACGGGGTTTGGTCTTGTCGCCGGCCTGAGCGTCCATGCGGACCCAGCCGTAGTTGGGCAGATAGACCTCGGGCCAGCGGTGGAACACGTCATCGAGACTCGCGTCGTCGCCGCGAACGACATAGGCGCCGACATAGCGGGCGGGCACCCCCGCGGCCCGGCACAGGGCGATGAAGCAGAAGCTGTATTCGGAGCAGGAACCCGTGCCTCTCCGCAAGACGACGGGCGCCGTGTTCCAGCCGCCCTCCAGCTTGTAGGTCAGCTTCTTGCCGACGTAGTTGAAGATCCGCCGGGCGATCGTATAGGGATTCGTTTCATCACCGGCCAACTCTCGAGCGAGCTTGACCATGGACGGGGCCTGCATCTGGTACTTGGTCCCATCGGCACAATACCGGTCCCGGATCGCCTGGGGGATGTCGTCCAGCGTGCCGCACCGGTCGGGGAAGATGAAGTAGCGGATCGCCGAGATCTCCGCTTCGACCTCCATGACGCTTTGGACCGTTGACTCGGAGGGGATCGCTTCGGTGTGAATCGCGGCGACGGATTGACCCCATCGGTCTTGCTTGATGGCGTGCTCGTCGGGGACCTTCCGCGAAAGAACCTTCTGTTGGGGGAGGTCCTCGGGGAGGGCGAAGAAGACGTTGAGCTCCTTCACCTGTCCCTGGCCGTAGACGCGAGTCTCATGCGTTGCGGTGATTCGCGCCCGGCGCGTGTCCATCAACCGGTAGGTATCATCACCCGTGCGCCGCAATCGACTGAGCGTGTCCTTCTGATAGTCCACACTCCAGAGGTGTGTCCCGTCGAAGGCCAACCCGCGGGGGTACGGTCCCGGCGCGTCGCACAGGATCAGGACCTCGCCCGAATCCGGGTCGATCATGTAGATCTCGTCGGTCGTTCGGTCGGCGCTCCAGAGATAGGTCCCGTCGAAGCAGAGCCCGTTGCAGGACTGGGCGGGCGAAGTCAGAATCTTGACGGCGGTCCCATCGCTGAGATCGATTCGCATGATCTTGTTGGTCTTGTCGTCGCCCACCCAGAGGGTTCGTCCATCCCAGCAGAGCCCTTCCGGATGGCGCGAGGGCGCTTCGATAGTCTTGACCACCGTGCCGTCCTTCGGATCGATCCGGAAGATCATCCTCTGCTCCTTGTCCACATTCCAGAGGTGCGTGCCATCGAAGGCCAGTCCCATAGGCCAGAACCCGGGCGAGGGGATTGCGCGCACGGTCCGGCCGGTCTTGGGGTTCACCTGGAACAGCTTGTCGGCTTTGTAGTCGGCGATCCAGAGGTTGGCCCCGTCGAAGGTCAGACCCGTGACGAACTTCCCGGGGGCTGGATGGGATTGCATAACCTGGCCCGTATGGCTCGCATGGAGCGGGGACAATGTGGCGACCGCAACGGCGATGATGGACGATCTGAAAGACATGGAGTGCTCCTTTTCTTGGTATAGGTGGTCCGAGCGGACAAGCACGGGGGCTTGCCCCTACGCCCGGCGCGGTCTTGCGAACTGTCGCGTATGTTGGGCGTTCGCGCGGACCTGGTCCTGGAAGCGGGGATACATGCCCACGATCACGCCGTCGGTGGGTTTGAGATGGTCGAAGGCGAACTTGAACGCCTCGGCGACCTCTTGCTCCCGGGCGCAATGCCGCCCGGCGGCGAGGATCTTGAAACCCAGGCACGGCTGGTCCACCTGGCGCGCCACTTCGGTCATCCTCAGCGGATCGGAGGCGAAGAAGTTGTAATGGGCGATCTGCAGTGTCTTGGCCGGCGCCATCTTCTTCAACGTTTCGGCCGGTCGGGTCAGATAGTAGAAGCAGGTCATGAACAGGTCGACCGGCCAGCCCTCGTCCGCGATGCGCTTGATGCAGTC
>JANQFY010000283.1 GCA_028277585.1 Sedimentisphaerales bacterium
AAGGGCGACCGCCAGCATTGGACGTACCATCAGGCCCACGACACCGGCTGGCCCATCGACGGATGCCTCCACGTCATCGCCAATGGCGGCGACATCCAGCTACTCGGGCCGCCTGCCTTCTGGCGCGCCCAGAAGCGACATCGCCTGACCATCGACGCGGCGATCAGGACCGTCGACAGCCGACCCGGCGTGGTCGCTACGCTCTACTGGAAGACGTTCGCCAACGACAACTTCGTCTCCGGGAGAAGCGTGCCCCTACAACTCCAGGCGGACGGCCAACGGCGCACGTACACCGTCGAGATGGCAACGGCGGCGGGCTACCAGGGCGCGATCACAGGACTGCGTCTGGACCCGATTGAGAACTCTCGCAAGGGAGATCAGATCGATCTGTACTCTCTGGCCATCGAATAGAAGGTCTCGTACGACAACTGAGGAAGGACCATATGAATATCTCCGTCATCGTGGCGCATCCGGATACGGGCAGCTTCAATCATGCCATTGCGTCCACCGTTAGCGACACGCTGCGCCGGAATGGGCACGGCGTGCATTTTCACGATCTCTACGAGGAGAACTTCGACGCCCTGCTCCCCGCCCGGGAGATCCCAAGGGACGCGACACTCCCGGAACTGGTAGAACAGCATTGCGAGGAGATCAGCACGGCCGACGGTATCGCGATCGTTCACCCGAACTGGTGGGGCCAGCCGCCAGCGATTCTGAAGGGATGGATCGATCGCGTCATCCGCCCGGGCGTGGCTTACGAATTCGTCGGGGATGACGGTGGTGAAGGCGTCCCGAACGGCCTGCTGAAAGCACAGTCGGCGGTGGTCTTCAACACGGGCAATACGGAAACGGCCCGGGAGAGAGACGTGTTCGGCGATCCTCTGGAAACGATCTGGAAGAACTGCGTCTTCGGCCTGTGCGGAGTCACCGAGTTCCACCGCAAGCTGTACAACATCGTGGTCGTCAGTACGGAAGCCCAGAGGAAAGCCTGGCTGGCCGACGCGTCCGAGACCATCGATCGCATCTATCCCGCGGCGTCGTAGCGAGTGCCCGCGTCTGCCTACCTACGAAACCAGATGCAGGCGCCGCATACCATCAGCGCAATCATGAGCATAAGAATGCAGGCGTAGACTACGCGCTGGCCCAAACGCGCGACTCGATACAAACAGACGGTGTGCGGGGCATCCCCTGCGAGACTTCGCTCGCCAGAGTCGTGCGGGGACGCACGACCTACGATCAATACGAAAGCGCCGGCGTCTTGTGGAGGTAGGTCTCGTCGGTCAATTGCTTGAGCATAAAGTCGGCGACGTCGGCGCGGGAGATTTTGAGCATTGTCGTCTTGTCCGTGCCGGAGAAGCCATGCTGGTACTGGCCCGTGTGCGGCCCATCAGTGAAGGCGCCGGGCCGGACGATCGTCCAATCCAGGCGACTTTCCGTGACATGGCGTTCCTGGTCGACGTGGTCGGCGTACGCCGGGCGCAGCAGCAGTCCAAACATCAAATACTTCCACACGGCGTTCAGGTTGCCCCGACTGTCGCCGACGCCCAGGGTTGACTCGCAGACCAAACGTCGAACACCGGCTTTGTCCATGGCGCCGATGATGTTCCTTGTCCCTGGCGCCCGAACGCCGCCCTTGCGGCCGGCCCCGAGGGCGCACAGCACCACGTCATGCCCCGGCACGACCTTCTCCACCGCCGCGGCATCCAGGACGTCGCCCTCGGCGACCTGGAGGCTATCGTGCTTGATATCAACTTTCGCCGCATCGCGCGTAAACGCCGTGACCGTATGCCCCTGCTCTAGTGCCTGCTTGACAACGTGGCGACCGATGCTGCCTGTCGCTCCGAATATGAGTAGTTTCATATCACTAGCTCCCTTTGATTGTATGGTTCTTCGCTAGTACGCCGTCGAGGCGAAACGGTTCTGTGCAACGGCCCTCCAAACCCGCGCCGCCCCCCGACGTCAAGAACGGCGTGGACTTTTGGCGGGCTCTGTGCTACTAATGGCCGCCTTAGACAACGTTTTGTGAACCCTGATAGGAAAGTCTCGCAGATGGACAAGGCACTTGCGGATCTGATCAAGATATCGAATACGACAGGCAAGGACCCGGCGCTGGTTCTGGGCGGTGGGGGCAATACGTCGGTCAAGACCGCCGATGGCGCGCACATGTACATCAAGGCTAGCGGCACCGCCCTGAAGGATATGGACGCGACCCTGGGCTGGCGGCGGCTGCGTATCGATTCGGTCCTCTCGATCCTCAAGGACAAGGCAATCGCGAAGCTGGACGCCTTCAAGCGGGAGACTGAGGTGGTCAATCGCCTCTTGCTGTCCTGCGACGACGAGGTCGATACCGGCGCGCGACCTTCGGTGGAATCGCACTTGCACGCGATGCTGGACACCCACGTAATCCACCTGCACCCGCTGGTCGTGGCCGCTTACGTCAGCGCCAAGAACGGGCGGAAGGTCCTCGAGAAACAAATGGCGGCCGAGGGGCTGGTCCCGCTCTGGGTGCCCTACACCGACCCGGGCTACATGCTGGCGAAGCGCTTCGCCCGTCTGGTGGCTGAATACGAGGCCGAGCACGGAAAGAAGCCGGGCATCCTGTTCCTGGAGAAGCACGGGCTTTTCGTCACCGCGAGCAGCGCCAACGCCGCGATCCGGCGCGTCCGCCAAGTGATCCGCCTGTGCCAGGAAGGTCTGAAGGACCTGCCGGCCGGCCGGATGAAACTCGCCTCGGCCGAGTCGGTCGCCGGCGCGAAACTGGCCATCCGCAACGCCATGTTCCAGACAACGGGCGAGTATCTACCAGTAAGCTACTATCCGGACTCGGAAATCGTCGCGAGCTTCATGGGCCGCAAGGACGCCAAGCAACTCCTGACCACGCCGGCGTTGAACCCGGACGAACTGGTCTACGCCAATGGCTCGGCGATGTGGCTCGACACCGCCAAGGCCAAGCCGCTCGCCCGCAAACTGCAATCGCTGGTCGAACGCAATCAGAAACTCCCCGCCGCGTTTGTCGTCAAGGGGCTGGGAATGTTCGTCGCGGCCGAGAAGAGACTGGCCGGACTGATCGCCGAGATCACCGAGACTTCGCTGAAAGTGCGTATGTACGCGGCGCGAATGGGCGGCGTGTTGGCCCTGACGGCGCGCGAGCAGAACTTCATCAACACGTGGGAGTCCGAAGCGTTCCGCAAGAAACTCGTTAGCGGCGGTGAGGCCGGGGAGCTGACCAATCGCATCGCGGTCGTTACCGGCGCGGCCAGTGGGCTGGGCAAGAGCATCGCGATCGGCCTGGCGCGGGCCGGGGCGATGGTCGCGCTGATGGATATCGACGAGAAAGCTGCCACCGAGACGGCGCGGCAGATCGCCGAGATACGACCGGGCAGCCAGACGATGGTGGTCCCGTGCAACGTCACCAGCGAGGGCAGCGTGCAGAAAGCGTTCGAAGCGGTTCTAGCCCACTGGGGTGGTCTGGACATCCTCGTTAACGCAGCGGGTCTGGCGCCGCCTTTCGCACTCGTCGACATGCCGGTCGACAAATGGCGCATGGCGCTGGAAGTCAACCTGACGGGGTACTTCCTCATGGCGCGCGAGACGGCGCGCATTCTGATCGAGCAGGGGATCGGCGGAAGCATCATCAACCTCAGCTCCAAGTCGGGCCTGGAGGCGAGCAAGAACAACACGGCCTACAACGCGACGAAGTCCGGCGAACTGCACATGGCCCGCGGCTGGGCGCTCGAACTCGGCGCGCAGGGCGTTCGCGTCAACTGCGTCGCGCCGGGCAACGTGTTCGAGGGTTCAAAGATCTGGAATCCCGATTACATCAAGGTCTGCGCGAAGAAGAACAAGATCAAGCCGGAAGAGGTGATCCCCTTCTACGTCAACAAGACCGCACTGAAGCGCGAGATCAAAGGCCAGGACATCGCCGACGCGGTTGTCTTCCTTTGCAGTGACAAGGCGCGGACGGTCACCGGCCAAGTCCTCGTCGCCGACAGCGGACAGGTGTGGACCCGCTAAGATAAGCTGGGTCAATTGGGAACACAAGCGACCCCAAGGGATTTTGGTCCCCGATGTCCCCTTGACATCGGGGAGATGAATCGTTTACACTTGCTACAGAGTGGAGAAACCGCCCAAATCCTACATGCCTATTTTTCCTTATTTCCCTAAAGTTTCTCTTGACATTCTAGGCAAGAGCGGTTATTAAGGGAACTGGTTACTCACATGGTCCTCGCGTATGGAGGAGGCCATTCCTGAGAGCGTTTGTGGATAAGGCCCAGGACCGTGTGTTCAAGGAGGAGAGCCTCTGAATTGGAGGCAGGGGCATGATGGCAAACGCGAAATGCTTATGGATAGCAGCGGCGCTGTCGGTGTCCGGAGCCGAAGGAGCTAGAACGGCTAACGGACGCAAGGAGTGGACAGGTGCGTCGCGGATGGACCACACCGGCTCGATCGTCGAGCTGACACGTGGTCGCGACGGCCGGAGCCAGGACGGCAGAGCCCCTCAGACGGGGCACAGCGAGAGAATCCTGCCCGGACCCAACTGCCCTCGGAATAGCCTTCAGTACTCGTTCGTATCTACAGATACGCATCGGACAAGCGACCGGCGCTCCCCCTACATCAGTAATCCTCTGCAATCAAATGGTTTACATCGCGATCGCAGAGTGTCTCACATAGAACATCATTCTCGCTCTCTCTCTCATTTATCTCTCACTCTCTGGTGCGTGGCTCCCCGCTCAGGGTGGCTGGGGAGCTGCGCATCACCCCCGCGAAGGCGGGAAAGGGAAAGAGCGCTTGGAACACCAGCACCGGGCCGAGATGGCCCGCCAGGAAAAGCAGGACGTGTCCTGTGATTAAATAGCCCCGCACCGTGGCAATCCAGGGGCCCACAGGAGGTTCCCGCACACTCGTGTGTGCGTACCTTCTGAGGTTTGACTGCTGTTGATGTTGGCTCAGTGGCCTCTGGATTGCCTGTTCTTTTCTTCCTCGTCCCGCCGGGACAATCGAGTGCTCTGCCTCAGTTCATCAGCCGGCTGTCATGCTGAACAACGTGAAGCATCTGGACGGCGGAATAGAAAACGGCGCCCCATCGGAAGAGACATGCCAGGGCCAGATCCTTCGCTCCCGCTCAGGATGACAATCGTCATATCACAAGCGACAGAACATTAATCCGCCATCACCCCGGGCAATGGTGGGACCAGTAGATTCTTATGCCGGGCGGTGGGAAGTTCCGCCCCGCATCGTCCAGGACCAGAACCCAATCATTGCCCTTGCCCTTCACAGGCGGTTTGAACTCCCGCACGCCCTTCTTCTCGAAAACACCGATCTCCGCAGGCGTGCCATGACGTGGATCGTACCACCAGGCCCTGACCTGCTGCCCCGAAAGCTTCTCCAGATTCACTTTGACGGGCAACCCCAGCGGGGTGTAGACGAACGCATAGCTGCCTTTCGCATCGCGCGTCGCATTGACATACCCATCCCCTTTGCCGACATCCGAGGCGATGACAGAATGATCCGGCACTCGCGTCAAGTACGGGCGAGAGAGCATCAGGTTCCGGACATGCTGCATATCGAGAGCACCCCAGAGATCGAGCGATTCGTCCCAGTAGCGATGCGCCCATGAGATGGGCGTCCGCCCCGGCGCGTACATCTGCCAGATGTTGTGGCACCCATAGGTGTGGCCGCACGCCCCGGCGAAGACATGCCAGTACGCTAGGCGGCGGATGTGCCAATCGGCTGAGAAACCGTGCTTCATCGGATCGAAATTGATCGGATGATCCTCGTAGAGGGGTTCCCCATCCAGAACAGGCTTCGTCGGCTTGCGGTTGTAGTCCTTGGCGATGCTCTCCCAACTGCCCCGATCCTTATGGCCCGTCTGGTGCATATTGAAATCGAGCCAGTCTGCATCATGGAAGTACTCTGAGGACGTTCGCCCACCGGTAGGGTGAAACGTGATCAGGTGGCGCCCTCCATCGCCCTTCTCGATCCCGCGCGCCATCGCTTCGACGATCTTGCGATGCGTCTCGTTCTCGATGGGTCGATCTCCCCCGACGATCCAGATGATATTCGACGCCTCCTTGTACCGCTGGGCGAGCCAGCGCCCATAGGTCTCGGCGTTCTGCGGATTGAAGACGACCGGACCGACGCCCCACTTCTTGTTCCACTTGTCGCCCCAGGTGGGCAGCATGCCGATGTACATGCCCAGCGACTCGGCCTTCTGGACGACGTAATCCACGTGGTCCCAGTAGTCGTTGTCCGGCCCGGCTTTGACCTTGGGGCGAGCCGGGTCGTTCTCCGCAGGCGGGCGATGCCCATAGGGGTTCGGGGTATTGAGCCCGTCCAGCTCCGCCAGCGCAACGGCCTGGATCACGGTATAGCCATTGTCCGCCCGGTGCTTCAGGTAACAATCCGACTGCGCCCGATCCAGGCGGTGAAACAGCTCCCAGGCGGTATCGCCCAGGTAAAAGAAAGGCATCCCGTCGGCGTGCACCAGAAACCGCTTGTTCTCAGAGATCTTCAGAAGCCCCCGGCTGAAATCGACCGGTTTGTCTGAGGCGCCCACCCGGCACGGCCAAACCGCCGCCAGCAGAACAAGCAGAAAGATCGCGTACCCAACCTTCACGGAACGATGTGTCGCATGCGTCATATCCCACTCCTTTCCTGATGGATCGGGGCCATCGCGTCAACGCGCTCAATTCACTCTCAGCCCCGTCGACGATACAGATTGTACCGATCCGGTCCGGGTGCGCCAAACGTCGCGACTGAACCAGAGAGCGACCGACTCGCCGCACTGGGTCCATACCCCGCCTTGCGGCCCCGGCCGCGACCGCGAGAGCCACAAAAAGCACCAATTCACACGTGTGAGGTTGTCGTGTCAGGGGAGTTCTGCTATAGTGGCTGTCTTTGGCATTGCCGAGCGGAGACCCCTGCTCCGCGGAGCTTGGGGCCGTGGAACTTACTACTTAAGAGGAGTCGACGGAATGCAGCACGCGATTGAGGATACACGCAAAGCGCCTGTACCCAAGGTGAAGGAACTCATCTCGGAAGGTCTCATCAGCCTGGACGACGCCAAGGACTGGCTGCGCACGATCTACGAGATTCGCTTCTTCGAGGAGAAGGTCTTCGAACTCCTGGGTCAGAACATCATCAAGGGCGCTTCGCACCTCTACGCGGGTGAAGAGGCGGTCGCTACCGGCGCGATCGCGGCGATGGAGCGCGGCGATGTGATCGGTTCGACCCACCGCGGGCACGGCCATTGCGGGGCGGTCGGCAACAAGTACGCCGATACCGACGAAGATCGTCAGGACCACTGGAACGCCATGATGGCCGAGCTGATGGGCAAAGAGACCGGCTACTGCAAAGGTCGCGGCGGGTCCATGCACATCGCTGAGGTAGACAAACAACACAACCTGGGCTCGACCGGCATCGTCGGAGGCAATCAACCGCCGGCCGTCGGCGCCGCCATGGCTGAGAAGTTCCGCAAGACCGGCAAGGTCGTCCTGTCCTTCTTTGGCGACGGCTCGACCAATACGGGAACCTTCCACGAATCGATGAACATGGCGTCGACCTTGAAGGTGCCACTGGTCGCCATCGTCGAGAACAACCTTTACGGCATGAGCGTCCCCTTCTCGGGCAGTGAGATTGACGGCACGCTGTGCGCCAGCAACGTCGAGGACATCGCCGTCCGAGCGGCGGCCTACGACGTCCCGGCGATGATCGTCGACGGGCAAGACCCGGCCGCCATGTTCCTGGCGGTCCGCAAGGCCATCAAGCTGGCTCGTGAAGAGAACCAGATGACCATCATCGAGGCCAAAACCTACCGCTGGTACGGACACAGCCGCAGCGATCCGAGAGCCTATCGCACCAAGGCCGAGGAGAAGGCCTGGCACGCCCGCGACCCGATCACCGTCTGGCGCGACAAGCTCACCGCCGAGGGACTGTGCAAGGAAAAGGAACTGGACGCCATCAAGGACGCCGCCTTCAATTCGATCGAGACGGCGACCCAGTTCGGCATCGACAGCCCCTGGCCCAACCCGGCCGACGTCGCCAAGGACGTTTACGTCACCGAGAGCTATCCGGCCGAGGTGATAGAGGCCGACCAGGCGGCCTCGACGAAGGTCATGGAAGCCACCGAGGTCTTCGAAGCCGCTTTGGCTGCCTCGACGGCCAAGACCAAGAAGGGCCGGACCGAAGAGGCCAGCGGCAAGATCAAGGCCCAGTACGGCATGGACGTGCTGACCATCGGCCAGGCGGTCACCGCCGCCCAGGGCGAGGAAATGAAACGCGACGACAGCGTGTTCATCCTGGGCGAGGACGTGGGCCTCTACGGCGGCGCGTACCAGGCGACGCGTGGGCTGG
>JANQFY010000298.1 GCA_028277585.1 Sedimentisphaerales bacterium
GACAGCCCGGGTCCTGGGCCCTTCGCTTTGAGTCGCCAGGGCGAGACGGTCCATCTGCACTCCGGCGCCGACGGACTCGTCACCGGTTACACCGAGCAGGAGAAGTTCGGCGCCTCGGAGCAGGGCGTCTCGCACGGACGCCACCTCAAGAGCACCGGCGCCTACAACTTCATCGCCCTGAGTCGGCCGACGCCGGGGCAGGCCAACGCCGAGCCCCACGTAGGTCCCATCGTCATCAACGAAATCATGTACAATCCTCTCGTCTCGGCCGACGCGGAATACGTCGAACTGCTCAACATCAGCGACACGGCGGTAACGCTATACGATGCCGCTCTCGACGCTCCCTGGCGGTTCACCGACGATCCGGACAACCCCGGGATCGAACTGCTCTTCCCGAGCGTCCCGCCACTGGTCCTCGAGCCCGGCGACTTGGTTGTACTGGCACGAGATACTCTCGCACTTGACGCCGCGTACACCATCCCGGCTGGCGTTCCCGTGCTGGCCTGGGGCCCGGGCAGATTGGCCAACGGCAGCGAGAAGATCCAGTTGAGTCGGCCAGGCAACGCCGAGGACAGCTGGATTCGCGTGGATCGTGTCGTCTACAGCGATGGCTCCAGTTCCGGCGATCTGCCCGACGAGACCGACCCCTGGCCGCTCCAGGCAGATGGTCATGGCGCGGCTCTGAGCCGCATTGATCCGACGAGCTACGGCAACGACTCGGTGAACTGGCAAGCCGCCCTGCCCTCGCCCGGAATGCCCAATTGAACTGGCCGCACACGGTACAATCGGAAAATCCGGCAAAAAGCTCCCGCGGACAAGATTCAGGTTGACAGAATGGCCTGTGTGTGCTATTTCTAACGTTATATCACACGTGCGATTCTCCGACTGCCTGGATAGACTCCTCATATGGCCACAAAGCAGGTAACTGTTAAAGACATTGCCAAACGGCTGCAACTGCACTATACGACGGTATCGAAGGCCCTCCGCGATCACCCGGATATCAGTTCGGCCACCAAAGATCGAGTCCTCTCGGCCGCTCAGGAATTGGATTACCATCCCAATTCCATTGCCAAGAACCTCAAGCGCCAGGCAACCTCGACGATCGGCGTGATCGTTCCCTCTATCAGAAACGACTTCTTCTCCGCCGTCATCAGCGGTGTCGAAGAGGTTGCCTACGGGCGGGAGTTCAATACCGTCGTTTGTCAGTCCAACGAAAGCGCTGAACGTGAAGCGATTCACGTAGACACCCTGATTTCCAATCAGATTGCCGGAGTATTGGCCTGCGCCGCGCAGAGCACGACCTCTGGAAGCCATTTCAAGGCCCTTCAGCGTCAGGGAATTCCGGTGGTGTTCTTCGATCGCATCTGCGAGGATGTCGAGGCGGGCCGAGTCGTGGTTGACGACGACGTGGGAGCCCAGAACGCGGTCAAGCATCTCGTTCAAGCCGGGCACAGCCGAATCGCTCACATCGCCGGCCCAAAGAACACTTCGATCGGTCGGGAGCGTTACCGAGGATACCTCACCGCCCTTGAAACATGCGGTATTGCGGTCGATCACGACCTCGTCGTTTACGGTGGTTTGGAGGAGAATGATGGAGCAGCGGCATTTCGGCAGCTCCTCCATCGCGGCCGAATGCCTGAGGCAATCTTCGCTGTCAACGATCCGGTGGCGATTGGTGCGTATACGGAGATCAAGCGCCACGGCCTGACAATCCCGGACAACATCGCGCTGGTCGGGTTCGGCAATAACACACTGTCCTCCTATCTCGATCCGCCGCTGACCACCGTCAGGCAATCTCCCTACGAGATTGGCCGGGCGGCGGCCGGCATGCTGCTCAGACGGATCGAGAATCCGACGCAGAACACGAAGTCGGAAGTACAGGTCATTGAGACCGAACTGGTGCTGCGACAGTCGGTATAGAGTCCATGGGGTGGGCCGGCTCCTCTCGAGTCGGCGTATAAGTGTGGAGGGAATAGCAGAGTCATCGAAACAGGATGGATGTGTGCGACTCTGGTCGGGGTCGCGAAAGAAAGTGAATTGAGAACTGCTGTATAGGTCACTAGGAGAACAAGTATGAGAAGGAAGGCTTTCACCCTGATTGAGCTACTGGTGGTTATCGCAATCATCGCCGTGTTGATGGGCATTCTGATGCCCTCGCTACGACTGGCCCGCGACCACGCCAAACGAATTCACTGCGTCAGCAATATGAAGACGTTGGCCCTCGGCTGGTTCATGTACAAAGACGACAACGACGACAAACTGGTCCCCGGCCACACCGATCCGGGTAACTGGGTGAGCCGCCCGGCCAATGGCAACAATTCCACTCTGGAACAGCAGTACCAGGCGATCCGCGACGGCGAACTCTTCACGTATGTGGGCAAGCAGGTCGATCTCTACCACTGCCCGGCCGACACACGAAAGCAAGGCATCAACGTGGCCTTCTTGACCTTCTCCTGTGCGGGCGGCGCCAATGGTGAGACGTGGGGCAGCTACGAGAAGTGCAAGCTCTATTCCGACATCAAGCAACCGGCCACCAAGTATGTCTTTGTCGAAGAGGCGGACAACCGCGGCACCAACGTCGGCTCCTGGCAGATGCATCCGCGAAAGACGAACCCCACCTGGACCGACCCAGTCGCCATGTGGCACAACAAGAAGAGCACCTTGGCCTTCGCCGACGGCCACGCCGAGATGCATAAATGGGAGGACAAGAGCTTCATCGACTGGAACCTCAAGGCGATGTACAACGAACCAGGCTTCTCGTTCGGCATGACCCCGCCGGCTGACGATTATCGAGATATCGAGTACATGTCCAAGGGGTTCCCCTACAAGAGACTCAAGTAGCGACAAGGACAACGGCGAGCAGATCTCGTCGTGATCACCGGACACACCCCACGGCTGCGCTCGAGATCGAGCGCAGCCGTTTCTTATTGGAGTCGCAAGGAGACTGGCCACACGAACCACCAGCGTGATAGAATAGGGCTATGGTCGCAACACGTCAGATCATCCATGTGGATATGGACGCCTTCTACGCCTCGGTTGAGCAGCTCGATCATCCTGAACTGAGGGGCAAGGCGGTCATCGTCGGAGGGCCCGCCGAGGGTCGGGGCGTCGTTAGCGCTGCGTCCTACGAGGCCCGTCGGTTCGGGGTCCATAGCGCCATGCCCACGGCCCAGGCGATCCGCTTGTGCCCGGCGGCCGTTGTGTTGCCCGTCCGCATGGGGCGCTACGTGGAGCTATCCCGACAGATTCGCGCGATCTTCGAGCAGTTCACTCCCCTGGTCGAGCCCATCTCGCTCGACGAGGCGTTCCTCGACGTGACTGGCAGTATCCGCCTGTTCGGACCCGCCCGGCAGATCGGTCAGGAAATCAAGCAGCGGATCAAGACGCAGACTCAGTTGACCGCCTCGGTCGGCATCGCCCCCAACAAATTCCTTGCCAAGCTAGCCTCGGATCTGGAAAAGCCGGACGGCTTTGTGGTGATTGCCGAAGACAACCAGGAGGCGGTGCTCGATCCCCTTCCTGTGCGGAGAATCTGGGGCGTTGGCAAGGTCACGGAACGAGCACTGCGCTCCCATGGCATCGACACCATTGGCCAGCTCCGGCGAACCAATATCGACACGCTCCGGACCATTGTCGGCAATGGCGCCAGCGAACTGCTGCAACTCGCCCAGGGGCGCGACGAACGGGCAGTCGAGCCGATCCGCCAGGCCAAGAACCTCTCCAGCGAAAGAACCTTCGCCACGGATCTTGATGACGCGGCCATCCTTCTCGGCGTGCTGCTGGAACAGGTCGAGGAGGTCGCCCAGCGACTACGCCGCCACGACCTCCAAGCGAAAACGATCACCCTGAAGCTGCGTTACGGCGATTTCCGCACCGTGACGCGGAGCGAAACGCTGGCCGAACCAACAAATCTCACCCAACCCCTGTGGAAAACGGCGAACAGGGTCTTCAGCCGCTGGCACAGGCGTGCGGGAGGCGCCTTGCGTCTCCTGGGTTTCGGTGTTAGCGGCCTGGCGCCGGAAGGAACGGGACAGAGCACCCTATTCCCCGACCCGGAGGCTGAGAAGCTCAAGCGCCTCGATCGCGCCGTCGATGCGATTCGCGATCGCTACGGCAGACGTGCCGTCCACCGGGGCCGCTAGTCTCCACCTTCGGCAATGGCGCGCCTCTCAGGCGAAAGTCAATCCCAAGCCCCGCCCTACGCCGCGTATGTGCTCGGCCGCCTTGTTGTACTCCTCGGCGTTAGGAAGGTGTTCCAACATCAACGGCACACCGGGCAACTTATTGAGTTCGCTCAGGAAGGTGACGTAATCCAACCCGCCCTGTCCGGGCCGCACCTCATCGAGATGGGTCGTCAGTTTGGTCTGGAGCAGGATGTCCTTGGCGTGACAACTCTTGGTGTACGGGCCCAACTTGGCGAAACACTCGCTGATCAGCTTGCCGCTTCCGTAGTATCGCTGCGGACTGCACACAAGATTCACCGGATCCAGGTGCACCGCAAAGCCTTTGCGATCGATCGCCTTGAACAAACGCAGATAGGAGTCCGCCGAGTCAGGATACGCCCAGGGCATGGTCTCCAGCGTGAAAAACGTCCGTGTCGGCTTGACCGCGTCGATGATCGATCGGGTCGTTTCGACGATCATGTCGAACGTTTCATCGGTGAGATTCTCCGGGGCCGGCCCATCCCACTTGGGGCCGCGCGAGCCGGAGATATTGACACAACACCGCGCCCCAATCCGATCGGCCAGCGACAATTGGCGTCGACACTTCTCCAGTGCATCTTGACGCATCTTCTCGTCAGGGCTGATCGGGTTGCTCCAGGCCCCCACCTCGGCGATGATGATGCCCGCCCTGTCCGCCGCCCGCTCGTACGCCCTGACAGTATCGTCGCTTGCATTGGCGCCGACGGGACAGTAAGCGGCGCCGTAGCCCAGTCGCTTCACCGCTCGGACCCATTCGTCGGGCCCCTGGTACTTCTCGAAAACCGGCCCGCCAAGGTGGATCACACCTTTGCCGCCTGCCAACACCGATCTGGCCGGACAGAGTGCGACGGCAGCAGCCATTCCCGCAACCGACGCCCTGACAAACCCTCGTCGCGACAGGTTCCTTTCGCCGCTCTGCATGATGACCTCCTTCATCTAACGGTCGATCTCGGTAGTTCTCAACGCCAGGGCCCACTCTACCCAATTGACTTGACGTGGACAAGAGAGCCTTTCGATCGGATTTCGTGGTATAATGACCAGAAGATCACAACCAGACAGTCGAATCCCTATGGAGGCGATGGATCATGGATTGGCGCACGCGCATCTTGCTGACACTCGTTCTAAGTGGCTTATTGATCGCCCAGAGTCCGGGCGCCACCGGTGGGGATGCCCCTGAACTGGCCAGCCGCGTCAAGAACCACATCAATGAGCGCATGTACAACACCTGCAAGACCGTTGTGCTGCAACGCGAAGACGACAACCTCTACACAGGTCACGCCGAGTTCCTCAATGGAATCAAAGTCGGTCTCGAACTGACCGTCTCCGACGAACGGATGGAGTACGCCTTCGTCCGGCCTCCGCGGGAACCGTCGGGCATCGAGTCGGCCCAGACGCAGATTGAACAACTGCAGGAGATCATCACACGTCAGGATATTGAGATCGCACGACTGCGCGACCTGTGTGCCCACGCCGGCATCGACGTCGACGCCATCGAGACCAACGCCGTCCTCATCTCCGACGAGGAACTGGCCCCGCTCCCAGAGCCCGCCGACGCACAGAGGGCGGAGCCTTCCCCGGCGCCCCCCTCCGCCGCCCCCGAAGCAGAATCCGTCTGGTTCACGCGACCTTCCTACGATCAAGTGAACAAAGGCATGCCCTTCGACCGAGTCTGCAAAGTGCTCGGAGCCGAGGGCAAGCTGATCAGCAACTCCGACTTCGACCGAGCGGTCAATGAGGTCTACATCTGGGCCAATGCGGACGACTCCCACGCCTGCGTCGTCTTCCGCAACGGCAAGGTCCTGGTCAAAACTCAGTTTGGCCTACCGAACGCCGCTCCAGCCTCTGAGACACCGGTTCAGGATTCACCCTAGCAAGACAGGTCATCTCCGCCCCCCAACAACGGAGCACAAGAGAGACGGTTGACACGTATGCCCTCGTGTGATTAGGTGTGATCCGCTTGGTCTAACGGCCAAGCCAAGACTGATGAGGCTCGAAACGGATACGGCACATCGGTGGAGCGTCCCCGATTGAACTGGAGAATGGATGATAAGTGATCTGAAGATTGCCAAACGCATTTTGTGTGAGGTTTCGCCCCGCGCCCTCGCCAAGGCGATGAAGTTCAGCGTCAACGGAATTCGTGCCGTACGCCGGTTCAACCGCCGCCTGCAGGAAGGTAAGCAATTCCCCGCCTTCATGATGATCTCAGTAACCAATCGCTGCAACCTGACCTGTCAGGGTTGTTGGGTCACGCCGACCCCGCCAACCGACATGGATCCCGCCCTGCTCGAACAGATCATCAGCGAGTGTCAAAGCCAGGGCGGCCGCTTCTTCGGCATCCTGGGTGGTGAACCGCTGCTGCATGAGGGACTGTTGGACGTCTTGGAGAAGTTCCCCGGCGCCTACTTCCAGCTATTCACCAACGGGCACACGCTCACTCGCGAGGTCGCCCAGCGCCTGCGCCGCCTGGGCAACGTGACCCCCCTGATCAGTATCGAGGGCTTCGAGGACGTCGCCGACGAGCGGCGCGGGGGTCAGGACGTCGCGGCCAAGTCACTGACCGCCATCGAGAACTGTCAACGGGAGAAACTCCTGACCGGCGTGGCGACCAGCGTCTGTCAGTCCAACTTCGACCAGGTCGTCGGCCGAGAGTTCCTGGACGATCTCGTCAAACGAGGCGTCCACTACGCGTGGTATTACATCTACCGCCCGATGGGTCCGAATCCGACGGTGGATCTGTGTCTGAGCCCGGAACAGATCAGGCAATTGCGGCAGTTCCTCGTCGATGCACGGACCTGGGCCCCGATCATCGTGGTGGACACCTACTGGGACGCCAATGGTCAAGCCGTCTGCCCGGCTGCAACGGGAATCAGCTACCACATCACCCCCACCGGCCAGGTCGAGCCGTGCCCGATCATCCAGTGCAGTTGCGATCGGGCCCAAAAGGATCGTTCCCTCGTCGACGACGTGGAGCAATCGGACTACCTGCGCGGGTTTCGCACATTGGCGGCCGAGCGGACGCGGGGCTGCATTCTGCTGGAAGACCCCCACTTGTTTGCTCACTTCGCCCAAGACCACAAGGCGATCGACTCCAGTGGTCGCGATTCCGTCTACGACGAGATCGCAACGATGACGCCGCGCCCGAGCCACGACATGGGCGACGACGCCATCCCCGAACGCAGCAGGCTCTACCGATTCGCCAAGAAACACTGGTTCTTCGGCTTCGGCGCCTACGGTTGACCCTCAAATAGCGGGAAACTTCCCGCCGGAGTCCGCTTCTTTTTCGATTTTCGCTTTGCCAAAACCAGCAGCGTCCAGTACAATCACGCGGTCGATTGAGACGCCCTTAAATGTGAGGCGTTCCTTAGTCGTTCTAAGCTTTTCTTTGGAAAGCACTTGCGCCTGTAGCTCAATTGGATAGAGCGTCGGTCTACGGAACCGAAGGTTAGGGGTTCGAATCCTCTCAGGCGTATTGGAATCCCCCTTCTTGATAGCGCCAGTGGGGTCGGTCTTTGCATCCGCCTGCATACAACTGCGTGTTCCTGCACCAGAATCCGCCGAGAAACACGCCAAGTCAGTTTCATGAGTGACATCGGCTCCATTGGTTCCCGTCGCCTGTAGCGTCTTGACATCTACGATATTCGAGTCCGGTAGCTTCGCAACCGCCTCGCGTTCCTGCCCACGGAGAACGTGCGTATACTTGGACATAGTCGAGTTGATGTCTGCATGTCGCATGATGGCCTGAGCGACCTTCGGATGAACGCCATTGGCACCTAGCCAGGTTCCAGTCGTATGTCGCAGAGAGTGGAAATCTCGGAAACGGCCGGCCTCGTCCGTGTAGCTGATTCCCGCGTCAGCTAGGTCCGCCGCAATCATCTTCGAAGTCTTGTCCGTCAATCGCTTGTAGCGACCGCCGAACACCTTGGCCTCAGGAGTCCTGCCTGTGAAGTACTCGCCTAGCATCTGCGCCATCTCGGGGCGCAGTGGAAGGATGTCTTCTTTGCGATGCTTGGAGTAAGCAGCCAGCACAGTCACCGTGCATTCGGATAGGTTGAACGAGGAGACCTTAAGGTTCCTCAATTCGTTTGCCCGCATTCCTGTCTCGATCGCGAATTGATAGAAAATCGCCCTTTCGTGGCCGGACATGCCATAGTGCTCGCGAGACTCCCCTGTCGTCTAGAAAAGTGTTTGAACTTCCTCGACCTCCAGATGTACGCGATCGTGTCTTCGATCGGTCTGCACGCCTAGGCGTTTCACGTGGGTAATAGGAGACTCACTCGCGCGGTGGTTTTGAACCATCCATCGGGCACATTGCTGAATGCCTTGGAGATAGGAACTGCTTGTTTGGACAGACAGCCCCCTCTCGCCGCTGCGGAGATCCGCAAGATGTCGCTCCACTCGATCAGATCGAATATCCGTCCACACCTTGAACTGGCAGCCTTAAAGGACCCTCTGAATCCGCCGTGTCACCTGCTTCGTTTATTTCTCGGTAACGCCCTTGGCCAATAGTGACCTTCGGAAACCTCCAAGATACTCGGACAAGGGCTATCCACTCGCTGCCCGGCACGGATCCAGTAGACCCCTTTCAACGAAGCGATCGGTCAGTTTCGCTGGTATCTGTTCAAGCCAGCGGGTGAGTTCAAGATCAGGTTGTTGGCCAGCCATTCGGCAGGCAATCAGCCTCTCGATTTGCTGTCCGAATACCCTGGAGCGGCCCTTATCGGTGAAAGCTGCGAACCGGCGAGTAATCTCCAGATGGTCACGAGTCTCGACCCACCACTTCTTGACTTGGCGAATCTGACTGGTCTTCTTATCTCGATATGTCGGCTTGAACAGTCGCATATTGACCTCCTCTTATGGTGACCCATTCCTCGCACCTGGGACATCGGGCTTTCACCCGGTCTATCAACTCAAATCGGCTCCAGAGTGTACGTTTCCCTAGGCGAATCGGCAAGGGTCCAAGTTCCCCAGAACTATGCATACTCCAAAAGAACCTCTCGCCGATGTCAAGGAGCCTTGCCGCATCCTTTGCCGACAGCAACAAGACTTCTGTATTGTCATGGTTGTCAGCCATACGTGGGCTTTCCTTGTCACCCTCTCCTTAGAGGTTTTGCTTATGGCGAACTACCTTTACACTAGTGTTTGAAGAACTCTTGGTATCACGTGAACTTGAATAGCCTTTCGTATTCCTTGTGATTCATCCAATTCAGAATGATCGCCAGCAGTTCAACGTGATCAGCCTGGACGGCATAGAGAAGTCTCCAGTCCTTTCTCAGATTATATATCCACAGGTTATTGATCCCGTGTTTCTGTATGAGCCGTTTTGGAATGAGTTGCTTCCTAACCTGTCTTCCGCAGGAGTGATTGTGTGCAATCTCACTCATCGCTCTCCCTATTTCCTTTGCGAGCCGAACGTCTGTCGCGCGCAGCTCTTCATAACTCCTCTTCAGAGATGAATCAGCGAAGACTACTCCGGATTCCATCTCAAATCTGGTTTATTCCTGAGTTTAGCTGCGAGCTTCGGATTCCACACATAGACAACGTTCCCCTCTTGGTCATACACACTCTTGTTGGTGTCTTCCAAGTAGGTCATAATGACCTGGAACGTTTGCCACATGACTTTTCGTGGGAGCTTTCGCCAAAGCTCAGTCTTCTTGAATTCCCCGCTGTTGTCGTCGATGAACTCTTCAACCATTAGAACGGTCTGGAGTGTGGGTGACCTTGCCACCGACCGTAGTGCGCCCCTTAAGGCAAGACGTTTTTATGCGGCGGCGCGGGTGATGAACGCGGCCGCGACTTCGTTTGGCGTCTGGTACTCCAGTGCCGAGTGG
>JANQFY010000312.1 GCA_028277585.1 Sedimentisphaerales bacterium
TCGTGGTGATCGCACTGGTCGGTTTCACCGCAATCGCCAGCCTAAGCGGCGCGGTGTTCGGCGGGCTGCTGGCCCTGATGCTCGTCAAGAGCCTGCGCCGGGCCGGCGTCGTGACGGGAACGCGGCTGGACAAGCAACGATGATCCGCCTCGAGCAGTACGGCTGGAAGTTCGACGGTTCCGAGCGATGGACGCTCGATAGCGTCACTATGGAAATCGAACCGGGGGAATGCGTGTTGTTGGCCGGGCCAAGCGGTACGGGCAAGAGCACGCTTCTCCTGGCTCTGGCAGCTCTCTTGAAGGGCCGCCACGCAGGCGAATCTCACGGGCGACTCTATCTGGACCAGACCGACATCACCGACGTGAGCCCCCAGGCGGTGGCGGGCGACGTTGCCCTGGTGCAACAGAATCCGGACGCCAACTTCGCCACGCTGTCCGTCGAGGATGAAGTGGCCTTTGCCCTGGAGAACCAATGTCTGGAGCGCGATGTAATCGTTGCATCCGTGGATCATGCGCTACGGTTGTTGGGTCTGGAGTCGCTCCGCACGCGCCAGTTGAGTACGCTTTCGGAAGGCCAGAAACAGCGCGTCGCCCTGGCGGCAGCGCTGGCCTGCAAACCCAAGGTCCTGATCCTCGATGAGCCCACCGCCAGCCTCGATCCCGACAGCATTGGAGAGGTCTTGCAGGCGCTGGGAAAGCTGATCGAGAACGAAGACATGACGGTGATCATCGCCGAGCAGCGCTTGCACGCTTTCGGAGCTTTGAAGCCCAGGGTGGTTGTGCTGGACGATGGAAAGGTCGCCGGTGACACCCCCTGGTCTCTCGTCCCGGCGGGAATCAAGGAACCGTTTAGGCTGGAGGCGGATCCAGCTGAATCACCGGAAGCCCCGGATGAACGCAACACACCGAGATTGGCAGCCCAGGCGGTTCGCGTCGAGAGAGGCAATGCCCTGGTGCTGGACGATGTGTCCCTCGAGGTCGGACAAGGTGAGATCGTTGGTCTGATGGGCCCTAACGGCAGTGGCAAGAGCACTCTGCTGCTGGCGCTAATGGGACTGATCCCGATCCAGAGCGGCAAGGTGGTCGTAGGTGAGCTGGATGTCGGCGCCAGCACCCCCTACGACCTGGGCCGAGAGGTGGGTTTCGTGTTCCAGAATCCCGACCATCAGCTCTTTGCGGATAGCGTGAAGACCGAAGCCCTCTTCGCCGCCGAGAACTTCGGGTGCGCCGGACCAGCAGTTGACCAGAAAGCCACGACGTTTCTCGAACAAGCGGGATTGTCGCCGCGAGCCGAGGACCATCCGTATCGCCTGAGTTACGGGCAGAAGCGACGGTTGAATATCGTCGCGTCCGTACTCCACGACATCAAGCTGTTGCTGTTGGATGAGCCGTTCGTGGGTCAGGACCGACGGAACGCCGCCTGGCTGGTCGAGACCATCAAGCGGCTGGCCCTCTCAGGGGTGAGTATCATTATGGCCGTCCACGATCCACACCTGGCTCAAGCGTGCTGCGATCGGATCGTGTATCTGGAATCGGGCAAAATGCTTGTGGAAGGGTCACTCCCTGAGGCATGGGGCCGGCTGGATGAGTCGAACTGCAGAGCCTACGTTCCCATCGGTTGGAGACAGCATGATGCAACTCACTCCGACTGAATCGATTCTCCATCGACTCCATCCCTGGGTGAAGATGACCTGGCTCGTCGGCGCAACCACCGCCGCGGTGGTCTACTCGTCTGCACTGGCAGCCGTCGTCCTGGTCGCCGCCCTGCTGCTCGTTCTCACTCTGGCGGGAACCCCGCCCTGGCGATTGCCCGGGCGGAGATTGTGTCTAATGCTCGCCGTAGCACTGCTGGTCATCAACACGGTGATACATCGGCGAGGGCATGGAGGTCTCGATCCCTCCTGGGCGGAGGGTCTTCGACACGGCCTACTGGCGGCCGCCCGCATCATCGCGGTCATTCTGGCCAGCCGGCTCTTCGTCGCAACCACCGATCCGACCGATTTGGGGCAAGGATTGATCGCGCTGGGCTTGCCCTACCGATGGGCCTATGCACTGATCACCGCCCTGCGTCTGGAGCCTTTGTTCTCCCAGCAGACCAGAATCGTGTATTGGGCCCAACTGACGCGAGGAGTCCGCTATGACAGCGGCCCTGTCCTGCGGCGCTGGCTCATGCTGCGGCGATTGCTTCTGCCCCTGATCGTCTCGTCTCTGCGCGCGGCGACGGACATGTCGGGGGCCATGGAGAACCGCTGTTTCGGCTTGTACAAACGCCGGACCTCCGCGCGGCCCATACGATTTGAGATCGGCGATGCTCTGGCGATGGCCTTCGGCGTGACCTTCCTTATAATACTGGGCGTGGTGGTTTGAGTGAGTACAACCATGGCGCCTGGTGAGATTCAGCGAATGAACAACGAGCAGACGAAACTGATTCTCTGGGCCGGACCGAAGCACTCGGGCAAGACCAGCCGTGCGACCCGCCTCGTCGAAGAGCTGCGCCGAAGCGGGTACACCATCGGCGGCTTCCTGGCGCCTTCCATCTACCGGGAGGAGACGCTCATTGGCTTTGAGATCCTGGACCTGCAGAACGACCAACGCGTAGAATTGGCCGAACGATCAAAGGAAAGGGGTCGTGTCGCCGGCTTCACGTTCTGCGACCGAGGGATCGACCTGGGCAGGCAAGCTCTGCGATTAGCGGTCGAGTCACCGGTCGATCTTGTCGTGGTGGATGAATTCGGCCCATTGGAACTCGCCGGCAATGGCTGGCGCGATGACGTGGAAATGCTGCTTCGATCCAGCCCGCTCACAATACTGTTGGTTGTGCGCAACGAAGTCGTTCCGCGCGTTCGGCAATTGTACCACGCGTTTTCCCCGCCTACGATAGAGGCGAGCGACCCTCAGGCCGCGGCGCAGGTCAAGGCCTTGCTACGAACCGGCTGAAGAAGTGAGAGGAACTCGCAGCATTCACAGAAACCTATGTTACTTGAGGGACATCATGGACAAGGAGCAACTCGTTCAGGAAATCCGCGAGCACGTCAGAGATGGTAAGATCGCCTGTCGCCAGTGTTTTCAGATCGCCCAGGAGCGCGACGCGTCGCTCAAGGCTATCGGAGAGGCCTGCAACGAAGAATCCATCCGGATTGCGGCTTGCCAACTCGGATGTTTTAAGTAGGCTCGTCTTGATCCAGGAACCGCCCTGCCGGCTAAGGACGATCGTCGTCGGGCCTGTACAGCTCTGCAAAACGCTCGTCGACAAACGCAGAGACCTCCTGGCTGAGTTGTTGATAGGCCTCCAGCAGGCGTCGCCCCTCCGACGACAGTTGCGAGTCTCCGCCGCCGCGTCCTCCGGTGCGCCGGGTGAGCAGAGTCTTACCAACATGCCGCTCGGCCTTCCGCACCATCTCCCAGGCGTAGCGGTAGCTCATGCCTTCGGCCGCCGCCGCCTTCTGGAGCGTACCCAACTCATCGATGCGAGCGAAAAGCCGCGCCAGACCCTTTCCGAAGACATGTTGTCCCCCTGCCTCGAACCAGAGTTTGCAGCCGGCCTCCGGGTCCGTGCCAAAAAGGTACTGCTGCTGGCCCTGCAAGACCTGCAGGACGCTCTTGGCCAGCCGTTTCGAGGAGAGTCTTTCGGAAAGCACATCCATCCATCGGCTCGCACCGGCACCACGACAGATGACAATATCGGCGCACCGGCGCAGTTCTGAGCAGTCCGGGCGCGCCGATCCCGACGCGCCGGGGTTGCCATCAATGAACAGGACGATGTCACCGACACCCGATTTGGCGAAAGCGTTGGACTCGACGACCACATGGTCGTGTGATGCGCCGGCCTGCTCGACGTAGCGGCTTAGCTTGTCAAGATCTCGGAAGAACTGGGACGGCTTTCCCTCCTTAGCAGACCCACAACCGCACTTCGCATAGACGCTTCCCGGCAAGACCTTCTGCAGATTCAGCGCCAGCGTGGTCTTGCCAACGCCCCGTCCTGCCCCACAAATGACCCAGACCAAACTCATCCTGGCTGTCTCCTCGTATCCGGCGCCGGCCAACCACCTTCGCGCCCGTATTCTAGGGTGGCATGGGCGGTTGCACAAGACCGGCTCCGAGCGGAAAGCGCTTGACACCGGGTGGGGTGCGACAATAATTGGTTCCGACTAAGGAAATCCTTTTCAAGGAGACACGCCATGGCCGGGTACTGTGGGAACATCCTTCGCATCAACCTCACCACGCGCACGGTGGATACTCAGCCTCTCGATATGGCTCTGGCCCGCAAGTTTGTTGGCGGGCGAGGTCTGGGCACGAGCTATTTCCAGAAGGAAGTCGATCCGAATGTCGACGCGCTGGGCCCTGATAACAAGATGTTCTTCACCACAGGCCCCCTAACAGGGACGACCGCCCCGACCTCGGGACGCTATATGGTCGTGACCAAATCACCCCTGAGCGGCACCATCGCCAGCTCCAACTCCGGAGGGTTCTGGGCGGCAGAACTCAAACGCGCCGGCTTCGATATGATCATTGTCGAGGGCCGTGCGGATCGGCCCTGCTCGATCAGTATCCGGAACAGCGAAGTCCACATTGAGGACGCTGAGACCTGCTGGGGCAAGACGGTCACTGAAACTACCGACGCATTGCTAGAGGCGTTTGGCGACCCGAAGGCGCGCGTGCTGGCGATCGGTCCGGCCGGTGAGAAGCAGTCCATGATCGCTGCGATCATGAACGACCGATATCGCGCGGCGGGACGCTCCGGCGTGGGCGCGGTGATGGGCAGCAAGAATTTGAAGGCCATCGTCGTACGCGGCACGGGCAAAGTCGACTCCGGACAACCGGATCAGACCAAAGAAGTCCTGGCTCGCATGCGCAAGAAGATCGCCGAGCATGATGTCACCGGCAAGGGACTGCCGGCGTACGGCACGGCTGTGCTAGTGAACGTCATCAACGAGCACGGCGTGTACCCGACCAAGAACTTCCAGCAGGCGTATTTCGAGACGGCTGATAAGGTTTCGGGAGAGACGCTGGCAGAAGAGTATCTGGTTAAGAACGTGGCTTGCTACGCCTGCCCGATTACGTGCGGGCGGCGGTGTGTAGTCGATGGACAAGAAGGTGAAGGCCCTGAATACGAGACCCTCTGGTGCTACAGCGCCAGTTGCGGCGTCGACGACCTTCCCTCCGTCATCCGGGCGAATAATCTGTGCAATGATTACGGCCTCGACACCATCTCGGCCGGTGCGACCATCGCCTGCGCTATGGAGCTGTTCGAGAAGGGCTTCATCAAGCCGGACGAGATTGACGGTCCCCCGCTGAAATTCGGCTCCGGCGAGGCTATTGTGGAGTGGACGCGCAAGATGGGCTGTCACGAAGGATTCGGCGCCGAACTGGCCCAGGGATCCGCCCGCTTGGCGGCCAAGTATGGGGCGCCGGAACTCTCCATGTCGTCCAAGAAGCTCGAACTGCCCGCCTACGACCCACGGGGCATTCAGGGACATGGGCTGCAATATGCGACCTCCAATCGCGGCGGGTGTCACGTGCGCGGGTACATGATCGCTCCCGAAATCCTGGGCATCCCCGAAAAGCTGGATCCTTTGTCACTCGAGGGCAAGGCGACCTGGACCAAAATCTTCCAGGATCTGACAGCCGTGATCGATTCGCTGGGGCTCTGTCTGTTCACCTCCTTCGCCCTGGGCGCCGAAGACTACCGGGACATGTACAGCGCGATCACGGGCGCGGATATCACGACCGAAGACCTGCTTAAGACGGGCGAACGGATCTGGAACCTGGAGCGCGTCTTCAACCTGAACGCGGGCGTCGACCCCGGTGAAGACAAGCTGCCCAAACGGCTCCTGGAGGAACCGATTCCCGAGGGCCCATCCAAGGGGCAAGTCCATCGTCTGGGTGAATTGCTGCCCCAGTACTATCAGGAACGCGGCTGGAGCGCCGAGGGGCGACCTACCGAGGCCAAACTGGCCGAGTTGGCTCTGGCGTGAGTGTCGCATGCAAGTACAAGTAAGGCTTTTCGCAACGCTGCGCCAGGGCAGATTCAAGAGGCAATCGCTTGAGTTGCCGGAAGGCGACTCGGTGGCTGATCTGTTGAAGTCACTGGACATCCCGAAAGAGGACGTGGGAATGCTCTTGCTCAATGGACGCGACGCGGCGCTCGAGGCGCCCCTGACGACCGAAGCGGTTGTCTCCATCTTCCCCGCCCTCGGTGGCGGGTGAGTAGCCGACCGGTGCTGGAACCTATGCTCACAGAGGAACAGAAGGCGACACTCATCCGGACGCTGGAGCCCGAAGCACTGGATGTCCTGACGCTCGATCGCGCCCGCCGGATGGCAGTCGAGATAGATATACCTCTCAAGTGCATCGAATGGTTCGCCCTCGATCATGGTATGACCGTGCCTCGTTACGAGCCGAATGTCCTGGCCCTCGGTCGCTCGGGCCAGCAGCGACTTCTCCAGAGCAGCGTCATGATCGTCGGTCTCGGAGGTCTGGGTGGGTACGTCTTGGAGGAACTCGCGCGAGCGGGCGTGGGCCGAATCATCTGTGTCGATCGCGACACTTTCGACGAGACAAATTTGAACCGCCAGTTGTTGGCCACGAGTTCGACTCTGGGTACGAGCAAGTCGTCTCAGGCCCATGAACGCGCCAAAGAGATCAACGAGGCAGTAGAGGTTGTCGCCCTAACCACAGCGCTGGCTGAGGTTGCGCCAGAGCGCTGGCAAGGTGTGGATATGGCTTTCGACTGCCTGGACAACATCCCCCATCGCAGAGCACTTGCGGAGACATGCTCGGCTAAGCAGATTCCCCTGGTTCATGGCGCCGTCGGCGCCTGGTGTGGACAAGTCGGGGTGATCTGGCCGCACTCTAGCGCCCTGGAGAGACTCTATCGCAACTGTCGCGACGTCGAGCGGACGAGCGTGTTGCCCTTCACAGCCGCCACCGCCGCCAGCCTGATGGCTTCAGACGGCGCCAAAGTGCTCGCGGGCAAGAGAAACGACACGGAACTCAGGTTCCTGTTCTTCGATCTGCAAGAGAACGAATGGCATAGCATTACGTTCGACGACGATGGACCTGACGCATCCTGCAAACGTCAAGCATAGCCTTCATGAGCTACGCGTGCTGCCCTTCTTCATCCGCCAGCGCCGCTTGAATCGACACAACTTCGGACTCCCGCCAACACCCGCTCGCCTAGTCGAAGAACAGATAGATTGCCGCCATGATCGCCGCCAGTACGCCCCAGAGCAGCCATAGGGACCTCGATCGCGAGCCTTGTTGGGCGTAGGTTTCCTTCAGCGAGGGCAGTTGCTCTTCACGTGAGTCGTTGCGCGTCAGCAGTGACGCGACGACCATGAACAGGCAAATGCCGGCGAAGACGTAGAACGACAACAGCATGAAGTGGGGCCAAAACGCTTTGCTGGGCCAGTCGTTGAGATTGCAGAACCCGATCGAGATCGATGAGATCGAGCCGACGATCAGCGTCATCAGGGCGGCCTTTGACGTCGCGCGGCGCCAGAGCACCCCGATCACGAATACCGCCGATACCGGCGGCGCGATGAATCCGATGACGCTCTGAATCATATCGAAGAGACCTCGATCGAATCGATCCATCACCAGAGCGCTGCTAACCGCGATCGCCGCAGCCAGGACGGTGGCAATACGCCCCACCAACTTCGTCTCGACTGCCGAGGCCTGCGGCCGGAAGCTCTTCTTGTAGATATCCAGGGTGAAAACCGTGCTGAACGAGTTCAGGCCCGAGTCGATCGTGCTGATCAGCGCCGCGATCAGGACCGCCACCATCAGCCCGACCATGCCCGTCGGCAAATGGCTGACCACCATCGTCGCGAATGCCTCGTTCGGATCGTCCAGCCCTGGATGGAGCACAAAGCAGAGAATGCCGGGCAACAGAAACAGAAACGGCGGGAGGATCTTCAAGAACGCGGCGAAGACCACACCCAACTGGCCCTGACGCATGTCCCTGGCCCCGAGCACGCGCTGAACGATCGTCTGGTCGGCGCACCAGAACCAGATCCCTGCGACGGGATAGCCCAGCAACATCGCATGCCAGGGATACTTGGCCTTCTCGCCCGATCGGAGCAGTTGCCAATACGAATCGGGCACGCGCTCAGCGAGCGCAGAGACACCCCCGACTTCGTGCAGCCCGATCAGAGTCAAGGCCGCGGCGCCGCCGATCATCAACACCGTCTGGAACGCGTCGGTCACCATAACAGCGGCCAGTCCCCCGATGACCGTGAAGCTGGTCGCGATCGCCATCAGCACAACCAGTGACACCCAGAGCGGCCAGTCCATGATCTGGCTGAACAACAGACCTCCGGTGTACAACACCAGTCCCAGCCACGAGACGATCGTGGTGAACAGCGCGTAGTATGAAAGAAACGCGTGAGGACCGCGCCCGAAGCGCCGATTGATGAACTCGGGCATCGTACTGACACGGGTCCTCATGTAGTACGGAACGAAGAGCATCGCCAGCAGCATCATGAGCCACCAGGCAAGCCACTCGAAGTTAGCTGCGGCGAAGCCAGACATGTACGCGACACTGCACGAAGAGATCAGGAACGAGGGATTGACGTTCGTGCCGAAGATCGAGAGCCCGACGACGGGCCAGCTCTGACTTCGCCCGCCCAGGAACAGATCCTCGGCGCCGCGCCGACGGAAACTCACCCACATCCCAATCGCGACCAAAGTGACAATGTAGCCAACGATGATGGCGAAATCGAGCGTTTGCAGCTTGCTGTGAATATCCATCTACTTGGTTCCATCCTGCAGAAGATGTCTGTACTCTGATTCGAGCCCCGCCTTGCCGGTCAGCTTCTCCGCGGCGTCGGGTCTTTCGGCGTCTGTCTGGATTGTGTTGTTGACCCAGATTTGCCAGTCACGGTTGCTCCGGTTGAAACGAACGGCCGTGTTCCGGGCGCCTTTCTTCTGGTCAACGTCGTAAATGACATTGTCCTCCAGTAGGAACCCTTTGCTGCCTTCATCGAAGAAGATCCCGTTGTTGCACACTTGTCCGCCCGCGTATCCGCCGATTCGCACCCCGTGCAGCAGGTTGCCCCGAATGATCGAACCAGGCTGGAAGCCCAGCGTGTAGATACAACCGCTATCGTTGAGCTTGAGCATGACCTCGTGGATATGGTTGTACTCGATGACACAGCCCTGCTGGCTTGTGCGATCTCTGTTCCAGACATAGCCGCTGGCGATGCCGCCGTAGGGGATCTGGGTGACCTCATTGTGGTGAATGTGGGTGTCACGCGTCATAGCATCGAAGATTCCGTGCGCCCCCCAAAGTTCGGCGCCGCAATGATGGATGTAGCAGTTCGCGACCTCGTTATCGGCGGGAACCTCAAAGGGGGCCGACCAGTCCGACCAGAGGGGATTCTTGACCTTCATATGGCCAATATTGACACCCGTACCGCCGATGTCGCTGATCAGGCAGCCTTCGATACGGTTCTCCTGGCAACCGGCGCCGAGTCCGAGACCACTACCGCCGATCCTCTGGATTCGGGAGTTTGTGATACTGCAATTGCGACAATACTCCATCTCGACAGCGACGTCCACCGCATAGGTGACGGCCTCCTCCACGGTCGTACCGTGGTAACACGCTTGAATTCCCCCATATCCTATGTCGGGAATGAGGAAGCTGGTGTGTTCGAACCCAATGCCAGTGAAATGCAGGTTGCGAACCGAATGGTCCTTGTCACCTTCAATGTTGATCAGTTGCTTGAGGACTGGGGCGACGAACTGTCGCTTGATTGGATCTTCGCCTTCGGCCGCCTTGTAGTAGAGCACGCCGGCCTTGCGATCAAGGTACCACTGGCCAGGCTTCGTGACGAACTCTAACGCGTGCTCGAAGAAGATCGACATGCCCGGCTTGGGCAGACAAGCCATGTGCCCCACCCAACCGATCGGCGTAATAGCCGTAACGTCCTCGGACCCGCTGCTGGCGATCAACTCCCGCGAAATCGACCAGTTCTGAACGACCACGACCTCGGCATCGCCACCGCCAAGATCCTTAGCGGGGATCGATGGGGCGAACCGGAGCGTCTTGTGATCCTTCGATACGTTCTTGATCTTCACGAAGCCCTCTTCCGGATAGCGTCCTCGGGGCAGCCGTTTCCCGTCGACATAGAGTTGGCGGAACCACCAGGCGCCGTTCTTGACGTCGCTCAGCTTGACCGTCCACATGTTGTCAGCGTTCTCCTGCCAGCCGGTGATGACACGCCCACCGCTCAGCACGGGGCGTTCCCCCGGATAGGCGGCATAGGTCACGGAGTACTCCGCCGTCCCCCCGTCCCTCGGGCGGAAGTCCAGTGTCCTGCCCAGCCGATACACACCGCCCCGCAACTGGACAACGATGTCCTTCTTGTGACCCGCCTGTGTCTTGCGTCGTACGGCGTCCCGTGCTTCTTCCAGAGTGGCAAACGGCTTCGCGAGCGTACCGTCTCCACCACCGCTGGCATCAGGAGCCACATAGAAGTCCACCGCTCTGACGATTTCGGTCGGCAGCGTGCCGACAGCCATTCCGCACATTACGATCACTGCAATAGCCTGCTCGAGAATCCTGTTCATGGGAGACCTTTCACTTTGATGGCCCGATTTGCTATGTCCGCTTCAGTCCTTGACTGACCTTCTCAATCTCAACGCCTCCCACCAGCCGTCGGGCCTCGATGAGAGACTGAGCGCGAATCGTATACTCAGCCGGATAGAGAATCTTGGCACCGCTCGTCTCCAAGCGGCGCAGGTCCTTTGACGTTTCAATCATCTGCAGGGCGCGACGCCCCTTCGCGCGTTCCGCCGTCTCGTCTGAATTGCTCATCGCTTGGGCTTTGGCGGCTACCAGACCCTGCTGAGGGCCCAGGATCGCTTGCAGCGTCGCGACGGGATCGGTGTTTGTCTGGCTCCGGTCAACGTCACCGACGATCAGTTCCGCCTGCAGCAGGTTCTCGAAGCAGTATCGATAGTTGAACGGATGAACGATGTGAGGAGCATCCGGCAACGTGGGCGGCCACTGTCCGTCAGAGTTATACGAGTTGGTCAAGTGGTACCAGGTCCGCTCGAGCTGCTCGGGCGACATGGCGCGGGCGTACTTCTTCAGTTGGGCGCGAACGGCATCCTGCCAGGGGCGCAGCAGGCGTGCCATCGGCGTTTCGGCCCAAACCGAGGCTTGCGCCCCATGCCATGCGGAGTCATCGTCGAAGTGTAGGGTCTCTTCCTGTGGAGGTAGTGTCTGACAGGCAGCCTCGAATGTCGTGAACGACCCCAGCTTTCGGCATTCCGAGATCAGAGAAGCCAGTTTGTCCCGAGCACTGGGTACGGCCTCGAAGACCCTGTCCGGCTCGTTCTGGAACTTGAGCCGGAACCAACCATTCGTGCCGATGTACTCCGCGTCATCGGCGAACACTACCAGCGCCCCTTCCGGCTCATCCGGCCTCTGCTGCGAGTATTTCTCGATCAGGGCCATATACTCTTCGAGAGAATAGCCCTCCATGTCCATGAAGTAACGAACGCCGAACTGGCATACGCGATCGGACCGCAGGAACGTACGGAGTTGATCGCCCACGCCCTGAGTGAATCTGAACGGGAAGTGCAAAGCCCTCTCGTCGCCCGGCAGGTCGTACTTGAAACCAAAGTTATAGAACTTCTTCTCGTCCGTGTGCTCTTCAGCGTAGATCTCGGGACGCTGCGGCGTGCCGTCTGGCTTCTTGGCTACCGAATAGGCCTCGAAATCCGCAACGAGGTTCTTGTATCCAGCGGCGACGACCTGGCGAGGGACATAACGGCGCCAGCCGCATTCCGGGTTCCAGAAGCTGCTCGGACGCAGCCCCAAGTGTTTCTCGTATGTCTGATTGGAGAACTTCAATGACCAGAGCCCATCCTCTTCGGGGAAGTTCGGCAGCATCGGGTGGGCATAGGGTGACCCCATGAATTCACATTGGCCGGTGGAAATCGCCCCCTTGAGTTTCTCCAGAACGTCTGGTGTTCGCTGAGCCATTTCCTCGACCGTATACCCCGAGGCTTCGAATACATACGGCGTGTCGGGAAACACCTCGCGCATGGTGTCGATGGTCATTTCATAAGCCGTGCGAATCACGAATTCGTAGCGATCCGGGGTCAAATACGCATAGTTTAGATTGGCATGGAAGATTGTGATGTATTTCATGTATTCCTCAGATCGACTGGTTTCTGCTTCGCAAGGCGAAGACCAGCGACTACCCAAGCTCCTTCAATGTCTCCAGAACGACAGGAATCGTCTGCCGCCAATTGGTCGGCAGGTCCTCGGATATCTCAAAGGCAAGAGCCTTCTTGCCCGCCCGCTGGCGTTTCTCGATCACCGCCTGGCGCAAGGCACGCTCAGGTTCGTAATAGAGATCAACATTGATATTGGCCCAGAACACTTTGTCGGGCCAGACGGCCCGGCACTGCTCGTAGGTCATATCGCCTTCCGGTGGTTCGGTCAGCGATTCGATCACATGGAAGGGAGCGGCTGCGATCTGGTCGGCAATGCAACTCAATGCCCCATCGTAATGCACCATGACGCGTTTGTCCGCCTTCTCCAAGATCGGCACGCACTCGCGATAGACAGAGCCAAGAAGATCGCCGTACCGCTGGGGACCCAGCATGCCGATGGTCAAATTCTCTAGCCATTTGACGAATCGTCCCGGGCCTTTGGTGACTAACTCCGTCTCTCGGACGAAGAGCTTCTTGCGGGCTTCATACAGTTCGAACAGTTCGGGGACCTCCAGAGCGAGGTCCATGCAGAATTGCTCGGTGCCGGCCCAATCGACATTGATCATCATAGCCGGCGTGCGTGACGCCAGCACGACCACCACGCCCCAGTCTCCCACCAACGCGTCCCCTTGATCGAGAACCTCATAGCGAGGAACCAGTTCCGTGTTGTCGGCAATCCAGGTCATCACCTGATAATCTGCAGGTGTCTTCAGCCAATGCTCAACGCACCAGCCATCCTTATGGACCTGTCGGATAGTCCCCTTGGGCGTATGTTTCGTATCAATGACGTAGGTTTCGCCGCCCCGTTTCTCTTCGGTGCACGACTCTTCAACACCATGGGCCACTTCCTCGATGATCCTGCAATGATGGCAGATCCCCAGCCCCAGGTCGTACAGCCGTTTCCATTCATCCGTCAGGAAGTCATCCGTCATCCAACTGTAGAAACTCAAGGGCGTCGTGTCAGGCGTATCGCCATTGAGTGCTGCTATTAGGTCTTCACGCGTTGTCATAGAAGTCACTCTACTCGATGATTGTCACGTTACGTGATGCTTGCGGAGCATTTGCTCGGCCTCTGCGAGATGTTTAATTTCAGCATCGAGATGATAGACGACATGGTCAATTCTTCCCAGTTGCTCGTTGAGAACATCCAGAACCTCAAAGGGATGATCACACATGTTCGACGCGATGTGGATCTTCTTACCGGCGGCGGTGACCTCGCGATACACGTCCGGCCAATGCAGGACATCCGGCGCGCCAGCGCCGGGGACCCACTGAATGCCCTTAATCGAATCGATCTCCAGCAGCGAATCCAGATGCGCCAGTTGCCCCCGACCATCGAGATGATAGAAGGCGTTGACGAGTTTGTCAGCCGAAGCCTCCAGTTCCGGCTTGACGAACTCATCGAACATCTCCGGGCTGATCATATAGGCGAAGTCGCATTGCAGCATGTAGTGCGGCTCTTCCGAGAGGATGCCCGCCCACGTGGAATAGCCGGGATTGACGCCATCCGTGAGTGAGGAGAACTCTTCCCAGCAGCGCCACCACAATTCGTGGGCCCTCCAGGTCAGTCGCTTCACCTGGTCGGGCGCATCGTAGAGATCGTACAGCAACTTCTCGGCCGGCCGGAACGTGCTGACGACATCGAGATTACCTCCCAAGTCAGTCAATCCGCACTGCACGCTTCCCTTCCAGCGTTCAACAGCCGCCCGGATCAGGTCCAGACAGCGTTGGTACCATGTACTATTGCGATCGGGTTCGAAATCCAATTCCGAAAGCGCGACGTCACCCTTCGGATGGAACCAGACCGTATCGTCACCATTGACCAGTTCTGCTCCCAGGAAGGCGGCGATGACACCGGGCCCCAAGTTAGGAAAAACATGAGGAAAGGCGTCGCCCAAGAACATCGTGCAGGCCAGATCATAGTCCCAACGATCGACAATTTGCTCAGCGGGCATGTCCAACGGATAGAAACTGGCGAAGTCGTGGTTAGGCACGCTAGGTTCGGGACGTCCCGGCGGTCTTCCTTTGAGACGGACTTGTATCAGGGGGCGTCCCAGATCGCCCGCCCACCAGCGCCGAGCATCGTCCTTGACCTTTGCCCACTGTTCGTTGCCAAAACCAGATGTCACGAGTATGCCTTTCTCACAGGGGATGGCCTATCGCCCCCCGTACTCCACGCATCGCTTGCGGTAGTGCAGGTAGTTCTGCCATGACACCTCGGGAGGCACCCCGTGATCGCAGGTGGGGATGTACCCCCCGCGACGGCGCATGGCAGGGAGAATCGACTCCAGGTAGCGGTCGATCGTATCGGTATCCTGGGCCAAAACGCGTTTGTCGATGCCTCCGCCCATGATCAGATCAGGGTGTTCGCTCCCGATCTGCACGACATCGCAGCCGGACGCCACTTCGAACGGATCCAGTACATCCATGCCCACACCCTCTCGATACAGGTCGATGATGGGCATACAATCACCATCGGTATCTACATGGATGTAGAGCCTGCGGTCGGGATCAAGCTGGCGCGACTTCGCGTTCGCAATCAGTTGCTGGTAGTAGGGAAAGAGAAACTCCTTGATCGCATCCGGCGAAATCAAGGGGCCATGGTTGTAGCAGATGTCCTCGGCGAGATATAACTCGTCCAAGGTAACATGCTCCTGGTGCTTCGCCATCACACCGTCAGCCAGGCAGAGCCAGGTCTGCATGCAGTCGTGGATCAGGTCGGGCTGATCGTAGAATGCGTACAGAACTTCCTCGGGCCCCATGAGACTGCGCAGGTACATGTAACCACCGATGAGATTCTGCTGGATCATCAGCCCACGGGCCGCGGCCACTCTGGCGTCGTTCATGCGCTCATCCAGATCCGCGTAACGCGTCGGAGTCGCCGGATCGAGGCGCCACTTCACGTCCTCTTCCCAGGTCTTCCGATCCTTCACCGGATGTCCGACATACTCAGGCATGAACCCCTGTCGACGCCCCTTGAAGTAGAGCACGTCTCGGCCTGCAAAGTCTCGAACCAACTCATGTTCTCCCCTGTCCTCGAGGACGCATTCCTCGAAAATGGGCGAGAAGGCGCCTTCGCACCAGCCCAACTGCCCCAGTTCATGAAAGCCCGGTTCGTCGAACATGAAGAACTCATTGAGATCGACAGTGCGATCCAAGCCCTGTGTGTGCCACGTCTCCAGACACATCCACAGGCCGAAGGTCTTGTGATAGAAAGGCGCGTCCGGCTTGCACTGATAGGTGTCGCGCAGCTTGGCGGCCGATCGACACATATCTTCACGAGCCACCATCTCAGTGATGCCCTGACCGTGTTGTCGCTTCTCGTCGTTCATATCGATGCTCATTCAGACCTCCCCCGGCAACCGACAGGAGGCGAAGGCACTCGTCAAATCCTCTTTGCTCGTCCCCCAGCCGATCACGACGAAGGCGGTTTCGCCCCCAAGGTCGGAGCAGGCCTCCTTCTCGCTCACGCTCCGATGGACCTTCTCGACGAAACAAACTCCCTCGGCGAAACGAACGTTTCCCTTGAGACGCAAGATCTCGCGGTCCAGTCTCCGCAACGTCTCGAAGAAAGCCGTCCTGTCAATGATGTCACGCGATTGGACGGAGACAGTCACAATGCCTTCCGGGCGCTGGTCTGCATCGTGCGATGGTCCAGGGCAATGCTCGAGTTGCCCCAGGAACCCCTCCGGCAGCCGCCCTTGCGTGACAAGTCGCTGGAGGGCCCGGCTGTTGAGCGAGCCCAGAACCTCCTGCAACTGCGTCAATTGAGATTCATCCACCAGATCAGTCTTGTTGATCAACAGCGCATCAGCCCAGCGCACCTGGGCGACGACGGCCTGCATGAAGGCGGCCGTGCGAATGAAATTCTCGGCGTCGACCAGGCAAAGGTTGCCTCGGACGTCGAACGCACCGGCCAGAACGGGCAACGCCAGGATACGCTCAACATCGCAGGTCTGCGCAATACCAGTGGCTTCAATGATCAGATGGTCGATGCGCCTGTCGTCAGCAATGGTTGTCAGCGCTTTGAGCAACTCGGCCTGAGTGCAGGCGCAGAAGATGCTCCCGCTGTTGATCTCGTACTTGCTGTAATCCCCTGGCGCAACGAGGGCGCCATCGACGCCCATCGAGCCGAACTCATTGATGAGCAGCGCGACATTGGCGCCCTCAAAGAGCGGGCCTTTCAGCAGATGGTTGAGTGTCGTCGTCTTGCCGGCGCCCAGGAACCCCGTCAAGAGCCAGACCGCAACAGGTTGTCTTAGAGTGTCTTGAGCCATTCCTTGACCACCGCAACTTCCGGGATACGTTTAACAGATTTGATCTGATGATTAACCAGGACGACGGCCGGCGTTTGCTGAGGGCTGACGCCATATGAGCAGATTGTGTCTGGATCATCGATCCGCTCGATCGCCACGTTCATACCCAATTCCCGCACCGCCTGATCAACGTTGTCGGCCACCTGAGTGACATCCTCGTCCTGACCACCCAGAATCAACAAATGGGCTCTCTGCTGGCGAATGCGGAGTCGGAGTTTCTCATTGATGCGGTTCTGGATAGCGCGAATCAACTCATCCCGGGGCGGAATCCGTGAGACGAACGTGATCTGTCCATCGATGCAAATCGTCGGTACGTTGCGTACCATCAATGAAGCCATGAATACCAACGACTCTCGGTACTTGATCTTGTGTTCGCGCCACTCGACAATGCCCTCGAACTCCGGCGCGACCTTTCGGACAGCGTCCACCATGTACTGGCACGGCGCGCAGGCCTCGGAATCCAGCGTGATGATATCCACGACCACCTTGTCGGCTTGCCCGTATTCCTCGAGGTTCAGCCGGTCGGCATCCGCTTCCTCGGTGGCCAGCGTAGTCGTGATCTCCCGTTTGTAGGGATCGGTTACGACCTCGGCCACCGCCCTGAGGTTCTTCACTGGCGTGGCATAGGGAATGTCACACCCAGGAGCAAGAATGAACCCCTTCTGCCCCGCTGTTTCCATGCACGCAATCGCATTCTTCTGCGAGTCGATCTCGGACCCAAGAAGCAAGACACTAGTCAACTGCATGTTCCCGCCGAAACTGATCTGTCGATCGAGACACTCGTCACGCACGTAGTCCAGCGGAATATTCTCATCGACGGAGACGTTGTCGGGTTTGCAGTCGCACATGGCCGGGATGTTCTGCTGGGCATGACCACACACGAAGAATGAACTGAGCGCGCTGCGTCGTCGGACCGCCTCAAAGACCTCGGTCATAGACGGTGTGACGAACTCAACGAACTGGTCCGGGCCAATCTGGCTGGTCATCGGGTCCACCAGCGCGATCACGTCGCAGCCGGCATCGATATAGGCATCGGACAGTGCCAGACACACACGTTGACAGAACGCCATCAGCGCCTTGACATCGGCGGGGCTGTCGAACATCTTCATGAAGATGTCCGTGCCTTGCAGGTGCAGGGCCAGCGTGAATGGGCCGGTAATCAAACCATACAGAGCGATGTCGGGATGGGCTCGGCGCAGTCTCCGGCCGGCGTTGAGGACCAGCGGGATACGGCCCTGGTCAAGGTCGGGAACATTCAGGTCGCCCAACACTGCACCGTTCGCCAACGGATGACTGCACACCGCCGGCGGAGTCTCTTCGGCCCAACTGAGATCGCACCCCAGCGCCTCGGCTTCAATCTGAAGATCGAACGCAACGGGAATTCCGTCCGGCTGATAGAGCTCCACAGCCTTCGAAACACCCTGCACGATATGTTCCTCGGATTGCAGGTACTGCGTAGCCGTGACATCCAGCAAGGCTCCGGCATGGCAACCGACGAAGGGAACCCAGGGCACACGGTCCACCTCTTCACAGGCGAACGCTCGCGCGATTCGTTCTTTCCCCGTCACTGTCTCTTCTGGCACACTCATAAGATCTCTTCACGCTCCTATTGTGACTCTGACTGATACGTCTGTCTGAGAACCCTCAAGGGCTTCACAGGCCCCACTACCATTGCGGTGGCAGATACTCCTTCACATTGTCCTTGGTGATGATGCGGATCGGCAGATAACGCACCTCCGGAATCGTCTTGCCGCTGAACCATTCGGCGGCTAATTGCATGGCGATCGCGCCGTCGGACTCGGCCGATTGATACGTGATGGCGTCAAGCGTGCCGGCTTGAATGAAATCCATCCCGACTTTGCTGTTGCCAGCCGAAACCCGAACGATGTCTTCTCGATTTGCGGTCCGAATCGCTTCATTGATGCCAATCTGAGCGCCGGAGTCGTCGGCACTGACGATCCCCTTGAACTCGGCACCGAAACGGGTAATCCAGTCAGAGACCACCTGCATGGTCTTCTCGGCCTCCAGATCGGTCGTCTGCGCCGCCAGGAGCTTCATCTTCGGGGCAATCTGCTTCAGTTCAGTGATGAAGGAATAGGTGCGGGAGAAGAACGGCGATCCGCCGGGCCGGTGTTGGACGATGCAGTAGCCCCCTTCGTAATCCATCAGTTCCGCCAACTTGCGGGCCAGTTGACGCATCTGGCCCCAATCGTCGGGCCCGGTCCAGGCCAGGCAGTAGCGCAAGGCTTCGCTGGAAGCGAGCAGGTTGCTGGCAACGACGGGGATGCCGGCATCGTTGAGGCGTTTGATCAGGGGGGTGCATGCCTGGGCATCAACGGGATTGATGATCACCAAATCGGGTTTCTCGTTGATGGCTTGATCAGTCTGTTGGGCCTGAATGTTGACGTCACTATTGGCGACCATGGTCTTGACCCTGATCCCATAGGCATCGGCGATCTGTTTAAGACCATTCGAGTAGGCGGTGTTGTAGGGATGGTCGACCATTTTCAGGAGGATCACGTACTTGCCTTGAGCGCCGTCGCCCGGTGACGTGGGCAGATTGATCTTCTCCAGATTCCACCCGGCGTACTCCAGATCGTACCAGTGTCCGGCTTCGTCGTCGGGGAGATCCTCCGGACTGTCAGGGCGCGGCGGGATCTGCTTGGGTTCGGCCGGAAGGATCAAGGGCTGACCATCGCTCGATCGCAACTGCTCCACGTCCACCTCACGCGCGGTTTCCTGCGTTTGAGAGGGCATAACCATCGACACTGGGACCCCGGTCCGAGTCGTCGCAACGAAGAACATGGCAAAGATAGCGACAATAGCCACACAACCCGTAACGGCAATAGCGCAGATGGTAATCAGCGTATGATCCTTCTTGTACATGGAAGCACTCCTATCTGGGGATGATGAGGAATCCTCTGAGTTCCAGGTCTCCAATAATTCGCGTCGCTGTCCCTTCGTTCGGTTCTTCAGCGCCAGGACATAGGCGTCGAGAACGATGACACCAGCCAGGACGACACCGCTGGCAATCTGGCGGATCTCGTAACCGGCTCCGAGGCAACTGAGCCCGTTGAACAGGGCGCTGAGGACCAGCAGCGCAATCATGCTCTTGAATACGCTGCCCCGTCCGCCGGCCATGGAGGTGCCGCCGATGATGACGGCGGCCACGACGATCATGAGGGAATTGGCGCCCATCGTGGGTGGAGCCGAGTTGATCGTGATCGAGAACAGGGCGCCGGCCAGCCCCGCCAGCAGCCCAGAGAGCACGAAGGCGGCGACCGTGTAGAGCTCTACAGGCAGACCGGCATGGAAAGCTGTGGATCGGTTGCCCCCGATCATGTAGATCGCGCGACCCCACGGCGTGCACTGGAGAACTACCTCAAAGGCGACCACCATCGATACGGTCACAAGAATCCTCGGGCTGAGCACCCAGAGGACGGTCTGTTCCAAGAAGGCGCCCAGGGCAAACGTCGTGACAGTGAGCGTGCGCCCCCCGCTGAGCCGCAGGACAAGCCCCTGAACG
>JANQFY010000339.1 GCA_028277585.1 Sedimentisphaerales bacterium
CGATCCGAAGGGCAAGTCGGACAGCGAAGTGATGCGCTTCTGCCAGAGCCTCATGACGGAACTGTGCCGTCACATCGGCCCGGACACCGACGTACCGGCCGGTGACATCGGCGTGGGCGGCCGCGAGGTCGGCTTCATGTTCGGTCAGTACAAGCGCATCCGCAACGAGTTCACCGGCGTCCTGACGGGCAAGGGCCTCGAGTGGGGCGGTTCGCTCGTTCGCACCGAAGCGACCGGTTACGGCCTGGTCTACATCGCCGACGAGGCGCTCAAGGATGCGGGCAAGAGCTTCGAAGGGGCGACCGTCAGCGTCTCGGGTTCGGGCAACGTCGCGATCTTCGCGACCGAGAAGGTCCAGCAGCTCGGCGGCAAGGTCGTCACGCTCAGCGACTCCAACGGGTACATCCACGACCCGGACGGCATCAAGCTCGACACGGTCAAGCGGATCAAGCTGATCGAGCGCGGCCGCATCAAAGAATACGTCAAGGATCACCCCAACGCGACGTACACCGAGGGTTGCGCCAACATCTGGAGCGTCAAGTGCGATGTCGCGCTGCCTTGTGCGACGCAGAACGAGTTGGACGAAGCGGCGGCCAAGACGCTCGCCGAAAACGGTTGCCTCCTGGTCGGCGAAGGGGCGAACATGCCCTGTACGCCGGAAGCGGCCGAAGTCTTCCTCGAGAAGAAAGTCATCTTCCTGCCCGGCAAGGCCGCCAACGCCGGTGGCGTTGCGGTCTCCGGCCTGGAAATGGCCCAGAACAGCCAGCGTCAGTCCTGGACCTTCGAGAAGGCCGACGCCGAGCTGAAGAACATCATGGTCACGATCTACAAGAACATCAGCGAGGCCGCCAAAGAGTACGGTTGCGAAGGCAACTTCATCGCCGGCGCCAATATCGCCGGTTTCCTCAAGGTCGCCAGCGCCATGTTGGCTCAGGGAATCGTCTAAACGAGACCCGTGTCACGATGATCGAAGGGCGCCTCATCGCGAGGCGCCCTTTTTTGTGCGCTTGCCCGAGCGGCTGGCCCGCGATAGAATGCGCGTATGAACGAGTCAGTGGATACGACCAAGGTGGTTCGCCAGCATCTGGAGATGGAGGCGTTCTTCACTGGGTTCACGATTAAGGGGAGGACCGACGTGCCTGCCGAACAGCCTCAAGCAAGCCCCGAGCCAGCGGCGGAGACACCGGCGGGTCTGGACGCGATCGCAGCCGAGGTCCGCGCCTGTCGCAAGTGCGAACTGGGCTCGCAGCGAACAAACGCCGTTCCGGGCGAAGGTCATCCGAAGGCCCGCATCATGTTCGTTGGCGAGGCGCCTGGCGCCGATGAAGACGCCCAGGGCCGACCCTTCGTCGGTCGAGCGGGTCAGCTTCTGGAGAAGATCATCATCGCCTGTGGTCTCAAACGCGAGGACGTGTTCATTGGCAATATCCTCAAGTGCCGGCCTCCGGGCAACCGCGATCCGAAGCCGGTCGAGATCGTCAGTTGTCTTCCCTACCTCCAGGCGCAGATTGAGAGCATCGAGCCGGAGGTGATTGTCGCGCTTGGGGCCCACGCCGCCCGGACGCTGCTGAACACCAACAAGTCGATCGGACAACTGCGCGGGCATTTCCAGGAGTACTGCGTTGGCCTCGATCACCCTCCCATCAAAATGATGGCGACCTACCACCCCGCCTACCTGCTGCGCAACTACACGCCCGATACTCGCCGCAAGGTCTGGGAGGACATGAAGAAGGTCCTCGCCGAGCTGGGACTGCCCGTACCCGACTAACACCACTCCAAATTGTGCAGATTCTGAGAAGCGCGCGGCCCCACGAGGGGGGCTGTCCGCCCGGTTCACGGTCGCGGCAGAGTTAGCCGTGGTTTTTTGCGGACTTTTTGCCAAATCCCCCGTTTTGAGCGCAATGCCTGCCTAACAATCGCGTCTCTTATTTATAAGCACGCCGGCCGGAGCATCGGTGTAGCGTCGCATGAGCGATGTCCAGCCGGCAAACAGCTTGAATAAGAGACGCAAGTTTTGTATAAATAGAATGTTATGGATTTTCGGAGGCAGGTGCATACCCGATCATTCCTGCTATTTATGTGCGGATTCATCAGAAAGGTGAGGAAATGAAAAGGACACGTCAATTGGCGGTCTCTCTGATCTGCTTGACTCTCGGTGTCGCCCACGGTGCGATTCGCAACGTGCCCAGCGAGTACCCGACCATTCAGGCCGGCATTCAGGCAAGCGTCGACGGTGACACGGTGATCGTTGCGCCGGGCATCTACTTCGAGACGATCGACTTCAACGGTAAGGACATCACCGTCACCAGTACGAATCCGGACGATCCCCGCGTGGTCGGCTACACCGTGCTCAACGGGGAAGGGGATGGAAGTGTCGTGACCTTTGCCAACGGCGAAACCGATGCCGCCGTGCTGGCCGGCTTCACCATCACCGGTGGCTACGGCACGCTCAATCAGGAATTGAACGAAGGCCAGGGCAACGAGCGACTCATCATGGGGGCGGGCATCTACTGTAGCTATAGTTCCCCAACGATTACGAAGAACGTCATTGTACGCAATAGTGGGCCGCTGGAGATCAATGAGCAGATCATGCAGGTGAACATCTCCTATGGCGGCGGTATCGGCGCCTGGCAGTCCAGTCCGACCATCACCTACAACACGATCCGCAACAACGAAGCATACGTCGGCGCCGGCTTGATCTGCTTCTACGGGGCGCCCACGATCCACAACAACCTCATCTATGAGAATTCCGGGGTCCTGGGCGGTGGACTAATCACCTTCGCCGGCGAGATCTACAATAATACGATCGTTCGGAACGATTGTGACTTCGGCTCGCGGACCGGCTTCCCCGGCATGGGGACGGGCAGCGGCGGCAACGTGTACGTGATCTACGTTCCCGAGCTAGGTCGCACGTCGGTCTTCAACAACATCATCACTGACGCTCCCTCCGGCGGCGGCATCGTCTGGCAGGGCGATCCGGCTACGGGTGTGTTGGCTTACAACAACATCTGGAACAATGTTCCGGGCAACTACGGTCTGATCGACGATCAGACGGGCAACGCGTCTCAGTTCGACGGCCAGTTAGATCATACCGGCCTGTGGGGCAACATCTCTCAAGATCCCCACTTCCTGGCGTCGATGAGCAAGGACTTCCATGTGACGATGGATTCGCCCTGCATCAACGCCGGTGACCCCGAGTTCGTTCCGCCGGCGGGGCAGACGGATATCGACCGAGAGGATCGTATCTACGCCCACCGGATCGATATCGGTGCGGACGAATACGTCGGCTATGTCAGGCCGGTCGCTTCGGCCGGGACGAGTGTCCATGTCCTCAGCACCGAGGATGTGGTGATTCTGGACGGCGGTGACAGCTTCTTCTACGACCCCTTCGATATGCAGACTTACAGTTGGACGCAGGTCTCCGGCCCCGATGTTGCCCTGGAGGGCGCCGACACGGTGACAGCGAGCTTCACGCCGCCGGCCGAAGGGGAGTATGTCTTCCAATTGGTGGTGGGCGACAGCCAGTACAGCAGCGAACCGGACCAGGTCATGGTCTTCGTGGGCGCGAACCGTTTACCCGTGGCGGACGCCGGGACTGGTCGCGTCTGGATGGCGCCAGGGCAGGTGAGACTGGACGGGACCGATTCCTACGATCCCGATCCCATCGACGCGGATCGGCTGACCTATACCTGGACCCAGGTGGAAGGCCCGCCCGTGGAACTCCAGAATGCCGAAACCCCGACCCCGACCTTTGAGGGGCAGCCCGGCGAGGTCTACGTCTTCGAGTTGGTCGTCAGCGACGGATTCGACGAAAGCGATCCGAGTCGCGTGCAGATGGTGACGGTCGGCGGGACGACCGACATCCGACCTCTGAATATCCAGGGGATCGGCAACCAGTGGCCCCACTATCTGGATATCTCCGGCACGAGGCTGGTCTTCTCCTTGGATACGGGGACGGGCTCCAATTGGCGGATCGCCTGTCGAGATTTCGCCACCAATGAGATGGAGACCTTCTCCGGCGGCGGGATGAACATTCACCCGAAGATCTCGGGCCAGCGCGTGGTCTGGGCCGGTGACGCTCAGTTCTCCGGCGGTGGGTTCGGACCGGCGTGCACGAGCGTCTTCGTGCGTGATCTCGTTACCGGCGAGCAGACCGCCCTGCGTGAGAATGATGATACGCAATCGTTCAGCCATCCGGCGATTTCGGGCGACAAGGTCGTATGGGTCCAGCACGTGGGTATCGACAAGAACAGCCTGGCGCAGTGGCGCAACATGCCTTACGACATCTGCGGGGCCGATATCTCCGATCCTGAGAACCCGGTGTACTTCACGATCGCCACCGGTGTGGGGCAGCGCGATCCCTTCCCGTATCAGAACCCGCTGGAGGATCTGCATGACGTCGTGGATATCGCGGGCGACGTGGTGGTCTGGGAAGGGGACGGCGACATCTATGCGGCCGACATCTCCGACCTGAGCGACATTCGCGTGTTCACCGTCTGTGCCGACGAAGGACGTCAGTACGACCCGGCGGTTTCGGGCCGGTATGTCGTCTGGACCGATGCGCGGAATGACGACGCCGATGTGTACGGCGCCGACATTTCGGACCCCGAGAACGTCCGGGTGTTCGAGATCGCCAAGGACGAAGGACGGCAACATCAGCCCGCGATCGAGGGCTGCATGGTGGCTTACGTCGAGGGTCTGGACTCGACCGGACAGATCCTCATGGCTTGCATCACGCGTCAGCACGGCGTTCTGAAGTCAGAGGAGGGCGAGACGGCCTACGGGCAGATCCCGGCTCTCGACGGAACTTCACTGGTCTGGCTGGCCGGGACGCACGGGCCGGTGCAGGGCATTCGAGTCGCGTTCGGTTATTCGATCTTCGACGGTCCTATCGAGAACGTCACGACGGGCAATCGGTATGACTACGTTCAGCATGCGATCAGCGATGCCGAGCCCGGCAGCGAGATCGTGGTTCCGCAAGGCCGTTATGATGAAGAGATCAACTTCGTCGGCAAGGCGATCACCGTTCGCTCGACCGACCCGACCGATCCGGCCGTGGTGGCCGCGACGATTCTGGCCGGCGACGGGGACATCCTGACCTTTACCGAAGGCGAATCGCCCGCCAGCCGGCTCGAAGGTTTGACGATCGCCGGCGGGGGACGCGGGGCGTTCTTCTCCGGGGCGTCACCGACGATCAGTCACTGTACGATTGCCTCCAGTCAGGGGCTCGGCATGTTCATGATCGACTCGAGTCAGCCGCAACTCGACGCCTGTCGTATCGTCGGCGGCGGTAGCGACGCGATCGGCATCTGGATCCCGCCGGGTGTGCGATCGGCCAGCTACAGCCGACCGGCTCTGGTCAATTGCATCCTGGCCGGCAACCGCGGCGCGGGCATTCGCGGTGGCGAGGCCGATGTGACCAATTCCACGATTACCGAGAACCTCGAGGCGGGGCTCTTGTGCAAGAGTTTGATTGTGACCAACTCGATCGTCTACGCCAACGGTGCGGATGGGGCCGGCCCTCAGATCGGCGACGGGCGAGCCACCGTGACCTATTCGGATGTCCAGGGCGGTTGGCCCGGCACGGGCAATATCGATGTCGATCCGCTCTTCGTCCAGGCTGGGGCCTGGGTGGATGGCGCTTGGCGGGCCGGGGACTACCATCTCTTGAGCGAAGGGCGTCGCTGGGACGTCGTGGCTGGGGAGTGGACCTCGGATGCGATGACCAGTCCATGTATCGATGCGGGCGATCCAGATTCGCCGCTGTCCCGTGAGCCGGCCAGACTGCCCGGCGGCTTGTCACTGACGAACCCTCTGATCAACCTTGGCGCTTACGGAGGAACACCCCAAGCCAGTATAGCGCTGGCCGGCGACTAACGCCGCTGAGATATGATGATATGCAGAGAAGCCCAGAGGGGGCGGCATAAGGCTGTCTTCTCTGGGCCTCTGTGATTCGTGCTGTCTATGGCTTGCGGCTGAGCATGTCCTGCAGGCGCTGCAGCTCACCGGCCTTCATGTGGTAGCTGTGATCGGCGTCCGGGAACCGGCGGCTCTTGACTTCTTCCGAGTACGAACGGAACGCCTCGAGCGTCTGTGATCCGAGATCGGTATAGGCCTTGGCGAATTTCGGGGGCTTGCCTTCGGAGAGCCCGAGGATGTCGGGCGCCACGAGGATCTGTCCGTCGCAGCCGGGGCCTGATCCGCAACTGATGACCGGCACTTCGACCCGCTCGGTGATGATTTGACTGACCTCGGCGGCGGTTCCTTCGATAAGCAGGGCCCCGGCGCCGGCGCTGACCATCTGCTCGGCCAGACCGATCAGTTCCATGGCGATCTCCGCCGTCGTGGCTTCAGCGCGGAAGCGACCGATCGTGCTGATTCGTTGAGGTCGAATTCCGATGTGCGCCATCACCGCAATGCCGGCCGCCCGCAACGCTCGAACCGTCTCCAGATGCGCGCCGGTTGTTTCGATCTTGACCATCTGAGCGCCGCCCTTGACCAGGAATCGCCCGGCGTTGCGCAGCGCCTCGGCTTCGCTGATGTGGTAAGATAGGAAAGGCATGTCCGCGATCAGATAGGCGTTCGGCGCCCCGCGGCGCACGGCGGCGGTCAGCGTGACCATCAGATCCATGGTTGCCGGCAGGGTCGAATCGTATCCGAGCATCAGTTGCGCGGCCGAGTCACCGACGAGGATAATATCGACCTCGGCCTGGGCCACCAGACGCGCGGTTGTGTAGTCGTAGCAGCTCACCGCTGTCAGGGCTCGGCCCTCACGCTTGGCCTTGACCAGGTCGGAAATGGTGATGCGGGAGTTCATGGTGGAAGGTTCCAAAACAAGTAACAGGGTTTTCGTGAGAATAGCAGAACCTCGGGGCGCTCGCAAGCGTAAAAATAACCGAATAACGGGTCGACAATGCGCCTATTTCACGCTGGGGGATCAAAAAAACTGACCAATTGCCGATTTAATCCTTGATTATTAGCGAGAAGAGAGTATCTTTTTTTTGTGCGTGCGGCTTTTCGCTAAAGAATTCTCCGGCATGTCTACGATGAATTAATAGAGATCGCTATCGCGAAGGAGTCAACGCCTTCTTTTACGAAGGCCCTTATTTAGCTTTTCATCACCCTCCTCCGAAGCCAGATTCTATTTTGGGATCTGGCTTTTTGACGGCTGAGCCTGTTAATATACACAAGAGTGACGTAGGGGCGTTGGGTTAGTAGGGTTACTCTGGTTGCCTCGGTTGTTTCGCCCACCCTTGTATTCGGTCTTCTGAATCTCTCCTTCCTTACCTGTTTCTCGATACGCCGCATTTTCGCAGAGCCGATCATTTCGTGTGTTCGTGCGATACGCTTTTATGCGAGCTGCAGCTTGCGGATCGGTTTCCTGGGGAACTGATGGGACAATGTCGCCGTTCGCCGGGTTTCAGCTTGAGTAGCGGGCTCATTCGCCCGATGTAGGGATGAAGGTCGGCGAGAGGACCAGGACGTCGAGAACGATGTGCGGCCTCTCTGAAGGGCATGATCGCGGCGGTGATACGTCCCATAAGTGCGGATCAGGATGATGAAGACCATTGCAGTTGTCAATCAGAAGGGTGGTTGCGGCAAGACAACGACCGCGGTGAACCTGGCGGTGGCCTTTGCCGTGAAGGGCGAACGCGTTCTGCTGGTCGATCTGGACCCCCAGGGACACGCGACCATGGGCGTCGGTTTCGATCCCGACTCCTTCGAGCAGACTGTATACGACGGGCTGGCCGAGCAGGGCATACCCCTGTCGCGTGTCACCGTGCCCACGGAGATCATGGGGCTCGACCTACTCCCGAGCAATGTGAGGCTGGCCGGGGCGGAACTGGCCCTGCAGAACGTGCTGGGCAAGGAACTCATCCTGGGCGAATGGCTGCGGACGCAAGAGAATGTGTACGACAAGTGCATTAGCGACTGTCCACCGGCTCTCGGGCTGATCATGCTCAACGCCTTGGTCGCAAGCGACGAAGTCATCATCCCGGTTCAGGTGCATTTCTACGCTTTCGAGGGTCTCAAACGCCTGCTCGAGACCGTTCGCCTGCTCAAGGCGCGGTTCCACCCGTGCACGGCGCGGACGCTGGGCTTGCTGCTGACCTTCGTCGAGGACCGACCCCGCTACACACGGAAGATCCAACTGCAACTGCGTGAGCTGTTCGGCGATCTGGTCTTCGACACAGTGATCCACAAGACCGTCAGGCTCGTCGAGGCGCCTGCGGCCGGGCAGTCGGTTTTCACATTCGCGCCAGAGAGCAAAGCCGCTCTGGAGTACGCCACACTGGCCGAGGAGATATCGACTCGTCTGCTCATGGATACGCCGGTCTTCGTTGGCACGTAGTCACGGGCTGCGTCTCCTATCCTGGGTCACTTCCACTCCATCAATCGATGCTATGCATGCTGCTTGTACGACCGCCGGAGGATGAGTATCATGGGGGTCGTTTCGGGCCGGTTGCGGCCTGACGCATCGATACGGTCTAGATCCGGAGTCGTCTGACCCATGGTTCCCAAAATCGATCTGAGCAAGGACGGGCTGCGCTGTTCGCGGTTGGTCCAGGGCTTCTGGCGCCTGGCGAGTTGGAACAAGGACAAACGGGAGGTCCAGGCGCTGTTGAGCTATCCAGCTTTGAGCTTTTGACGTGAAAGTTACCTGAACTAGATGATCTTGTATAGTATGAATGAATTGTTGAGGTTTTTTCAAATAAATTGAGCAGATTTGTTGGCGATTTGTTGTTGTTAATATCGTGCATTAGATTAGCCACAGTTTTATAATAATTGTGTAGGTAAATCAGAGGAAGCCCTTTCACAAAAGGAATCACTTCAGATCATGAAAACTGGATTGAACGACATAGTAGACAAGACTTACATTTAATTCAAGGGTTTTATTCACAGATGGTTAGATACAATTAGCCTGCAAATGGGGAGGAGTGAGAAGAGATGGCTGTATTCGTTGGCAAAGATACATTGAAACAGTAATGCGTGTCACAAGTAATAGTGCGTGTACATGGGCTCATACTGCAAGAAGTCTTATTATTGCATTGAACATTCAGTCCATGTTCAATGACCAAAAACCCTTGATATGCAATAGATAATATTGAAACAGCTAAAATTAACACCGGAGTTTAACGCTTATTGAAGCTTTTAGATGACAAGCAATGTAACATATTTGGAAACGTTTAAAAAGATAAAAACCATGCACTGTGGTGAAACCTGAATAAACTTGATTAACATTGATTTCTAGACTTGCTAACACTCCTGCT
>JANQFY010000486.1 GCA_028277585.1 Sedimentisphaerales bacterium
GACAGCCATCAGCGTCAGCGCCGCCAGGGGCAAGAGGATCAGCGCCGCCCATAGCGTCATGGACACGCCCTTCAACATTCTCACAGGTGTTCCGAGCGACGTCATTGCAGAATCTCCCGCCCCGCCGCGATCGCTTCGGGCAAATGGTCCGCCACACGTTCGTAGTCAATCAGAAGTGGATTCTCGATCGCGTACTGCGCGAACTCGGCAGCCAGCGTCTCATGGATCGGGCTGTTGTGCGAATCGCTCTCGACCAGCATCCGCTCCAGTGATTCGCTCAAGAGAAACCGCATCAACTTCTGGGCCGCGCCCGGGTTGGGGCCGCCTTTGATCAGCGCGGCGGTGTTCGGAATCGCCAGGACGCCCTTGCCCGCTTGATCGAGCGGAACCATCGCGACGGGCCAGCCGTTGCGCTGACCGGCATAGATGTCGTCGGTATCCGTGAAACAGACGTCCGCCTGACCGGTCGCCACCATGCGCACCGCCGTGCTGTTGCCCGAGACGATCCGCACGTCGTTGGCCTTGAGTTGTTCCAGAATCTCCCGGGCTCGCGCCGGTCCGTAATGGGCGAACCAACTGGCGACGTCACCGCCGGTAGTGCCGAAGGCCGGCGAGGCCATGACCACCCGTCCCTTCCACTTGGAACTGAGGACCTCTTCCAGAGATTTGGGGGCCTCGCCGGCCGGGACGCGGTCGGTATGATAGCCGATGACACGGGCCCGCAGCGCGAAGCCGTGCCAGCGCCCGTTGGGATCGAAAAACGGCGCGGGCCAGTCCTTCGTCTCGGCCCCGCGATACGGCGTGAGCAGGCCCTCGCGAGCCAGTTGAATCGTATGAAAGACCTCGCTCGACCAGAACACATCAGCACTGGGCGAGGCCGCCTCGGCGCGGAGGCTCTGAACCAGGCCGACAGTCTTGCTCGCTTCCGTGTCGTACCGCGCCAGGACCTTGATCCCGCTTTGCTGCTCGAAGGCCGCGACGATCGGCTCGGCGACCGCCTGATCGACCGAGCAGTACAGAACCACTTCCTCACGCTCGGGCCCCTTGCGACAGGACAGGCCCGTCATAACGAGCACCAATGCAAGAACCGATCCCCATGCCGGATACAAACACTGGCGTCGTTTCTGACTCACGTACAATCCCTTCCTTCGTGTGCAGGTTCCAGGTTCTCGCTGCGCTACGGCTTCGGCTCCGGCCCGCTGGCTTCGAGCTGAGTGAAGTAGTCCTTGACCGCCCCCTCGTACTTGCGCGGAATCTCGTTGTCGGTGATTGCCTCGGCGGCGGTGGCCCGGCCGGCCTGCACGACCTCCGAGAATGTTCGCCGCGATTGGCCTTTGATCTGCATGTCCTTGAAATACCAACTCGCAATGATGGGCCCCTCGCCCGCCTTGCCTTTGGCGCGCGTCGATTTGTTGCCCGTCTGGCCTTCCGTATCGCTGGCGACCGATCCGAATCCCTGTCCTGGTCCTCCGGAACCGGGGCCCCGACGATTGCTTTCGCCGGGCCGCCAGGGACTTTGCCCCCCCAGCCCATCGCACATGCCCTCGCCCAGACAACTCATGCACCGGGAAATCTCGTTGAGTCCGGCCTGCATCATCAACGCTTGCTGCTCGAGCGCTTCGAGGGCGTCGAGCTGGTCGATCGCTTCGCCAAGTTCCTCGGCCGAGAGAACGCCCACCCCGGCCGCAGCCGCCATCGCCTGGCTCAGGCCCGAGCAGCGTCCCTGCGCCGCCTGACAAGCCGCCATCTTCTGCATGAGCTGCTCGACCATCTCAGGTCGCAAGCCTTGCCTTTCCAGCGCCTTTTTCAACTGCTCGGCGTTCATCTGCGCCAGCTTCTTGTCGAGACCGAGCTTCTCCAGTTCCTCTTCCAGTTCCTTTTTCTGCTCGGCCAGTTTCTGCAGCTCCTTCGCCAGTTGCTCCAACTGCTCGGCCATTTCCTTACGCCGCTCGGGAGGCACCTTCCCCTCCGACAACCGCTTTTGGAGTTGCCTGAGCATATTGGCGGCCTGCGTGAAGTCGCCCTTGGCCATCGCCATGCGCAGCTTCTGGGAGAACGGATCGGCCGAGCCGCGCAGACGTTTGAGCATCTGCTTGAGGCTGTCGGCTGCGTCGATCTGGGCGCCGCTCTGCATCTGCTTGATCTTCTCGGACAGATCGCCCAGCGCTTTGATCGCCTGGCGCTTCATCTCTTGCGGCGCGCCGGCCTCAGCCAGTTCGTCGAGCTTCCGGAGGTCCTCGGCCAGGTTCGGATCGCCCAGTTCCTTGACCGCCGCCTTGACCGCCGCGGCCGTCTCCTGGACCTCGGTCTGGGCCTGTTGCACCTGGGCCGCCGCCTTGTCCTTCTCTTCGCGGTCCCGCAGGAAGCCCAGCAGGTCCTTCTGCGGCATAAACATGAACAGCGCCGTCACCAGCAACCAGACCCCGCCGCTGAGGTACCAACTTCGTGACAGTTCGATGGGGAAGTGACCTTTCAGGTTCGCCTGCTGGACGGTCCGGAGTGACTCGGTCCGCGCGGCGCGGGCGAAGGGATCGTCCGACTCGGCCAGCGCCAGCGTCGTGCTGAACCGTTCCTTGAGCCCGAGCCGTTCGTCGAGCAACAGTGACGCCTGCATCCGGCTGGGCACCTTCAGCAGCCAGGGGATCACCGTCATCAAAGCCGCCACGCCGGCAAAGGCCCACAACGTCGAAGGCGTCCGGACGGTCACGGCCAGCAGACGTTCGACGAGAACCACCATCACCGCCACACCGCCGCCGGCCGCGAGCACCATTCCGATCTGGCGCAACAACAGGTTCGCGCTGCAGCGCATCCGCACGGCGCTGATCTTCTTCGCAAATGACTTGGTAAAGGACATCTATCGGCTCCCTACAGGCCCGGGCGAGTTCGTCGCCGCGACCCAAACAACTCGATGCACACCTTACACAGCCCTAACTGTCTTGTATGACGCGCTCTAACGGCAAAGGTTACAGGCTTTCCTCAAGTTTTCGAGGTCAAAAACGCCCTTTTCCCGTCCGCTATCGTCGCTCGTCCGCCCATTATAGCGATTCGCACGGGAAACGATAGTCCCAGCTTGGGGCATTGTGGATTTCGGACTTCGAATTGCGGCTTTGCCTGGAAAACGCCCGTTATCGTCGGACGGTGAACGCGATGTCGTCAAGCTTCTCAGCTTTCCCATCTTTCCGAGGCCCATGCCCCAGCCCGGCCTCGTCGCGACCGTTTGGGCCCACGCAGTAGACCACGAATCCCCGTTCGAGCCGCATGTAGCGCAAGGCGGCGCCGTCGTAGGGGTCTTCAGGGACGCCGTTGGCGTAGTCAGGGACCAGTTCCGCCAACGTCTCGGGCAAGCGCCCCCGGGCCAGGCGAAAACGCTGCGCCGCCAGCGCCATCCGGGCGCAGCGCAGGCGGGCCAGGTAGCGGATCTCCCGTTTCGGGAAGTGCCAGGGCAGTTCGGCATATTTCAGAAGGAGGTGAGACCCAGACAACTCATTGAATCGCTTCTCAATCGCCTCTGACACGTGACCACGCTCACTGGGCGGCCGCTGCGAGGCCGCCAGGCACTCAGCCACCAGATCCAGGAAGATCACCCCATCCCGCGCCGCCAATCCCAGGGCGGCGTACAGGTCCACCACCGCCTCGGCTGGGAACTCGTGAAACGCGTCGGCGTCGACGGTTCGCGGGCTCGTGAAGAGTTCCAGATTGAGGCATTGCCCGCTCACGATGCCGCGCCGGACGGCGTCCGAGACATCAATCCGCGCGAGGCATTGGCCGAGTCGGCCCAGTTGTCCCTCGGTCAGGTGACATCGGCACAGGAGCCGTTCCATCGTTGTCGTTGCAGACTGTACCGCGCCCAGATAGACCAACTGGGAGACCGAGACCGGCTCAGTGCGCAGCGTCCGGGCAACACCAAAGGCCGCCTCGAGCGCACGGACCGCGCCTTCGACGTCGGGGTCCTCCCGCTCAGCGCAGTCGATCGCCTCGTAGCAAAGGAGCAAGCAGCATTTGCGGACATCACCCAGCCAGGGCAGGAGCGCCGTCAGACCTTCCGACAGATCGATCGGATAGCGACTCTGTTCCACGGTGGCGCAGCGGTGGAGCAATTCCCGAGCCTTCGCATTGGTTTGCACGTACTGGCGAAGGAGTTCTCTGTTAGGTTGTAGAGGGCGCACAAACTGACGGTTCGACCAGCGGACGATCTCCTGCAACTTCCGCGCATCCTCTTGAGGAAGATCCACGATGTAGCTGCTGGCCCCGATCACCAGGTCGGCGCCGTTCTCGCCCGATACGGGCCAGGTGTAACTCGCGTTGAGTTCCTCGAGTATCACCGGATACCCCGCGGCCGCCAGCACCGCGATCCGCCGGGAAAGCTCGCGTTTCCAGTGCCATTGCAGAATAACAACCGCCGCGATCAGGAGCGCCACCAGGACCAGCAGAACATGCCAGACCCGTATGCGCCGTTTCGCCTTCTCCGGCTTCTTCATCTCGTGCGACATGTGTCGTTTCCTCAACGCTCGACGCTGAATGCGATGTCATCAAACTTCTCAGCTCCGCCGTCGTCTCGGGTCAATGCCCCCGTCTCCACCTCGTCGAGACCGTTTTCGCCTACGCTATAGACTACGAAACCGCCTTCAACGCGCATGTAGCGCAGGGCAGCGCCGTCGTAAGGATCTTCGGGGACACTATCGGTGAAGCCAGGAACCAGTTCCGCCAGCGTCTCGGGCAAGCGCCCCCGGGCCAGCCGGGAGCGTTCGACCGCTAATGCCATCTCCGCGCAGCGAAGGCGGGCCAGGCAACGGGTTTCCAGTTTCAACAGGTACCAGGGAGGCGAGACGTGCTTTAGAAGAAGGTGAGATTTCGACAACTCATTGAAGCGCTTCTCGATCGCCGCTGCGGGTTGACGGCGCTCGTGCGTCGGTCGCTGCGAAACTGCCAGGCACTCCGCCATCAGATCAAGAAAGACCACCCCTTCGCGCGCGGCCAACCCCAGCGCCGTGTACACAGTCACGACCTCCTCCCGCGGAAATTCGGGAAACACCTCGCCATCAATGGATCCAGGGTCCACGAAGAATCCCAGATTGAGACATTGACTGCTCTCCATGCCGCGCCGAATGGCCTCCGGCACGTCGATGCGTGAGAGACATTGGTCGAGCCGCCCCAGTTGCTCCTCGGTCAGGTGACATCGACACACGAGCCGTTCCATCGTCTGCGTGCAATGACGAAACAAGCTCAAGTACACCAGTTGAGAGATGAAGACCGGCTCATTGCGCAGCGTCCGCGCGACGCCGAACCCTGCTTCGATCGCGCGGATCGCTTCTTCGACGTCGGGGTCCTCCCGCTCGGCGCAGTCGATCGCCTCATAGCAGAGGAGCAGGCAGCACTTTCGCACGTCGCCCAGCCACGGGATCGACACCATCAGACCTTCTGACAACTCGATCGGATAGCGGCTCTCTTTGACGGTCGCGCAGCGATGGAGCAGTTCCCGAGCCTTCGCGTTCGCTTGCACGTGCTGACGAAGCAGCTCTCTCTTCTCAGGCGGTATTGCCGTCACGCCTTGATGGTTCACCCCGCCGACACTCTTCAGTAAGTGCCGCGCATCGTCGGGATGCAGTTCCACAAGGTAGCTGCCAGCGCCGATCACCAGATCGGCGCCGTTCTCGCCCGATTCGGGCCAGGCGTAGCTGGCGTCCAGTTCCTCGGGTGTCACCGGGTAACCCGCGGCCGCCAGGGCCGCAATCCGCCGCGCGAATTCGCTCTTCCAACGCCACTGCAGGAAAACAACCGCCGCGATCAGGAGCGCCACCAGAACCAGCAGAACATGCCAGGTCTTGATGCGCCATTTCGCCTTGTCCGGCCTGTCGATTTCGTGCGTCATCGGTTCCTTCCTCATCGCGCGACCGTAAACGTGACGTCGTAGGTCTCGTCGGCCTCAGGTCCCTCCGAGGCCGGCCTTTCTTTGCCTCCATCGTCCACGCCATCTTCCCCCACACCGTACAGCGCGAAACCGCGCTCGAGTCGCTTGTAACGAAGGTCGGCGCCGTCATAAGGGTCCTCGGGGACACCGCCCAGGAAACGCGGGACGAGATCCGCCAACGTATCGGGCAATCGCCCACGCCCCAGCCGATAGCGTTCCAGGGCGATCGCCACCTGACAACATCGAACGCAGAGCAGACTGCGAACCTCTTGCCTCAGAAGATCCACCGGCACAGAGACATGCTTGAGAAGCACACTGGACTGCGCGACGTCGTGGAACCGTGTCTCGATCGCCTGGGCGCGCCGGCAGCGCTGCTGGGTGGGACCCTGCGCCGCCGCGATGCGGTCGGACATCAAGTCCAGATAGAGCAGCCCCTCCCGAGCGGCCAGCCCCAGGCTGGAATACAAGTTCAGAACGCTCGATCGCGGGAGCTGCTCGAACGGCGGCGAATCCACGAACTCAGGCCGCGCAAAAAGCTCCAGGAACGCGCACTGATTCGCCCGAATGCCACGCAGAGCCGCACCGGGTTCATACGCCCGAGCGATAGCGTCCGACATCCGAGTCAGTTGAAGGTCCGTCAATGAGTTGCGAGACAGGAGACGCTGCGTTGCAGCGATCGGGAAGTCCATCATTCCCAGGTACATCCATTGTGACGCGAACGTCGGCTCCAAACGCAGCGTCCCCGCGACAGCAAGGGCCGCCTCGATCGCCCGGACCGCACGCTCGGGATCATCTTGCTCGGTGTGTAGAACCGCTTCCAGACTCAGCAGCAGGCACGCTTGGCGCACTTTGGGAATAGAGGGCAAGAACGCCTTTCCCAGTCTTTGTGACAGATCGATGGGATACCGGCTTTCCATCGTCGTTGTCACCAAGTGCAGTCCTTCGATTGCCTTGGCGTTGGCGGTGACGTGCTTGGCAAGAAGAGCAACGCCATCCTCCGAAAGCGCATCGCCCGGTGAGGTCCCACCGTCAGGAGGGGAGACCAGGCGTTGGAGGCTCTTGGTCTCTTCTCTGGACAAATCCTTCAGCCACACCACGGCGGCGAGAACCAGATCGGCGCCGTTCTCGCCCGATTCGGGCCAGGCGTAGCTGGCGTCCAGTTCCTCGGGTGTCACGGGGTAGCCCGCGGCCGCTAGCGCCGCGATCCGCCGCGCGAATTCGCTTTTCCAACGCCATTGCAGAAGGAGAACCGCCGCGACCAGCAGCACGCCCAGAACCAGTAGGACATGCCATACCCTGATCCGCCGCTTCGGTCCGGAGGGGCTATTTCCTTCCTGAGTCATTGGCCGCTTCCTTTCGCTTGATCGTGAATGTGACATCACGCTTCTCTTCAGGCGTCTCCCATCCCCCGTCGTCACGGCCGTCGAGGCCCACGCTGTAGACCACGAAGCCGCCCTCCAACCTCTCATACAACATGGCCCCACCGGCGTACGGGTCGGCCGGGACGCCCTCCAGGAAGCGCGGGACCAGACCGGCGAGTGACTCGGGCGGCGTCCCCTCGGCCTGGCGATAGCGCTCGACCGCGAGCGCGACCCGAGCCG
>JANQFY010000104.1 GCA_028277585.1 Sedimentisphaerales bacterium
CATTCGGCTGCTCTGGAGGCAACGCGGACGGAGGATCTCGATCGGTGCTGGCAGGTCAACGCCCGCGGCCCGTTCCTGCTCTGTCGCGAGGCGTTGCCCCACCTGAAACAGGCCGACAAGGGTCATATCATCAACATCTCCTCGGTGGTCGGGGTCAAGGGGTATCGCTTGCAGAGCGCGTACACCGCTTCTAAGCACGCGTTGCGGGGGATGAGCATCTCACTGGCCGAGGAGCTGCGCGGCTCAAGCGTCCGCGTGCACGTGATCTGCCCCGGCGGGGTCGATACCGAGATGGTCGATCAGGTCCGTCCCGACATCGCCAAGGAGGATCTTATCGGTCCCGGTGAGATTGCCGAGCTCGTGCTCTATCTCGTGACCCATCAGGGCAATGCGATCCTTGACGAGTTGCACGTGCGGCGTGCGGCGTCGGCGCCATGGTTTGTCAGTTGAGAAGGAAAGGACGTGTCTTAATGACCGGATCGAGGGGAATGTTCGTCTTCGGGGCGCTGGCGCTGCTCGGCGCCGTCGCGCTGGGGGCCGAAACCGAACGGCGCTACCTCTCCGGCAAGGGCAAGGACGACCCGGTGACGTGGGAGTTCTACTGCACCGCCGGGCGCCAAAGCGGGTCCTGGACTACGATCGGCGTGCCTTCGAACTGGGAACTGGAAGGTTTTGGGAAGTACAATTACGGGCACGATAAGAACAAGGGCGCCGAGCAGGGCAAGTACCGCCGCAAGTTCACGGCCCCGGCTGCCTGGCGAGACAAGCGGGTCCATCTGGTCTTCGAAGGGGTGATGACCGACACCGAGGTCCGGGTCAACGGCCAATCCGCCGGTCCCGTTCATCAGGGCGGATTCTATCGTTTCAAGTATGAGATCACCGATCTTGTCGAGGTCGGTCAGAACCTGCTTGAGGTGACGGTCAGCAAGATCTCGGCCGACCCCAGCGTTGAGACGGCCGAGCGCAAGGCAGACTACTGGGTCTTTGGAGGCATCTATCGTCCGGTCTATCTGGAGGTCGTTCCGAAGGAGTACATCGACTGGCTGGCGATCGATGCGCGGGCGGATGGCTCCTTTCGGCTGGACGCCCACCTGGCGGGAATCGCGTCGGGTGATGGTGTCAAGTTGCATGTTATAGGACGAGGTGGTAAGCCTGCCGGTTCGACGGTCCGCGTGGCGCTCGAGCCGGGCCAGGCGAAGGCGACACTGCGGACGCGCCTGGACGGGCCGGACCTGTGGACGGCTGAGACGCCCCATCTCTACACGGTGAAGGTCCAATTGATGGAAGGCGACGACGTCGTCCATACCGTGACGAAGCGGTTTGGGTTCCGCACCTTCGAGGTCAGGCCTGGGGACGGATTGTATCTGAACGGGCAGAAGATTCGCCTCAAGGGGGTGAATCGGCACAGCTTCTGGCCCGACTCGGGGCGCTGCCTGAGTCGGCAGATCAGCTATGACGACGTCCGGCTGATCAAGGAAATGAACATGAACGCGGTGCGGATGTCACACTATCCGCCGGACACGCATTTCCTGGAGGCTTGTGACGAGCTTGGCCTCTACGTGCTCAACGAACTGGCCGGCTGGCAGAAGCCGCCTTACGATACGGAGATCGGCAAGAAACTCGTCGGCCAGATGGTTCGTCGCGATGTGTGCCACCCGTGCATCCTGTTCTGGGACAACGGCAATGAAGGGGGCTGGAATCCCGCGCTGGACGACCAATTCGCTCTGTACGATCCGCAGAACCGCACGGTGTTGCATCCTTGGGCGAACTTCAACGGGCTGGACACCGATCACTACGAAAGCTACGCGAGCACGCAGCGCAAGCTGAGCGGCTCGACCCTCTTCATGCCCACTGAACTGCTGCACGGCCTGTACGATGGGGGGCACGGCGCCGGACTGCATGACTACTGGAATCTAATGGTCGATTCCCCAATGGGCGCCGGTGCGTTCCTCTGGGTGCTGACCGACGAAGGGGTCGCGCGGACCGACCAGGATGGGCGGATCGACACTGACGGCAACCACGCCCCCGACGGGATCGTTGGGCCTTATCGTGAGAAGGAGGGCAGTTTCTACACGATTCGGGAGATCTTCTCTCCGCTCCAGATCGAGTTGGAGAGGTTGCCCGAGGACTTCGACGGCCGGCTCACCGTAGAGAATCGGTACGATTTCACGAACCTTAATGCGTGCCGATTCGAGGCGGAATTGGCGCTGTTCCCTGGACCCAGCTATCGTCGGGGCGGGCACCGCATCATTGCGGAGAAGTGCTTGCCCGGCCCCGACGTCGAGCCGCATGGCCAGGGCGTGCTGGAACTGGCTCTGCCGGAACGCTGGCGTGACAGCGATGTGTTGTACCTGACTGCCTGCGATCCGACCGGCGCGAAGGTCTGGACCTGGGGGTGGGATCTGCGCGATGCGGCTCACTACCGCGACACTTATGTCCACACGGAAGCCACCGAGGGCGAAGCCGTGCAAGTGGACGGCGCCGCCGATGAGATCCGATTGACGGCCGGCGATTTGACGTTGACGTTTGACGGTAAGGAGGGATGCCTCCGCGATGTCACCCTCGACGGTCGGAAGGTGCCGTTCGGCGGGGGACCTCGGCTGATCCAGGGCGCGGGGCGCGCCGCCCGGGTCGCGTTGTCACAAAATGGTGATAGCGTCCTGTTCGATGTCACCTACAAGGGGGACATGCACTTCGCCCGCTGGCGCGTTCATCCCACCGGCTGGATTCAGTTGGAGTATCAGTATCGCCTGGAGGGCGCGTTCAGTGTGTTCGGAGTCGACTTCGATTATCCTGAGGAACGGATGCGCCGCGTGCGCCTGCTGGGACGGGGTCCCTATCGCGTGTGGAAGAACCGGATGAAGGGGGGGCGTCTGGATGTCTGGCGCAAGGCCTACCGGGATCACACGCCTGGTCTGACATGGGACTATCCCGAATTCAGGGGCTACTACCGCGCCTGGCGCTGGGCGGTCTTCGAGACCAAGGACGCCGAGATCACGATGATCAACGGCGCCGAGGATGTGTTCCTGGGTGTGTACCGTCCCAACGACGGGCCGGCCCCGGCCAAGACGAAGCTCGACGCGCCCCGCACGGGTATCGCGCTGCTCCATGGCATCCCGGCGATCGGCACGAAGTTCCACACACCCGACGAGTTGGGGCCCGAGAGCCAGAAGAATGCCGCAGACGGGATCTATCGCGGAGCGGTCTGGCTTCGTTTCGACAAATGAGTGACATGAGAAGGTGAGGTGCTATGCGCGCGGTTATCCAGCGGGTCTTGGAGGCGAAAGTCGAAGTCGAGGGGGACATTGTAGGTCAGATCGGGCATGGTCTATTGGTGTACCTGGGGGTGGGCAAGGCAGATGCCGACAAGGACGCCGAGTTCATGGCTGAGAAGCTCACCCACCTGCGCATCTTCTCCGATGACGCGGGCAAGATGAACCGCAGTGTCATGGATATCGGCGGGGGGATTCTGCTGATCAGCAATTTCACGCTGCAGGGGGATTGTCGCAAGGGACGCCGACCCGGCTTCGACGCGGCCGAGCTTCCTGAGCCGGCCGAGGCGCTGTATGAGAAGGTCGCTGCGTTGATCGGTCAGTTTGGCGTGGCGGTGGAGAAGGGGTCGTTCGGCCAGCATATGCACGTCAGCAGCGTCAACGACGGTCCCGTCAACTTCCTGCTCGACAGCGGCCGGTTGTTCTAACCGGTTCGCGGCGCCCACCCGCGACCTGCGTTTCCGCGGATGAGCGCCGCGCTGCCGGAGTTATTCAATAGCGCCCCGTTCCGGGACGATCACCAGGGCGCCCATGGTTTGGACGCCGCGATTGTCACGGTTGTACCCGATAATGACGGGGCGATCGATCTTGCCGCGTACGGAGTTGGAAAGGATCTGCCAGGTCTGACCGGGATCGCCGGGCAATTCACGCGTCACGCTGATCTCAAGCTCGATATCGGCTTCCTGCGTCGATCTGTTAACGGACATCTCGAAACCCCACGGACCGATGGGCGCCTGGACTTCCCCCGGGACGGACAGGTTGCCAAACCAGTAGCCCACGATCCCCATTTCCTCGCCCAGGAACTTATGGAGGTGCTCCTGCAGCGATCTTGGCAATGGAGGGACCGTGGTGGTTGGCATGATGGGCGTGTCATCCTCCCACTCCAACTCCATAATTTCGCAGCCCGAGATGTTGTTCGTGAGGCGCTCGATAGGTTCGTATGAAGCCGCCCGGCCTGCAATTCTGAATTGCCACCGTTTTTCGCCCTTGCTGGCCTGATGGAAGCTCTCGATTTGCACGTCATTCCCATTGCCGGCGGTCAGGACCCGATCCGGAGGCAGTTGCGCCGAGCCCATCATCATGATGGAGAAGGGCCGCAGACCCTGGTGCTTCGAGGGAAGCTCGAGCATGTAGACGCGGTACATCATCTGCACGGCGTCCAAGCCACCCCCCTGGGGGACATCCAGTTGCTGAATCAGACGCTCAATCTGCTGCAAGTGGTTCGACCCCGCTCCCACAATGAGGCTCTGCGAAACGTCGTCGGTGGCAATGGTGGCTTCCGGGACGATCACGTTAATGATTTGCGCCAGCATGCGCGCCTCACGATACTCGAGGGCGAAGATTCTCATTTCCTTGGCGCTTTCAGAGGCGGTATTGGCGCCTGCCACCTGCGATGTTGCTCGCCCGCGCCCCGAGCGGGATTCCTGCGCTGAGCACAGTAGGCTCGCCACCAATACAACCATTAGAACCGCGATCAGTCGTCTTTCTATTCTCATCGTCTGTTCTCCTTCGTTACAGATTCCACAGTACATAAACTTGACCTTTATCCAATGTTCCTTGAAGGACGCGTCTAGGTTTGGGGGCTTCCTGATTCTCTTCGACGACCATTCTGGGGTTCTCGATCTGGGGGTACAGGGCCTGGAGGATCTTGCCCTCATAGGTCTTCACAGGCCCGGCGTGTTGAACCGTGAATGGTTGTTCGAGGGCCGCTGGATCAGGTGATTGGGGCCGATCTCGCATGCCGGTGAACATCAAGGCGCACCCGAGTATGAGCCCGGCGGCGAAGGCTACGGCCGGACGTCGCAGCGGGGCGGCGCATGTCCACAGCCGGGGACGCCTCTCTTTTGGTTCGGCCCAGGACTGGCGGAAGATCTCCGCCCGCTGATGCGTGGACAACTCCGGGACCTCGAGCTTCTCGGCCTGTTCCAGAACGGCGCGGAAGGCTTCATATTCCTTCAGCCTTTCGGCCGGCGAATCGAATCGATCCGGGAACAGGGCGTCGAACTCTTCCAGCGAGAACCGTGGATGCTTCATCTCTCTGCACCTTTCGCGATCGGCTTGACCGCCAGTTTGGCTCGCAGCGCGAGAAGGCCGCGCCGCACATGCGTGCGCACCGTCCCCACGCGGCATCCGAGCACCTGAGCGATCTGGGCCGGGGACATATCCTCATAGTACCGCAGAACAAACGCCGTCCGCTGGTTCACCGTGATCTCTTGCAGCGCCTGGCGAATCCGTTCCTGGGTCGCCGCGTCATCGAGGGATTGCGCGCCCTGTGAATTCTCGGTCGGCAGCGCCTCGGACGGAACCTCTTCGATGCCGACGTATCGACCCTGCTTGCGCCACCTTCGGTAGTAGTCGATCGCGGTGTTGGCCGCGACGCGATTCAACCAACCGGCGAACGATTTCTCGCATTCGAACCGGTCCAGGTTCCGAAACACCTTGAGCCAGACCTCCTGGACGCAGTCGGTTACTTGCGAGCCGTCCAGGACGATCCGGTAGCAGACGCGATGGACACGATCGACATGGCGATGGTACAGACACGCCGCGGCGTCCCTATCGCCCTGTTGGGCCGCCTTAATCAAGGCCCCGTCGGAGATCGAATCGTGTCCATCCATCATTCATAGAGTACATACGGACGGGCGGCCGAAACTGAATACACCGTCACCGAGAATGCCGAGAAATTGTATCGTCACTGCCGCCGTTTGTGGACGTGCCGTGCGCGATCCACGAGATTGGTGAAGATCTTGTGCTGGTTCGGGTCGAGCGATAGTTCAGGGTGCCACTGCAATCCCAGGACCCATCCCTCTTCGTTGGGTGTGTCCGCTTCGATGGCTTCGATGACCTCGCCTGGCCCTGTCGCGGCGACGCGGACCCCGGCGCCGAGCTTGCCAACCGCCTGGCCGTGCAGGCTGACGACTTTGGGCAAGCCGGCTACGCCAAGCACCTCCGCGAGCCTGCTGTTTGGCGTCAGTTCCACCGGATGGCCCGCCAGGACGAGATGGCGCCCCTTCATATCCGCCTCCTTCCTCAGATTGCGGATGGTGCCGCCCAGGGCGACGTTGATGATCTGGCATCCCCGGCAGATGCCCAGGATGGGCAAGTCCCGCTGCTGTGCGGCTCGGATCAGGGCAATCTCGAAGTCGTCGCGCAGGCGATGGACCAGCATGGTCTTGCCGGGCTGACCTCCGTAGACATTCGGGTCCACGTCGCCTCCGCCGGTCAGGAGCACGCCGTCGATTCGTTCTCTGGTAAGCAGCTCCTCCACCGCTTCGACGCTCACGTTCGGATCGCCCGCGGCGTCGGGTCGCAGGGGGATGAGTCGACCGCCCGCCTTGGCGATGGCGCGCTGATAGGTCGCGTCCGTGATACCGATCCGGCCCAACAGCGAGTTGTCGAGCGACAGTGCGATGCGCGGCGCCTCGTCGATCACCTGGCGATCCAGCCAGCGCGGATAGATGAAGCGGAGTGACAGGTAGCCGGTGAGCAGGATGGCAATCAGGATTGCCAGCGCCATTCCGATCCGGCGCAGCCGGCGTCGCCGCTTCCTGCGCGGGACCGTCGTTGCATTTGACTCCGGCGTCTGTTCCTCAGTCGTCATCGCCGCCTGGTCCGCCTTCGCCCGTGATCAGTTCGAGGTTCACCTTCCCGTGCCGCAGGAAGACGGCCAGCGGATAGAGCACGCCCAGCGCCGCCAGCGGATCGTCGCGTGACAGCACGTCGTAAATGTTGTCCTGGTGGTCCTCCAGCAAGCCCTTGACTTTGCGGTACCGCGCCTTGACGTCGAGGTAGTCCTTGATCCCGTGAACGAGCTTGCGCAGGCTCTGGCGCTTCGAGCCCGTGCGGAACTCCTGCTTCACCTCGCGCCAGGACTGGTGCAACGCCTTCATGTGTCCCTCGCTCTCGGTGATCTCCTGCAGCGTGGACAAGAATGCCAGGACGGGGGTTTCGGTCCGCACGTCGGTCCGCGTTGTTTGAACCGGATCGATGTGACCCTCGACCGCCAGTTGGAAGAGCAGCCAGGGGTAGTCCCAGCCGGACTCGACCGACTGGATGAGCCCGCCGAAGAAGCGGGGGTTGACCTCGATCAGATGGGGCACTGCTTCGGGCGCCCCCTCCCAGCGGAAGTCCAGCTCCGCCACGCCGTGCCAGCCCAGCGGGCCCAGCAACTCGCCCGCAATGCGCTCCATCTCCGGCGCGTCAACGGTTTCCCGCATGACCGTCGCGCCGCGCTCGGCCGGGAAGGCGCGCAGCCCCCGATAGGTCATCGACGCGACCAGCTTGCCACGATCGAACAGGGTCGTGACACAGTAGTCGTCTCCCGGGACGCCTTGCTGGATGATCGGGTAGTCCGCCTCCTTGAGCTTGAAGTGTTCCACGAACTCCTCGTAGGTGGATGTCAGCTCCTCGAGCGTGTCGACCTTGCGGATGCCGACCCCCGAAGCCGCCTCGCGCAGCTTCACGAAGGCGGGCAGTTCCACCTGCGACGCGATCGACTGGAAACGCGCCATGTTCTCGGGCATCCACGTCTTTGGGGTCGGCAGCCCCCGCTCAATCGCATAGGCCGCGAGTGTCCCTTTGTTGTGCACCTGAGCGATGTGCTCGATCTGGGGGATCGGCACGCGGATTTGCGGCTCGAACCGCTCGCGGTGCTGGGCGATCAGGTACGTCTCCTTGTGAATGGGGATCAGAACATAGGGGACGCTCTCATCTTCCGGCTTGTGCTCCAGGACCACCTTCTCCAGCGTATCGAGAAACGCCTCCGGCTCCTTCGTCGGGTTCGGATAGCGAAAGTCCGCGACGCTGTACTTCGAAAACGCCGCCGCCGTCATCGCGTACTCATCGCCCGTCACAACCTCCACCCCGCGCCGCCCCAGACTCCGCGTTGCCACCAACGTCTGCCACCCACGCGCAAACGTAACAATCGCCTTACCCGCAGTGCGGCTCTCTTCCTTGCGATTGCTCATGTCAAACTCCCTCCAATGACTATCCGCCATCGTTCAAACGTTCATTCTCGGCAATACTACTACTCTGAATGCTAAAGCGCACCACCCGCCCCGTCAATGGAAACACCCCCAGGCCAAAGCCGGAGAATACCCTTGTACTTCGCTTGTTGTCTGCTGATAATACAAGCGAGTTCGCTGAGACCTTGGATAGCGGCAATCAGGCGAGAAATCAGCAATAGGCATTGACCTGCACTGGGATTCCCAGATCGTTGAGTCAGAGCGTATTAGGGAGAATTGGGATGAAAGAAGCGATCTACTACCCTGGTTTTGAAATACGATCGGAAGACTGGCTCAAATTTGCGCTGCTGTACATTGACCATCTTGATCCTATCATCCCGGAAACCGGCGATGATTATCTGGGCAGTCTGTCTAGGGAGCTGCAAGACAGTACCGATCTGATCATGCCGCATCGACCGGGCTATTCCGAAGGAGAGGTAGCAAGCTTGAATGCCATGGAACTCGTTGGCCGTATGCTTGAGTCACCCAGCCAATACGGAAGGATACTTGGAGTCGCAGATTTCGTGAGTGTCTGGAAGGATCCCAAGAACCACATATTCACCCTGTTTGGCGAGAAGTACAGCGACGAATGGGAGTACTTCTGCAACTCAAACGGTCTTGGCCACACATGCGATGAGGGCATCAAGGTTGCAAGGAGTTTGGGCCTCATTTATATGTCGTTTCTAGCTCACGTAATCTCTGAATTGCGTGGCGTTCCTTCCGTGACAGATCATCCCAGTATGGATCACATATCGGTTGTTACGAGACAGATAGAAACACCAGGCGCCGAACACATTAGCATTGCCAGAAGTGTCTTGAAGCTGAGATTGCCTAAGAACCTTGCAGAGGTTAGCCTTGATAGTGTCATCGCATTCCGGAACGCGGATGGCTTCAAGGCGCGACTGCACGCATTTCATGAAGAGTTGGAATCATGGATAAACGCTGTCGAGAGGGGTGAAGCGAAAGGAGGTTTTTATCAAACCAGAGGAAACGCATTTTCGGAGTTCTCCGATGAACTTGCCAAGCTGGGGGTAAAGATTGGCACATTTGGGCTCGGCGTCTGGCTGTTGTTATCTAATCAGTCAACACCTGAAACCTATATCAACGAGCTTCGTGCCAGCGCTGTACTCACTGTAGAGTCAGTCATTGCGATTAGGGATGCGTGGAACAATACACGAAACAGCCGATACACAAGGAAGTACATCGCAGCATTGGAAGACTTGGCCTAAGACTTAACTTTGGATTTGATGAGATATCTCTGGCAGACCGTTCATGATCCCGTGCTTTAGGTACAAGATGACATGAGCAAGGAAGATACGCACGCCATCAGGAACGCGACCGTTGCCGCCGTACTTGCTGGCCTGATCTTGTCGGCCATACCACACACGAGGAGATTCATCGTGGTCGTCCTCATGGGCACTTGGTCATTCCTCTCCTCCTTTAGCTTCAAGCTGTGGCGGTATTCTTGGTCTCGGGTAAGTGTCCCTTGGGTTCTCGTGTGGTTGCTCATCTTTGCTGCTCTTCCGACGCTGTGGCGTTTCCTGAAGCGATTCCTACCTCACGAGACCGGTCCCAAGAAGACGGATTACATCTCCGACAGCTTCTTTGGGGTGCATTGGACTTGGAGCTATGGATGGCGAGATGAGCCCAGTGACATAGCGCCGTTCTGTCCCATGTGCAGCACACGTTTGGTCTACATGATGGACCCATTCGATGGGCCAACTGTTCTTCATTGCGAGACGTGCTCGAGAAACATCAGAAAGATGAAGGGGAAGCCGCACTTCATTCAAGGTACCATTGCCAGGCAGATCGAGAGACGCCTGAACTCAGGTGAATGGAAGCAGGTCGTGGAGACAGATGCCATATCAGTGAAGTGATCCATCTGTTAAGCTGTCTTGAACGATGGGTGTGAGTGCATGTGGGGGCAATTGAAGATGTGCAGTGCTCCTTCTCTCCCCCATTTGACGAACGCCCTATTTGCGTTTGGTTTGTCATCTTCCTACAATGGTCTGTGAAATCGTAGCGGATGGTCGTTTATGTAGGTGGGGTTTACGCCACCGGCGCGTTCGTGCGCATAGGTTGCGGTGGGGCGAGCTCCACCCTAGATGACGTAAGGTATTGTTCGCACTTTTGAGAGTCATATGAAAAAGGTCCTTTCTCTGGTCGATGGTAGACAAGGCCATTGACAACCATTCGATCAAGG
>JANQFY010000197.1 GCA_028277585.1 Sedimentisphaerales bacterium
GGACTGCTTGCCGCTATTGACGGTCGATTCCTCTGCAAACGGAGACTCGAGGTAGCCAACCTGTGAGCCGTTGGACGGAACGCCATAGCCATCGACCCAACTCTCGTAGATCCGGCTACCTTCGTCGTCGGTGTAACTCTCCATGTCGTCGATCAGCGCGAACTCTTCGGTTGCGAAGCTCCAAACCGGACCTCCCCAAACGGTGATGTCGTCCGCCTCGTTGACCTCATCGACCTTCCAGTAGTAGGTCATCCCGAACTCAAGGTCGCCCGGGGTCAGGCTGGCCTGACCGACCGTGTCAACCGCGGCGGTTCCGTCGATGACGGCCGCTTCGTCGGTGCTCACGGAGACGTCGTGCGAAACAGCTTCCCGACCCGCACGCCAACTCAGGGTGGCGCCAACCGCGACGCCCGTGTCGCCGACGGCCGGCTGGGGCTCACGCGCTGCGGCGGGAATCTGCATGAACTGAGCTTCGCTCAGACCATACTGCGGCAGGAAGCCATGGTTGCTGTTGACGGTCAGCTTGACGAACTTGGCGGGAACACCACCGAATGCAATGGTCGTGTTAGCCTCGTATGTTGACGTTGCGGTCGCCTGGTTCAGTTCGACGTCACCGAGGAGCGTCCAGTTCTCGCCATCTTCGGAGTACTCGACGGTGACCGATTTGAGGCCGAAGCCGAGCATCAGTTCGAACTGCACGTTGTAGTTCCAGACCACTATCTCGTGCAACTTGTAGACTTGGTCGAACTCGTAGGTCAGGGAGACTGGGTCGTCGCCGGCCGGGACGCCAAGCCACATGTCACTCGCCTCAGTCGAGTGCTGGCCAGCCGCATTGAGGCCTGAGCCATCGACGGTTTTGTCGGGGCCGGTCTCTGCCTCAGAGGCGGCCGTGCTGGTCGCGATGACGCCCTCGATCACATAGGCGAACGGTTCAACCGTGAAGCTCCAGACGTCGCTCTTGAAGATGGCGCCGCCGATGTTGTTGACCTCATCGATGCGCCAATAGTACGTCTGGCCGAACGTGAGAATGCCCGGATCAAACGTGGGGTCGGCCTGACCCTGACTGAGCAGCACACCTCTCTGGTCGGCGCGCGTGGCGTCGTTGACGTCGTCGAAATTCGTACCCATGTAGACGTCGTGCGTACCGGGGTAGTCACCAGCGGCCCAACCCAGCGGCGTGTCACGCGGGATATCGACGGCCTCGTCGGCCGGACTGGGATTGCTGGCCGCGCCGGGATCCTTCTCGCCCGAGACTTCACCAGTGAAGCTGATGTTGTCGAAGATGTAGGTGCGCAGCTCACCGGCCGCGTGCGAGGTCACCGCCAGGCCGATCAGAACCGGGTCCTGCATTTCAATGGTCATCACGTCGCCGGCCTGGGCCCAGTTCTCACCATCTTCTGAGAGGTACCCAGTGAAATCGTCCCCGACACGCTCGATGCGGACCCAATAGGGGGGAGCGTAAGGGCCATTGGCGAGGTTGTGGTTTGAGCTGGAACCGCCGCCGTCAGTCAGACGCCTCTGGAAGGCGGAACCGCCACCGTTGCTGCCCGTGATACAGGTGAACGCGTGCACGGAACCAGCTTCCGTGCTCTGGCGGATCATCGTGCCGCCTTTGGCCCAGGTGTTGGAGCCGGTGCCATTATCCACCACGCGAGCGGTCATGGAGCCGTCGCCGACGAGTTCTTTGTACAGGTATTGGCCGGCATCGGCGTTGCCCCAAATATCGTTGCCGTTGCCCTCGATATGGTAGACGCCCTTTTCCGGGCACGTGCTCTGGCCCGGCGTGGCGCTACCGAGTGTCGCGTCTTCGGTCCAGCCACCAGGCGGGACGATCTGTCCGAATGCGCTTCCCGTCAAACAGACCACAAATGCCAACAGAACGAACTTTCTCATCTTGTGTGTCCTCCAAGTAAGTTTAGATTCCGACCACACTTCTTGAATTCGAACGCTGTTGGATCTCTTCCCTGGTTGTTTGCCACCTCCTTTCCTCAAGGAAGCTACGTAACGGCGCCGGGAAGGGGGTGATGTGCTGTGACACGATATTGACCGCACATACTCCCTGGTGTTGCATGCGCACCCGACGACATCACGTCCCGGCCGCGGGCCTATACCGAAAACCCTGCGGCGCTTACGCTCCGTGTCGTGTCAAATACCAACGTCTGCAAAAAACTATGGCGTGCCAGTGGGACCCTCGCAGCCGATAATATCTACTATAGCAGATCGAGGTGTCGACTGCAACAGCATTCCACCGGCGCACTCAGGGGACTGCATCGGCATGATCAAGCGGTAGCTTTAGATGCAGCCTGGGTTTATGGTGGGCCTGGTGGTCCCGTTTCACCCGTCCGAACATCCATTCCGCGAACTATCGGCTTGAGTAAGGCATAGGCCTTTGGTAGAGTACTGGCCTTGCCGCCGTTGGACGGGGTCCGGATTGATCCTGTGGCGGCCCGAGATTGGACCAGGGACAAGATTCGAGGTAGAAAAATGGACGTATTGCTTATCGGAAGCGGAGGTCGCGAACACGCGATTGCCTGGAAGCTGAAACAGTCCAAGCGTTTGGGCAAGCTCTACATCGCGCCGGGCAACGCCGGCACCGCCGCTTTCGGCGAGAACGTAGCCATCAAGGACGACGACGTAGCGGGCCTGGTGGATTTCGCCAAGACCAAGAACGTGGGCCTGGTGGTCGTTGGCCCGGAGGACCCGTTGGCGCTGGGCATCGTGGACGCGATGGAGGCCGCGGGCATCAAGGCGTTCGGCCCGAGTGGTCCGGCTGCTCAGTTGGAAGCGGACAAAGCCTTCTCCAAGCAGATGATGCGGGCCAGCGCCGTTTCGACCGCCGAGGCACGCGTCTTCGATCGATTCGATGAGGCCAAGGCCTATATCGCCAGTCGAGACGAACCGGTGGTCGTCAAGGCGGCCGGCCTGGCCAAGGGCAAGGGCGTCATCGTCTGCGACGAGCCGTCCGACGGAATCCTGGCCGCTGAGAAGATGATGGTCGACAAGGCGTTCGGCGCCGCCGGCGAGCGGGTCGTTGTCGAGGACAAACTCCTGGGCGAAGAAGCGTCGATTCTGGCCTTTGTCGATGGGCGCAACATCTATGTGATGGAGTCGTCCCAGGACCACAAACCCATCGGCGATGGGGATACCGGCCCCAACACGGGTGGCATGGGCGCCTACAGCCCCGCGCCCCTGGTGACGGACGACATGATGAACCGGATCTCGCGTGAGATCCTCGTCCCGGTCGTGGATGCGATGAATCGCAATGGCACGCCGTACAAGGGCATTCTCTATGCCGGCTTGATGATGACCAGTGGCGGGCCGCGCGTGCTGGAGTTCAATGTGCGGTTCGGCGATCCGGAGACCCAGCCCATCTTGATGCGTCTCAAGAGCGATTTGCTCGAGGTCTTCCTGGCGGTCTGTGAGGAGCGATTGGACGAGGTGGCTCTCAAGTGGGACCCGCGTCCGGCCGTCTGTGTTGTGATGGCTTCCGGCGGCTACCCGGGTGACTACGAGAAGGGCAAGGTAATCGGCGGAATAGCTGAGGCCGAGGCGCTGGGCGATGTGGTTGTCTTCCACGCCGGTACGAAGCAGCAGGGGGACCAGGTCCTCACGAGCGGGGGACGTGTGCTGGGCGTGACGGCTCTGGGCAGCGATATCGCGGCCGCGAAGGCGCGCGCCTATGAAGCGGTCGATTGCATCAGCTTGGATGGGGCCTACTGCCGACGCGATATCTCGGACA
>JANQFY010000208.1 GCA_028277585.1 Sedimentisphaerales bacterium
GGCCGCGACCGCGGCCTGTTCGTACTTGCAGGTGGCGATCTTATCGCACGCCTTGCATCGCCGGCTCGGCGGCTCGGTCATGGACGGGGCGCTCCCCACATTCGCCAAGACGCTGCTGGGGACGCTGGTCATGACGGCGGCCGGGCTGGGAGCGCTGCACCTGATGAGTGGATGGCCCGTCTCACGGCTGTTCAACGTGGCTCGGGTCGCGGTGGTCGTGCCCGTGGCGGCGGCGACGTATTGGCTGGCCGCGCGGGCCTTGAAGATCGAATCACTGGACCTGTTGACTGGCGCCCGGGCCAAACGCAAGGGTTGATCGCCCGATACACGCCGCAACAGAATATCGGACGCGAGGAGGGGCCCCCGAAGGATGGAAATCCACTGCGCTGGTGGCGATAATGTGTAAAGCCTGTGCGGAAACTGCCCGAAATAGCATAGTAGTACAGGGCTCATGGTGTGCCCGGCAGGAGAACGGAATGGTCAAGGATAGGTCGGTTGCAGTGCTCGCGACGGTGCTCTGCCTGGCGGCGTGCGCTTCGGCTCAGGTCACGCTGTGGGGCGACTCGACCGCCGCGCCGGCGCCGGGCCGGTCGACCCGTTCTTCTCAGACCCTGGTCTCCCACTCCGTCGCCGACCGATTCACTGAGATTGCCCAGGAAATCACCCGGGCCGAGCAGCTCGAGCAATCGCAGGCGGATCAGGCGATTATCCTCCTGCTGGCGGCCCAGCGGTTGAAGCGCCAGGCCCAGGACACCGAGCCGCTGTTGCTCGAACTGGCGCTGCGGCAGACGGGCCGGGACTACTCCCAGCAGGTGCTCCTCTGGCTGCAGAGCTACGTGGCTGAAGGGGCGGATCATGTACTTATCAGCAGGGCGATTCAGTACCTCCTGGCAAGGCAGAATGCCCCCGAAGCTCGACAGAAGATCCTCGAGCAGTTGGTCGGTCGGATCGGCAACAAGAATGCGGCGATCGACTCGGAACTGGCGACCTCGCTCGGCATTCTGGCGCAGCAAAGGGGGGACGCCAAAGCGGCGCGGTTCTATCTCCTGCAAGCCTACCAGAGCAATCCCTACAATCCGATGGCGTTCGCCAAACTGGCGGAACTGGCGCCCGATGATATCGGTGCGGCGACCTACCTCGAGCACCTGCGTCTGCTCGTGCGCGAGAATCCCCTCGATCTGGACGCCGTGACGAACCTGGCCCGCTATGCCGAGCGTCTGGAGCTCTACGACGTCGCGGCCGGGGCGTACCGCTACGGCGCCGAGCTGTTTCAGTACCTCTATCCGGGGCGACCCTTGCCGCCTGAGATCTACTTGCCCTGGGCGATCGCCTGCTACAACAGCGAGCGTCAACAGGATCTCTGCGGGCAGATAGCGGACCACATTCGCAGCCGCGGATCGTTTGACATCCTCCTGGAGGCGGTTGCCGGTCGCGCCGCGGCCCGCGCGGGCCGGGACGAGGAAGCGCGGCGCCTATTCCGTCAGGCTGAGCAGCGGGCCCGGCAGTTCCTGGAGCTCGGGCCGGGACGCACGCTGATGGACCCACAGGGGACGCTGACTTCCGTGCGGGAAATGAACGCCAAGCACTTCGCCTGGTTCTACTGCTTTGCCGATCCCAATGCGGAGATGGCGCTGGACTGGGCCAACAAGGGCTATGCGGCCGAGCCGAATTCACCCGCCGCCGCGTCGCTGCTGGCCTACGCGCTGGGCATGAACGGCCTGTTGGAGTGGGCCACCAAGTCGTTGGTGGCTTCCCATGGGAAGACTCAGATCTCCGAACTCGTCCAGGGGCAGATTCTGCTGAGCCAGGGCGACAAGGCCGGGGCGATCGCCATGCTCAAGGCGTCGATCGCCCGGGACCCGGGCTCTCTGGCTGCGGAAAGGGCCAAAGAGATCTTGCGGGAGCAGGGGGTTGCTCACGTAACCCCGATTAGCGCGAACGATCTGATGGCGCAGATGTCACAGGATCTTCGCCACACGTTCATTCCTCAGTTCACACCACCCAACAAGCGGATCGAACTGCGATTCAGCCATCAGGGCAGCGAGCTGACCTACGGCGGTGATATCGAGGCGATGATCGCCATTGCCAACAAGGGGCTGGAACCCCTCGTGATCAGCGACAGCGGGCTCTTCACGGGCCGTTTGCGTGTCGATGCCCGAGTCCGCGGGGATCTGACGCGGCAGATCCCCAATCTCCTTTCCCGGACGATTCGCACCTCCCTGACGGTTCCGCCTGGCCAGGACCTGACGACGACGGTGCGGTTGAATACAGGCCCCTTGCAGAGATTACTCCTGAGTTCGCCGCAGGCTTCGCTCGAGATCGACTTCGCGCTGTACGTGGATCCCTTCGTGGGGGACGCCGGCGCCGTACGGAACCGTCTGGCCGATCTGAAGCCGACCGTGCTCTCCGTTCGGCGGCCGGGCATGCAATTGAGCGGCCAGTACGTCCGCAGTCGATTCCAGACCATTGCGACGGGCCAGCAGGCGCAGAAGTTGCGGACCGCCCGGCTCTTCACCGGGTTGCTCAAAGAGCAGCAGGCGATGGCTCAGCATGGGACGCTCTATGCCTATCGCAATAGTGCCTGGTTGCCCGGCCTGCTCCGTTCGTCGTTTCTGGACGATTCGGGGCTGTTGCTGGGCGAGGGGCAGGGCGACTGGGTCGTCCGCGTGCACGCGATGGCGGGCTTGCTTGCGTTGCCGATCGACCAGGAGTTGGCCACGGTGGTGGCGCGCAGCCTGAATCATCCGCATTGGCCCGTACGGTTAATGGCGGTCTACCTGCTGGCGACGGGCTCGCAGGGCGATTTTGGCAAGGTCCTCGACTGGGTGGGCCAACAGGACGCCAACGAATTGGTACGGAGTTTGGCGATGTCGTTGCGATCCGCAGATTCGAAGAACTCCCTGGTCGCTCCCCGTTGAGACGAAAAGATGACCCGTTTCTGTTACGAGCGGCTCGAGGCAAACCTGGCCGCCGTTGGGGCGTAGAAACGAGAAATGGAGCTTGGTTGCTCCGTTTCAGGCTCTCGTAGCTTGTCCGTGATGGCGTTGGAAAAAACAGTCGCTTGAAAGCCGGTTTTGTGATTGACGCCGCTCGAAAATGCGTTATGATTCCGTACTTTCTCAGAAGGACTGTTGGTTTTCCGTTTTTGAAAGGGGTTGTGAATGCCGGCTGAAGTAGATAATGCGAAATGCACAGGGTGTGAGTCCTGCGTCGATGAGTGTCCGGCTGGTGCGATCAGCATGGCCGACGGCAAGGCCGTCGTGGATGCGGACGGCTGCATTGATTGCGGCGCTTGCATCGATGCCTGCCCTGTTGAGGCGCTGAGCATGTAAACAGGTCATTAGGTGGCCCCATCGTCTAGGCAGGCCTAGGACACCGGGTTTTCAACCCGGCAACAGGGGTTCGAATCCCCTTGGGGCTATTGAGCGGTTCACGTTGCGGAGTGAACCGCTTCTTCATTTCGAGTCGATCACCGCACTTGCGCCCAGCGGATCCAATCGCAGCGTTCGGGATAGTCTGCGCGGACTAGTGGCGCAAAGCGCTCTGGCAACGCCCCAGGGAATCTCTCAGAATTGGTCGACGATGCCCCCTAGACCTTCATCCCCGAGATCGTGGTTTCGAAGACAAGCGTATCGTTGACGATGCCCTGTACGTCGCAGACGTACTTGCGGCCGGGGCGGGCCACCGTGACGTGGCCCAGCATGTAGAGCCGGCATCCCGGTTCGACCGTCCGCCGGAACTTGGTCTTGTCGATCCCGCCGAACCCGACGAATCCCTCTTCCTGGTAGACCTGCTTGACAAAGAAACTCAGCAGTTGGGCGGCTGCTTCGATCTGGATGACACCCGGCATGAGGGGGCGACCGGGAATGTGCCCTCGGACCCAGAACTCCTCGTTGGTTACGTCTTTGTAGCCCAGGATGCAGTCTTTGTCCTTGTCGTGCCAGAGAATCCCATCGAGATGCTGCATCTCAAAGCGTTGGGGATTGACGAGACAGATGGCCTCTTTGTCGAACTCCGGCGGCGCGGTCAGATCGATTTCAGACAGGTCAAATAGAAGCGCTGGTGGCATTTAAAACCTCGATAAGGCGGTATCGTACGCGCGATAGACTGCAACGGCAGCGGTACAACCGCTCAAACCGGTCACAGATACACTCCCCGTGCGATGTGTAGCCGTGCAAAGATGCGGTATTGGTGGACGAATCCGTCGGCTTGTCAGTCGACCGAGCGGATCTCAAGAACGCGGTTGCGGACCTCTTGAGCAGCCTGCTTGATCGCCTGCATCTGCTTGCGGACCCGCGTGCCCGCTGCTTTGTTTCCCCCTTGTGCTTTGTCGACGTCCATTTCGATCTCTGCGACCAGCGTCTTCAAATCTTCGTATTCTTGCATCTACGTGGTCCTCCATTCTTAGAGTTAGAACTGCCCGACTCTAAGAATCTCGTGCGTCGTTGTCAAAGAAAAATGGCCTCCTTGGCCAAAAAAACGCACATTATGAGGCGTTGGCGTTTCAGGGGAACAGCCGCTTGGTCAACTCGGCTATCCGTTGGCCGCGGCGTTCGCATTGCTGTTTGACCTTTTCGTCCGGGCGTCCGATCGCAAGCGGTCCATAGTGGGCGCCTTGCGGGTCGCCCTGGACGACCATGCCGGCGATCAGAAAGGCCTCGATGATCCCTATGATTGTCGTCTCGCTGCCGCCGCCAACATTGGCGGAACTGGCGAAAGCGGCGCCCACTTTGCCGTTAAGTTGGCCGTGATGCCCGACAAGGTCATCGATGAACTGTTTGACCGGCGCGGCCATCTGGCCGTAATAGCAGGGCGAACCGAGCACGATAGCGTCGCAGTTGAGCAGGTCATCGGGCTTGATGGCTTCGACGGATTTGCTCTCGGTTGCGACCTCCGCATGGTTCATGGCGCGAGCGATGGTGTCGGCCATCTCCTTCGTGTTGCCGCTCTTTGAATAGTATGCTACGATTCCCTGGGCCATATCCACTCCTTTTGTCTGTTGCAGTCACTGAAACCACGTCCTCTGGGCGTGCTCAGAGTTAAAGATTCTACCTCGTCGCTCATGCCTGCGAAACCCGAAATTCTAATATCGAAGTGCGAAACAAGCACGGAATCCCAATGCTCCCAAGCGCAAACGCTGCCCGGCAGGAACATGGACGCCTCCCTCATGGCTGGCGGATTTGTGTCATTCGGGGTCAGGTTTCTGAATCCGTTTCGGATTGGGGGCTTCAGATTTCGGATGCGCGCGTACGCAACGACGCTGGCGGGCGAGTCCCCTCCAGAGACGGATCAAGACCACGTCCTCCGGGCGTGGATGTCTGTTTCCAGGCGACGCGGTTAACGTCTCAGATAGGTGAGCCTCTCCGGCAGGGCGATGTTGTTGCCGAAGTTGTCCTCTCCGTAACCGTGCTTGGCCAGCAGTTGAATGTCGGCCAAGACGCGTCGATCGCCCCTGAACTGGGCGGTGATATCGGTGCCGATGTCGATTTTGCCCATCGCAAGCAGACGCCCGGTTTCGCTGGTGACCTTCTCGAGAAGCGTTCCTTCGGTCGGGCAGAGCCGATCGGGCAGTTCGAGCGGCTGCTCGTACAGCATCAATTTGCCCTTGGCCGCCAGCGCCAGGACGACGCTGCGGACCACGGCGACGGTGTCCTGACCGTTTTCGTTGTCAGGCACGAGCCCGAGGCGAACGATCTCCAGCGCCAGCCAGCGGCGCTTCTGGGCATTGATCTTCTCGTTGGCGCGAAACAGGTCGAGCGAAGAACCGGCGTCGTAGACCTGGTCCTCCAAACGCATATCGACCTTACTGCCGTAGTGCAGAACGAGCTTGGAGACGAGCGTCGAGGGCCGCACGTGGAACCCGCGGTATTTCGGGATCGCCACTTCGACTTCGACCACCTCAGCGTAACGCTGGAGCATCTCCTGGCAAAGGTCAACAGCGCAACCGATGTATTGGTCGATGAACGTGATGGCGTAATTCATCAGGACCGACAGCAAAGCGTCCGGCTGAACCAGAGATGGCTTCTGAGACTGGGCGTGACAGCGCTCCCGATTGACGTGGCGCTCATAGAAATGGGCGAATACGGTGGCGCACCTGAGCAGATGAAAAACCACGCTGGCATGGCCCCGCAGGACCGGCAGATCGTCATCCTGACGCTCGGCTTCGGTTCCCGAGACGTGCGTATCGTATTGCGACTGGAGGTTATGGAACTGAAACTCCAACCGGCGGAGTCGCTCCTCTCTCAACGAGTCGGTCAGGCAGTGGTGGTAGTCCTCCGGTGTGGCGCGACTCGCGGCGCGGACGGCTTCGCTCTCCGAAGCCAGGTTCAGGAATTCGGTCGCCAGCATCGTCACGGTCTCGGCCACGGTCTTCACATGGCGGACGCCGCAGTCATGCGCGAGTTGGCCGTCCAACGAATCTTCCGCATAGCTTTCTGCAAGGTCCCCCGATGGGACGGGAATCGGCAGGTTCAGGCTCTTGGCCTGTTCAACCATCTCCCGGGCTACGTCCGCTACGGTCGCGATCGTGAAGGCGATCGCCTGTTCCGTGGCGGTGATGAAGTCCTCGTTGGCCGTGAGGAGTCGATAGCTTGCGATCCGATGTCGCACATGAATCAGTTCGTAGCTGATGTCGCAAAACGCCTTGAGCGTGGCCGTCAAGGACCGGATGGTGCACCAACGGCAGCTCTTGCCGGCGCCACAGGAATCCAGAAACTCCTCAACCTGGCGGGCCTGGGAGAACAGGTCTCCCAGCAGCGGACGCGTCATGGCTTTCGTGGGGTCGTCACATTGCGAGACGTAATCCAGCAGGGTCAGCACTTTTCCCATGCGTCTTGCGGCAAACTTGACGAATTGCCGTTCTTCTATCAGCTTCGCGCTCATTCCGTCCGTCCCCGTCTCGTCAGTTGCATCGATGCAATGGTCTGTCCCTGTCTTCGTCACTTGCCTGCCGGGCTCCTCTTGAGCGGAATGGTCTCGACGGCGAAATCGCCCGGAACGCTTATTTCGAATCGCTCCCGGGCGATGGTCGGATTGATCTTCGCTTTGACCAGGCGAATCTCGTGTATGTCCTCTTCGGTCGTCACGGCCGCGATCTGGGTGGGCAACCCTTGCTTTCGATCGATCCAGCAGTCAATGGACACGTAGTCTTCGTGGTAGGCTGAATCGGGCTTGACCACCATGTGGAGCAGGTGCGACGTCGCGGGCTCGCCGTCCTTGGGTTTGGCGAGTGTGATTTCGAACTGCTTCTCGAGGTCATCGATCTTCGAGAAACCGAGGACGGGAACGCGCCGGCTGACCAACGAGAAGGCGTCGACCGGGGCGTTGGGTTCGGCCACCTGCTGACGCTGTACGCTGCGCCCTTCGTAATCGATGTAGGTTCCCCAAATCCCGTCGAAGAAGAACTGCTCACGCCGTTTCGCTTCCTTCTCGTCGTCGTATTGGATCGTCTCGAAGTCAACGCGCAGGTACGATTGCTTCTCGAGCTTGATGTAGTACAGCTTTCCCGTGCGGCGTGTCTGCGACTCCAGGAGGGGTTGTTTGTACACGTAGTCAATGTCGCACTGATATCCCTTGAGCTCATTGACGGTCGATTGGAGTCTGTCGAGAATACCTTCCACGGAATTGGCCGCCGGGCTTGGTGAGGCACAGCATGCCGGCTTCTCGGCTGTTTCTTGTCCATAGGACGGGCCGCCCAACGTCGAGAGTGCGAGGACGAATCCGACAATTAATGCTCTGTACATGGTGTGTGTTCTCCTTCCGCCGAGCCGTTTTCCTGGTTGCGTGCGTCAATGATATCTAGGACCTCGCTGAGTCGCTGGATCTGGAAGTCGGCGTGCTCTGCGAAGTCACCGTCTTGCAGTGGGCTGTCGATCAGGACCGGGATCGCGCCGGCCGAACGGGCACAGAGCAGATCGAAGAGGTAGTCGCCCACGAGGAGTGTTTCGGAGGGGTCGACGCCGAAGTGCCGGCAGAGATGGCGCACGCCAAACGCGTCCGGCTTGGCCGGCCCATCCTCGCGCCCCACGACGGCGTCGAAGGACAGGTCGTGCCTGGTCGCGACAGCCTCGGCGTTGCGCTTGAGGTTGCGGGTGAGCACGCCGATCGAGATCCCACGCTCGCGAAGCGTCGCCAGCGTTTCACGGGCGCCGGGGTTGAGCATCGAGGCGACCACGGCCCGTTCCTCGTGCTCATGCAGGATACGCTCCGCTCGCTGACGCTGCTGGGCCGTCATGTCTTGTAGTGCCTCCAGGACGGGGCCGCTGTCCCTCTTCAGGCCAATCTCTTCGCGAATGGCGTCGAAATCGAAGTAGGGTTGAGTTATTGTTCCATCCAGATCGAATATCACCGCTCTTATCGGCATCTCTGAGCTAGCCTCTTCCGTCGAAATCCTAGAAGTTCGAGAAAAACACATGTATATGGGATGCATAATTCCCCAGTGTATACGTTGGCCTCTTCGTGGGAGTTTGTCAAGCCCCGGTCGCAACAAACGTCCCAGTGCCTGGATCGCATCGAATCAGGGCTTGTACTTCCGGCCGGGGCGCGGCATGTTCGCTCCCGTGCGAGCAGTGACAGGTAATCGGGGCGGGCTCCCGGATGGGCTTCGTTTGCGGTCTCTACCCCCATTATTGAACTGAAACCGGCGAAAAAGGGCTCGTTTCCGTCGCTTTGATATGTGGGTGGGCTAGTGCCCGGCCGAGGTTCTTCATCTAACGAGAGCGGGTCTCCACCAGGACGCGATGGCAGATACTCCGTTTCTCGGTCACGCCTCAGATGGGATCATTCCCTGGGTTCATGCATCTTGGCGGCCACTATACGAACGCCAGAGCGGAAGAATTAGTTAGAACCATGTTAATTGCCATCGTTCAAGGCGGAGTTTCGCTGCCACACTTGATCGGACCCAGTTTTCCGTCCATTTCGGCGGTCTCTCGGGAGCCAATCCCCAACGCAGCGCGGCCGCGGTGGGGGATGCCGGTCGGCCGGAGCTACTTGGCCTGCTTGCGGAGTAGTTCGATGCAGTAGCGCCCGGCCTGGCTGAGGGCTTTGCCCTTGCGAACGATGATGCCGGTTGGCCTGAACAGCGGTTCGTTGGAGAAGGGGACGGCCTTGATGGTCCCGCTGGCGACTTCCTGGACGATCGCCGGCTCGGGGAGAATGCTGACACCCGCGTTAATCTCAACCGCGCGCTTGATCGTCTCGATGTTGTCGAACTCCATCACCGGCCGGACGGTCGTGCTGTAGCGCGAGAGGATTCCGTCGATCCAGATCCGGGTAGGCACGTCTGTCTCGAAAGCGATGAACCGCTCGAATTGCAGCTTGTGGATGTCTACGGCGTCCTCTTTGGCGAGCGGATGCTTCGGGCTGCACGCCAGCAGCAGCGGCTCGTCCTCGAAATCGTAGACCTCCAGCCGCTTGTCCTTGCGCGGCACCGCCACGACGCCGACATTGATCTCCCCGCTGAGGACCTGCTCGTAGATCTTCTCGGCACTGAGATACTCGATGTGGACGTTGACGTTCGGGTAGCTTACCATGAATTTCTTGACGTAGTCGGGCAGACTGTGCATACCGATGCTGAAGATGGCGGCTACGTTGATCCTGTTCTCCGTGGTCGCTTTGAGCGAACTCAATTCACTCTTGAGCTGATTGTAGCGTTCCTGAATGTCGTTGGCGGCTTTGTAGAAGAGCCGACCGGCTGTCGTTAGTTCGATCGGCCGCTTCTTCCGGGTGACAAGTTGACAGTTGTGCAGCAGTTCCAGTTGCGCCAGTTGCTGGGAGACTGCCGACTGGCTGAGCAGGTGCTTCTCGGCCGTCTTGGAGAAGCTCCTCGAATCGGCCAGGTCGCAGAATATCTTCAGTGTTTCTATGTGCATTATAAGGCGCCTTGATACTGGCTATCATGGATTAGATGTTCGTCTAACCGCCGGGACAAGTGTACCATAGTATCGCATTTGGACTGCTACGGGAAGGCACTCTGAAGATTAATATCAGTTGTGCTTATTAAGGGTTGGGCTTGTCCAATGCGATTATGTGCTTAAGTGCTTTTTGATAAATGGTTTAGCTGTCGTCCAGTCAGCACGTGTCACGAAAGTGAGGTTCGCCTATGGCGACGGAACTGAGTACCGGGCTTGTCGCTCTGGATTCCGTGATCAACCACCTCCGCGAAGGAGACAACGTCGTCTTTCAGGTGGACAGCGTAGCGGATTTCCAACAATTCGTGACGCCCTACGTCGAACAGGCCCTGCGGGAAGAGCGGGACGTTGTCTACATGCGTTTCGCCGATCACAAGCCGCTGGTGGCGCCCGACTGCGGCGTCAAAACCTACACGCTGGACGCGCACGCCGGCTTTGAGACGTTTTCTTCCCAGGTCCATCGCATCATCTCGGATCATGGCAAAGGAGCATACTACGTCTTCGATTGCCTGTCCGATCTGCTCAGCGCCTGGGCGAGCGATCTGATGATCGGCAACTTCTTCGTGATCACGTGCCCGTATCTGTACGAATTGGACACGATCACCTACTTTGCCTTGCTGCGTAACAACCACTCGTTCAAGACGATCGCCCGCATTCGTGAGACGACCCAATTGCTGCTGGATGTCTACACGTTCAAGGATTCGCTGTGCGTTCACCCATTGAAGGTCTTCAAACGCTACACACCTACCATGTTCCTGCCGCACCTGATGCAGGACGATCGCTTCGTGCCGATCACCAGCAGTGTGGACGCGACGCGCGTGATGTCGCACATCTCCGAGAATACCCGCGAGTCGATGCAGCGGAAGCTGGACCATTGGGACCTCCTGTTCCTGCGGGCCGAGGAGCTGCGCGATATCGAGTCGGCTTCCGAGAATGACAAGCGGCAGACGGTTGAGCGGCTGTGCAGCATCATGATCGGTCGTGAGGAACGTATCCTCTCCTTGGCCAAGAAGCACTTCACGCTTGACGACCTGCTGGAGATCAAGGCCCGGATGATCGGGACGGGATTCATCGGCGGCAAGGCCGTTGGTATGCTCCTGGCCAACAAGATCGTCTCGACGGACCCGGACTTCGCAAAGACCGGGCAACTCGAGCGGCACGACTCGTTCTACGTTGGCTCCGATGTCTTCTATACGTATCTGGTCGAAAACGGCTGGTGGAAGCGGCGTATGGCGCAGAAGACCAAGGATGGGTACTTCGAGGTCGCCGCCGAACTGAGAGAGAAGATGTTGACCGGCCGGTTCCCCGACCAGATTCGTGACGAGTTTCAGGAGATGCTCGAGTACTTCGGTCAGTCCCCCATCATCGTGCGATCCAGCAGTCTGCTCGAAGACGCGTTCGGCAACGCCTTCGCCGGCAAGTACGAGAGTTTCTTCTGTGTCAACCAGGGCGATCCCGACGAGCGCCTCGCTCACTTCCTCGACATGGTGCGCCAGGTCTACTCCAGCATGATGAGCGAGGACGCGCTGACCTATCGATTGCAGCGCGGGCTCGATCAACAGGATGAACAAATGGCGCTGCTGATTCAGCGCGTCTCCGGTTCCTACCGCGGCAACTACTTTTTGCCCGATCTGGCGGGTGTCGGGGTCTCGCACAACACGTTTGTCTGGAACTCGCAACTGGATCCCAAGGCCGGTATGCTGCGTCTGGTGGTCGGCCTGGGCACGCGGGCGGTCAATCGCGTTGAGGATGACTACCCCCGGGTGATGGCGCTGGATGCCCCTCTGATGCGGCCGGTCGGGGGCAGGGACGACCTGCGTCGTTTCTCCCAGAACCAGGTTGACCTGCTGGATTTCAACGAGAACGACCTGACGGCCGTCCCCTTGCGGAGGCTGCTCGAGGAGGGCGTCGACATCCAGTTCGATCTGTTCGGGACCCTGGACCGGGAGATGACCCAGCGCGCCAAGGAACTGGGCGGCGATCAGAAATACTGGCTGCTCACATTCGAGAGGCTTCTTTCCGATACGTCGTTCATCCAGAGCATGCAGACGATCCTCAAGACCCTGGAGAGAAACTACGAATACCCGGTGGACATCGAGTTCACGGTGAACTTTGCCGAGGACGAGACGGCGGTCGTCAACCTGTTGCAGTGTCGCCCGCTGCAGACGAAAGGACGACAACCGCACGTGCATGTCCCGGCCGAGACCGATGCGGACAAGACGCTGTTCCGGTGCGAGGGGTACTTCATGGGAGGCAGCATCGCGGTCGATCTTAAACGCGTCATCTATGTTCGCCCCGCGAGCTACGAGGCCTTGCCGCTCAGCGAGAAGTACGATATCGCGCGCTTGGTGGGAATCCTCAATCGGCAGATTCCCGATCGCTTGAAGGTTCCCACGCTGCTTCTCGGGCCGGGACGCTGGGGAACGACCACGCCGTCGCTGGGAGTTCCCGTGAGCTTCTCGGAGATCAACAACATCACCGTGCTGGGCGAATTGGCCTACGAGGGCGGCAACCTGATGCCCGAACTGTCGTTTGGGACGCACTTCTTCCAGGACCTCGTGGAAGGAGACATCTTCTACGTGGCGGTCTTCCCCCAGCAGGAGGGCTTTGTCTTCAACCGAGATATTCTCGAAGCGTTGCCGAACCAGCTTGCGTCGCTGGCCCCGGAGAAGATCAAGTACGAAGACACCGTCAAGGTCTGTGATATCACCGAAGACCGACTGCGGATGATGGCGGACGTGATCTCGCAGAAAGCCGCCTGCTTCTACATGTAGGTCGTATCTGAGCGGGGCGGGGTCGCCCCGACTGGGCTGTAACACTTATTAGGAACCCACAATACAGTATAAGGGGGCCTGATGAGAACTATCACGATTTACCTCCTTGCCTGGGGTGTTGCGTCTGTGTTAGCATCCCGACTCTGAAGGCCTTTGACTCCGTCGTTTAGTTACCTGAAATTGTAGGTAGCTTTTCCCAGTAACGATTGCGTTTCAGAAAGAATGGAGGTCACTCAAGTGGCAGCGAACGCTATAGTGCAGAGTGTGTATGAGCAGGTTCTCAAGCGGAACCCGGGCGAGAAGGAATTCCACCAAGCGGTCAAAGAGGTCCTCGACAGTCTGGCGCCGGTGCTCGAGAAGCACCCGGAGTACGTCAAGGCGGGGATCGTTGAGCGGATGGTCGAGCCCGAGCGGCAGATTATTTTCCGCGTCCCGTGGCAGGATGACAAGGGCAACGTCCAGGTCAACCGCGCGTTCCGCGTCGAGTTCAACAGCGCGTTGGGCCCGTACAAGGGCGGCCTCCGTTTCCACCCGACCGTCTATGTGGGCATCATCAAGTTCCTCGGCTTCGAGCAGATCCTGAAGAACTCGCTCACCGGCCTGATGATGGGCGGCGGCAAGGGCGGTTCCGACTT
>JANQFY010000292.1 GCA_028277585.1 Sedimentisphaerales bacterium
TGATGGCTTGATACCGTGACGTCGTTGACCCTGACCTCGATCTGCTGCGGGTTCTTCAAGCCGCCGCAGGCGGCCCGGATGCCGATATAGTGATCTCCCGCGCCGGGGCGGACCGCGCGAAATTCGAGCGCGTCACCCTTTGCTTCCAGATCGGTGACATAGCCTGAGCCGTAGTAGTGTATTTTCGTGTTGGCGGTCGTGCAGCCGTTCGTGACGGCGTCTTCAGCTTCGTACGCGTAGGTTGTATAGGGATCGTGGGGTCGCCCAAAGAACTGCACGTCCATGAAGTCGAGACCATGCTTCCAGAACTCCACGTCCTGGAAGTGTCCCTTGCGGGGATCGACCACCTGGTAGAGCTTGCCCTGGTAGCGGCTGGGGACGGAGGCTCCGGTTGCGGTACCGGCGATGCCTTCGACGTCGCGGTAGAGTCGATAGACGGTGTCGGCGCTGCGCATCTGCCCATAGGCCGAGCTGTAGTCGTGACAATCGTAGGTCGAGTAGCTTTCGCCCGGCACGCCCGGATGGGCGCCGCCCGTGTCCAGGAGCGGGCGGGGGGCGTGCAAGGCGATCAAGGCGTTGCCGTCGAACGGCACGCGATCCTCACGGCCGATGAACCGCAGGTGATAGTCGTTGAACCAGTACATGTAGCCCGGATCGGCGAGTTCCCCGTCTCTCCAGCTATGGGTGCCTCCGCCGGCATGATTCCAGCACAGGTCGATGCGCTCGTCCAGGGCGCTCGCGACGCTGGCGGCACGGCCCCGGCGGGAGAATCCATTGACGGCGATCTTGTCCATGTCGATGTCGTCGCGACTCTGGAGGTAGTCGACGATTCGATGGACGCCCCACGCCCAGGCGATCTGCTGGCGCATGCGGTGCTCGGGAGCGCCCGGCACGTGTTCGCCCAATAGGCTGACCAACCCATCCTGTGTGTCGTTGTCGAGGTCCGGGTCCAGGTCCTCCGTGCAGAAATGCGCGACGGCGTATCCCCTCGTCAGCGGGTACTCAATGTTCGCCAGGTAGTTCGCCTCCCACGTGCCCCGTGTAGCCGGGAACTTGTCTCCATAGGTGCGCACGGAGACCTGATCATAGGTGGTGGACATGTGATTGGCTTGGCCGCTCAGGTAGATGACGACGGGTTTCCTGGTTGCCTTGCTATTGGGGACAAACAGCGCCAAGTGGATCGTTTCGGTGTTTCCGCTGGGCAAGGGGATGTCGATCTGGACCTCGCGGTAGGTCGCCAGCCCGGCGAACGCGTCGTCTCGGGATTTGACCTCCCTGGCCTTGATCGGATAAGCAGGCGGCAGGTACCCATACGTGTAATGCTGCATGGCTCGTTTGAGTTCGGGCTTCCTCTTCGTCTTCCAGTCTCGGAGCGTCGACAGGGCCGTGCCGTCGATCATTTCCATCAGCGGGAGTTGATCGGGATGTGAGGGTAAGTCGTTGACGTCCGGCAGGGCGGCCGATTCGGTATGGTGGGGATTGACGATGTGGATGGCGCAATCGTCGGTGAAACCCGGCGCGCCGAAGATCGCGCTGCCGTTTCTGATATGGACATTTCGCGGACCGGCCGGTCCCTTCTTTGGATCGAAGAAACGCGCGACGTACAATCCGTCCGGGAAGGGCAGATCCGCCAGGCGAATCTGGACGGGAGAAGCGTATTCGAAACCCTCAAATCCCGTCGGGGACGAGAAGTCAGACATCGAGCCGAACGACAGCAGGGGTTTGCCGTGATACGAGAAGTACGCCTGCTCGGTCCCTACCTTTTCTAGAGTCAGTCCCTGGGCGGATGCGTCCCGGTCGACGCCGGCACAAGACAGTAAGAGGAACACCAGAAGACTGTACTTTGCCAGAACGGACTTATCCATATTGTCTGCTCCATGGTCTTCTTGAAGGAGTCTCTGCAAGCGCATTCTGCTCTCTGAAGCGGTCGGGCCCGCAACTCGATCATGGGCTACTCAAGAACAACACCATCCCTTTGCTTGCGGGAACGAATGAGTGACTCGGGCCGGTTGCTTTCACATTTCCTTTATCTCCGTCGCAACCGCGTTCGGTGTCATACCATTCGAAATGATACTGCTCTGCCGGCCGCAGAGCTGACACGTCAAAGGGCTGATCGCCGGGCTGATAGACAATTTACTGTCGGCCTGGCACTGCCAGACAGAACCCTGTAGACGAGAGGTCGCCGCGTGGCGCGGCATGGGCCAGATCCACACGCTGGGCATATGCGATCGCTTGACGGATAGCACGGCGGACACGTTCCCACTCCTCCCCTTCCGCATCGGGGCTCTCAAAGGGGGTGTCGTACAGGTTGAAATGGTAACCCCGGGTCAGAGCGCTCCAGACAAAACCGGGATCGCTGCTTCCATACAAGACATGATCCATGTCGACGATGGCGGGCTTGCCTGTATCGTTGGGCGGCGGGTTCATCTTGCGGTAGGCGTTCGAGTTCCAGTCGCCCGCCACGGCGAGACAATCAGCGGGACTGGACAGCAAGACGCCGCGAGACGTCTGCTGCCACTTGCCGGTGCGTGTTACTCCTCCTGGGGACATCAGAACCAGGTGTTGCTTGGGTTTATCTCGCTCGTAGTCCTTGATGAACTCGATCATCCGGCACTGCCAATCCGGTGCACGCAATTCGTTCGCGATCTCAAAGAACACGCTGTCAAGATGGTTCACCGTGTCGATGACTTTCCTGACATACGCTCTCTGCAGTGACAGAATCCGTTCATCGTCGGTGTAGAAGAACTCAATCCCCTTGCCGTCGCCGTTCTCGTCCGTGTCGATTCCGTTGATGTTATTGGCCCGGTTGAATACGTTGCCGTCCCAGAGCGTTTGCGGGGGCTCTCCGCAGGGTTCGCCATCCAGGAAGCCATACACCTCGAAGAGCATGATCGACACATAGATCCGCCGTTTTTGCAGATCTTCGCAGCGGCGTCGCATGCGCTGGAAGAACTCCTCGCTAAACGCATACAGGTCAAACCTGTCACCGCCGTCTTGGGCTTTGCCCTTGCCGGGGACGCGCCGGTAGGGCATGGGCGAAGCGACCGCTCTGTTGACCGGCGCCATGGACCCGCTGCCGGTGCTCCAGATGACCCAATTGCGAAGGTAGTTGAAACGATGTCTGCTCAGGAAGTCCAGGTACGCATCCCAGTTCAGCGTCCTCTGTCTGCCGCGAGTGAGTTCTTTGTTGAACGAGTTGTCCTGCAGATCAACAAAGCTCTGGTGTCCGGCAAGGTATAGCGCTTTGCCCGAGGCGTCTGTGAAGTACCGAGGGTTCTTCGGATGGATGCGCAACAAACCTCCCGCCAGCACGGGTTCGCATAGAACCGTGATCAGCACCGCCGCCAGCCTGCAGACCACCATGCCACGCTGCTTCCCCATACGTGTTGTCTCCGCGAAGTCTCCAATACACATCTGCGGTGGACCGAGTGAAGACAAGTGTACCGGCAGGCGGCGGGGCGGGCAATGGATTGTCTCGTGTATCAGCCGTCCTGTCGGTGGCATGAATCTTCACGGGCAGCAATGTCGCATACAGCTAGCCCTTCGGCTTGCCTCTGGAGGTCAGCGGGCCCGCCATTTGCTTGTCCCAGGCGGCATAGAGTTCGTGCAATTCCCGAGCGACATCCGGATGCTCCTCGATCAGGTTGGTGGTCTCGCCGATATCCTGCTCCAGGTTGAACAGTTGTGGTTCGTTCGAGTAGCTGTAAGGCTCGGGCGCCTCAACGACGTCACCGTTTGCGAGCACCTCGAAGTCACGGTGGGACCACCCGACGTTGTGAGTCAGCTTCCAGGGCCCTTTGCGGATCACCCATTTGTTGCGGTTCTGCGCCCAGGCCAGCCAGGTGTGATGGTCGTGCCGCTTACGTTTCAGGATGGGCAGAAGGCTCTTGCCATCAAGGTTGTCCGGCGCCTTGACGCCCGTCAACTCGGCGATGGTCGGGAACAGGTCCATCGTCGAGACGAGCGCCTTATCGTTGACCTTCCCCTGCGGCAGCGTGCCGGGCATGCTGATGATCATTGGGATACGAATGCCGCCCTCGCCGAACATGTACTTCCAGCCGTTCAGTGGCGTGTTGTTCGAATAGGTGTTGATCGTGCCGCCGTTGTCGGAGACGAAGACGACCAGCGTGTTCTCGCGTTGGCCCGTCTCCTCCAGGGCGTCCAGAATGCGCGTGACACTGTGATCGAGGGCCAGCAGATTCGCCAGATAGCAGCGGCGTCCCTCTACGTCGACTTTGCCCATGTGCCCCCATTTGCGGTGGAAGACAGCGTGCGGCTCCTCGTTAGGTTCCCAGTAGGGGTATCCCCACTGCTTGGCCTCGCGGTCCCACGGCACGTATCGGGCGCCGACTTTCTTAGCCCAGGACTGCTCAACGATGTAGGTCGGCTGATGGACGGCGTTGTGCGCCACGTGCAGATAGAACGGCTTGCCTTGCTTGTCTCGCTTGATGAAGCCGACCGCCTCGTCGGTGAAGATACGCGTGGTGAACCCGTTCTCAAAGGAGACCTTCCTCAATTCGTTACGTGGCGTTCCGTAACCGATCGCCCTGACGAGGGGCCCGACGACCTGACAGCCCAGCGGGTTACGCCTGGGGTTGTTGACGATGCCCTCGCGGGCAAGAACGGCCGCTTCGTCCTTCTCGCTCAGCCGGATGTAGTCCCACGTGTGCATAAGGAACCCAAGGTATTCGTCGAACCCGTGCTCGGTGGGGCACACCTTGGGCCCGCCGTTGACGTGTGTCTTCCCATACTTGGCCGTGGCGTATCCCGCAGCGTGCAGGGCTTCGGGTATCGTTACCTCGTTTTGCGGCAGGCCGCCTTCGCTGTACCAGTAGTTGCCCCAGCGTTGCTGATAGCGCCCGGTGAGCAGGCCCACACGCGAGGGGCTGCAGATCGGCGATGTCGCATAGGCGTTGGTGAAATACGTCCCCGTTGCCGCCAGGCGGTCGAGTCCCGGCGTGCCGAACCGCTTCACGTCAGCGGGCGCCTGGGGCAAGAACGACATATCGGCGTAGCCGAGGTCATCTGCAATGATCACGATCACGTTGGGGCGACTATTCCTGGCCGGCCGGCGCGTCTCCCCACCGGTTGAGCTGGATGCAGCCCACAGGCCGCTTGCCGCACAGTATTTCATGAAGCTGCGTCGACTGATTCTCACCGCGTTACCCTCGAATGCGAAACTGAGTTTCGTGACCTGTTCATCTGCGATCTTTGCTACGCTGGACCAGGAACCGTCGATGCAGTGCCAGGACCGTTTCCGGATGCGCCTCTGCGATGTTGTTCTGCTCCTTCGGATCATCTTCGAGATTGAAGAGTTGCCAGGCGGTGACGTCCCTTGGCTCCTCGTTGCCGTACTTGACGATCTTCCACTTGCCGTAGCGCAGCGCCCAGCGATTCGTTCGCTGGTTCCAGATCCAGTACAGATCTCGTTTCGCCAGCGAGCTATCGTCAAGGAGGACCGGTGACAGGTCCACGCCGTCCCACGGGATCGGCGCTCTGGGCTGATAATCGACGAGACGCGCCAACGTGGGGAACCAGTCGATGATGTGCACAGGATCGGCAACCTTCTTCGGTCGAATCCGGCCGGGCCAGTTCGCAAACGCGGGCACGTGGATGCCTCCCTCCCAGACGTCCAGCTTCAAGCCCCTCATCGGGAGCGGCTGGTTGAAGTCGGTCAGCTTCAGGTCGTCGGGATAAGCGTTGCCAGGCCAACTGCCCTGGGGACCGTTATCAGATGAGAACAGAATCAACGTGTCTTCACGCTGTCCACTCCGCTCGAGCGCGGCGACAACCTCACCGACAGCAGAATCGAGATGATGGACAGCCGCCAGGAGCAGACGCTTCTCCGGGTCCGGCTCCTGCTGGATCTTGCCGGCCGGGTCGTTGAACCATTTGATCTTGTCCTCGTTCAGCCAACGATCCGGGTTCTCCGGATCCCGCTGCGTAGCCTGATCGACGAATGGTCCCCGTTCGTCCAGCGGCGTGTGCACGGCGTGGAAGGCAAGGTACAGGAAGAAGGGGCTTTCTCGAGGTTTCTCGATGATCTTGACCGCTTCGCGCGCAACCAGATCCGTGGCGTGAACGCCATTGTCATGGCCCTCAATGAGCTTCTCGTTGCGGTGCCAGTTCTCCTCGTATTGGCCCTTGCGGTAGCGGTGGTCGTACATGCCGACCGCGCCGGCCAGAGAGCCATAGCTCTCGTCGAAGCCAAAATGATTGGGGCCGTGCTCCGGTGAAGAGCCCAGATGCCACTTGCCGCACAGGAACGTTTCATAGCCGCACGCCCTGAACATGCTGGCGAGGGTGGGCGTGCCGAGAGGAAAGGCCGGCGCATTGCTGGCCTGCAGCGCCTGAGGTCCGAAGCGCCCCGGATAGCGTCCCGTCATCACTGCCACCCGGGTCGGCGTGCATTGCGGCATGACGTAATGATGGGCGAGCGTCGCACCCTGAGCGGCCAGCGTGTTGAGATGGGGCGTGTAAGCCTTCGGATTGTTGTAGCCGATATCCGCCCAGCCCTGATCGTCGCTGATGATCACGATGACGTTGGGCTTGTCTTCGATCGAAGGTGCGCTGGAGCTGGAAGCCGAGAGGGCGCGCACCGCGGGACTCATAGCGCCCGCTGCCGCGGCACAAAGGAATTCGCGACGGTTCATCTGACGTACCTCAATCTAATCCTAAGCAACCCTGATCTGCGGCGTGTCGGGGCAGACCGCATTCGTATTCGCCATTGTACTGTCATGGTACGCGCGAACAAAGCACTCATTCGGCTCGTGGTCAGGAACAGGCCGAGCGGCCGGCAGCCTTGACGGGGCGCCGCGGATGGGTCAAGATGCTTGGCGGACGGTCGGAGCACTCTTGGATTTGGTTGAGTTGGGAGTCCGCATCATGCCGACGGCAGGACGGATACTCGTCACCGGCGCCACGGGCTACGTGGGCGACTGTTTGGTTCCGCGTCTGCTCGGGCGCGGCTACCCGGTCCGTGTATTGGTTCGCGACGTCGATCGCTTGCGCCACAAGTCGTGGCGTTCGCAGGTCGAGACGTTTGTGGGTGATGTGGGCGAGGCCAAAGCCCTCGAGACGTCTCTTCTCGGAATCGATATCGCGTATTATCTGATCCATAGCATGACGGCCGGCGGAAGATTTGCTCAGCGGGATGTTGACTTGGCGACAAGGTTCGCGCGGGCGGCCCGGGCGGCCGGCGTGCGGCGGATCATCTATCTGGGGGGATTGGGCGAGCCGGGACCTGCGCTCTCGGAACATCTGCGCTCGCGCCAGGAGACGGGTGCGGCGCTCGCCAGCGCCGGCGTTCCCGTCACGGAGTTCCGTGCGGCGGTGATCGTTGGGGCCGGGAGCATCTCCTTCGAGATGATCCGGTACCTGACCGAACGCATTCCGTTGATGATCTGCCCCCGATGGGTCTTTCGACGTATCCAGCCGATCGCTATCGACGATGCCCTGGCCTACCTGGTTGCGGCGCTTGACGATCGTGGAGATGAGAGCCGGATCATTGAGATAGGCGGCGCCGACATCCTGACCTACGGCACGATGATCAAGGACTATGCGCGACAACGGGGCCTGCGGCGCATCCTACTGCCCGTCCCCGTGTTGACACCGAAGTTGTCATCGCACTGGGTGCACTGGACGACCCCGGTGGTGGCGGCCTACGCTCGACCCCTGATCGAGGGGCTGCGGAGCGAGGTGGTGGTCGGCGACGACAGCGCTTCCCATATGTTCGCCAATGTTCACCCGATTGGCTACGATGAGAGTCTGCGACGGGCCCTGGGGGAACTGCAGCCTGAGCATTTCGAGCAGGTTGCGGCGTCCATCCGGGAGCAGCTCGTTTCCACAGGCGGCTCTCGATGTGTCCGGACGGAAAGGGGGATGATCGTCGAGGTGTGGCGCAGAACGGTGCGGGCTCGGCCGGAGGCGGTGTGGATCGCCTTCTGCCGTCTGGGCGGTGCATACGGCTGGTTGCACATGAACTGGGCCTGGCGCCTGCGGGCGTCGTTAGATCGGTTGGTTGGGGGAAGGAGCTGGCGTCGCAGTCGCCCGGCCCGGGACACGCTGCGCGAGGGAGACTTGCTCGATTTCTTCCGCGTCGAAGCGATTGAACCGGGGCGATCCCTGCTCCTGAGGGTGGAGATGAAGTTGCCCGGCGCCGGCTGGTTGCAGTTCGAAACGCGCCGCCTGAACGAGCAAACGTCCGAATTGACTCAGACGGTCTTCTACGCGTCCCGAGGCCTTTTCGGGCTGCTGTACTGGTACCTGATTTGCCCGGTCCACCGTCTGATCTTCGCCGGCCTGCTGAAGAAACTGGCTGCCCGGGCGGAAGCCGAGGAATGCCGCTCTTCGCACTGATCTGAACACCTGAGCTGACATTGCGGGGTCTGATAGAACTGCTGCGGCGGCCACCAGGGCCGCCGCAGCGATCAACAGCGTCAGGAGTGACTGACGTCCCAGGGGACGTGCCCTCATGACTGCAGCGATAGCAAAGAGGGCAATCTCTACCGAACCTTCTGTAGAATTGTCGGCTGCGCGTGGGAGATGTGAAAACTGCCCTGCGGGTAGATCATGCCCCGGAAGAGAATGAGATTGCCATCGCTGTCCAAATGACCTCGGAAGATATAGCGGTGCCCGTGTCCCACGACTTTCTGGGGATCGATCATGATCTCCTTAGAGGTGAGCAACCACGAACAGGTCAGGGGTTCACGGGCTTCGGCCAGTGGCGAGCGCCGGGGGCTCATCGTCACCGTGCTTACTCCTCCGGCGTTGATGTTGATGGACTTGACCTCGCCGTTACCGAGGGCCCTCCATTGTCCCTGGAAGGTGGTTGCGGGGAGGGGCTCGACGGGGACTTTGGTTATGTCCACCAGATCCGCAACGTTCAACTGGGCCGCGACCGCTTTGACTCGGTCCGCGATCCGATCAGCCAGCTTGGCGCTTGTCTTGTCGTGCTCGATACGGAACCGAACGGGAAGATTCCCTGGAAACATCATGCGCCACCCGATGTGCTGATCGAGATCCTTCGAGTCGACCACACCGCTGACGAGTGGTTTCCCATCGCCGTCAGGACGCCGTACCGGCGCCGCGTGCATCGTTCTGGCGATGCCGTCTCGGAGATAGAATGTCGCCTCGCCCGACCCGACCCAGTCGAGCAGTTCCAGACGGACATCGGCTTCCATGTGAGAATCTGTCTCCTTCATGACCGACAGCACCCGGCGGCGCAGTTTCTTGGCTCCGTCGGCCAGTGTCGGTGTATGACGGATGAAGATCCGTATGGGCAGGTTGTCTTTGTTTCTTGATTGGTCCCGGACGTAGGCCAGCGCATCTTCTTCCGACAGCAGCCCGATAGACTTGAAGCGCCATCCAGCCCAGTACGTACCGAACGGCGGGTACGCGTCGAACACGCAAACGCCCTGGTCCACAACATGGAGGAACACCCAGGCATTGACGGACGGGAGCGGGTCCTTGTCGAAGGGGTACTTGGGAATGACCCCCATCGCTTCCCTCAGATCCGCCAATTGCTGGATGAGGTTGGTTTCGAGTTCCGCTTTGGCCAGCAGCAATTCGTACCGCATCTCGACCGGTCCCGAAGCCCTCGCGAGTTTCTGCGTCACCTGTTCGATCTGTTGGTCCAGCAGTTTGATCTGGGCGTAGCTCAGAGTGACCTTGTGGATGATCCCCAGACTTGCCCGTTCGTCGGGGTTTTTGCGGTTCTCCATGGCCGCCTGAATCAGTTCGCCCAGTTCCGGGTCGTCCACAGCCTGGACCCGATCCCAGACGCTGGGAACCTTGCTCTGAGTTACGGCGCCCGTCACCAGGACGCCGGTCAACACCAGGCCAAACAGGAAGAGGATCTTCTTGGTCCGTTCAGCTTTCATAGCTCTATTCTCCAAATGATTGTGCCATTATCCGGTTCATTGTCTCGCCGTACGCGGGTGGCGGGGACTTCTCCGAGGGCCGGCGAGGTGAGCCCTCTGACGCAACAGACGCCCTGTCATCAACCATCGCAGACCCCACGCTGCTCCGCGCCGGGGCCGTATCATCGCTGGATAGCTGGCCCGCGCGGCGAATGGCTCGCGCCATACGCTCCTCCATGCCCAACCGTCGAAACAGATTGGCCGCCTCCAGCCATTCGACCACATCGCTCGGCACAGCGACTCTCCCGGGAACGTCGCCAGCAATCGGATCTGCCGTAATGCTGTTTGAGGGGACGGCGCTTCGGCCGATGAGAAAGGAAACGACGGCGATGAATATGGCCGCAACACTCAACCCCGCGATGCGCCATTGGCCGCGCCTCCGACGGGCGCCGATGAATGCCGCCGTCGATTCGCGCAGTACCTGGGCCCGAAAGGGATCGGTGGATGGTCCACCGGAGAGGTTCTCTCTCAGTAGGCTGTCGATATCTTGCGTGGACATATCATGATCCTCTGTTGCCGTCGTTTCTGATGGATTCATAGATCGGGGCGAATCGGTCCCTCGCCCTCCGCAGCAGGGACTCGATCGCCTCGATGCTCCGGCCGTCCGCCTGCGCCATCTCCCTCATGGTCAGTCGCTTGAGGTACTTGTCTTCGAGAACCCGGCGGTACTGGCCCGGCAAACGCGCCAGTGTCTCATGGATCAGCAGGGCGGGTTCGGATCGATTCGTGGTCCCAACGTCTACGGGGCGTTGCGTTTCGAGTCGCCGTCGTCGTCCTTCCCTGGCCTGCAGAGCCAGGTGATGGTTTCGCGCGATCCCGCAGAGCCAGGCCCGAAACGTCCCGCGATCTAACTGGAAGCGGTTGATCCGCCCGGCCGCGGTGACGAACACCTGCTGGGTGACTTCCTCGGCTGTGTCCTTTCGCCCGGATGCCAAAGCCAGACAGAATCCGTACACGGCATCGAAATGCCACTCGAACAATCGCTGCCAAGCCTCCTCGCTGCCATCGCGGGCACACGCAATGACGAACCGCTCTGCGTCCTGGTCCACTCCGCTACTCCCACATCCAAAGCACTGGATTCCAATGCCATTCTCACTTCCTATTCTCGCCCGGATTCGAAAATCCGTCGCAATGTCCCAAAGATAATGCGAAAATCCCCCTTAGTCGTGCATATATCTGAGAATACCCAGCCGGGGGGCAGTCGTGCCTGTCTTGGCCGGCGGCCCCGAAGAAGAGCCGAATTCGGGATTCATGCAGGACATCTGATGCAAATTGCCGTATGCCGGAGAGGGGGCAAACGTCCATTTCGCCTAATCCTGCTATTCCCTTATGCCGATAGGATTGCTTAAGTGCGTCGATGGAATACTATTGCGGCCGATTGTTGGGGTTGCTATAATCATTTTATCGGCTGCGAGGGTTCCCACTGGCACGCCGTAGTTTGGAGACGTAGGTATTTGACATGACGCGGAGCGTAGCGCCGCAGGGGCTTGGTATGGCCCGCGGCCGGGGCGCGACCTCGTCGGGTGCGCATGCAACAAAAAGGACGTATGTGCGGTCGGTATCGTGTCACAGCACAGCACGCCCTCCCGGCGCCGTCGCGTAGCTTCCTTGGAGAAAGGAGGTGGCGGACAGCCAAGGAAGAGGTCCAACAGCGTTTGAATTGAGGAAATGTGGTTGGGGTCTAATCTTACGTGGAGGATGAGTATTATGAAGAAGTACACGTTGTTTGCCGCGATGGTATGCTTGTTGTTGTCTTCGGCGACCTTTGCGGGGATGGTGCACCAGGATTGGGACACAGGCGTAGCGGGCAGTCGGCAAGCCATCATTGATTTCCTGGGAGACTTGGTCAATCCCACGCCGCCCGTGGATTTGGAAGAAGTCATCGATGAGAGTTTGTACCGAGGAAGCAAGGACAACTACGTCGCCAAGTTCTACGGCTGGGTCACCGTTCCGGAGACCGGCAGCTACCAGTTCCACTATGCCTGCGATGACTATGGCATGCTCTATGTCAGCCAGGACGAGGAAATGATCAACGCCGAGGAAGTGGCCTGGGTCGATGGCTGGTGCGCCAACGCCGAGTGGGACAAATACCCCTCGCAGCACTCCGAGACCATGGAGTTGCGGGCGGGCCAGATCATGGCTGTCATGGCTTTCTACCAGGAGGCCGGTGGTGGTGACAACATGGATATCGGCTGGACGGGCCCGGGACTCAGCAGCGACATCACCAATCCGACCTACCTGACCGACTACATCACGCACATCCCGCCCGTGCCGACCAGAGCCAAAGGTCCGGTCCCCGAGGTCGGCGCTTCGGATCTGCCCCGTGACACGGACTTGAACTGGACGCCGGGCAAGTTCGCCGCGACCCATGACGTCTATCTGGGCACCAACTTCGACGATGTCAACGATGCGACGCGCGATGACCCGAGAGGCGTGCTGGTCAGCGAAAATCAGGCGGCCGAGACGTACGATCCGGGCATCCTGGAATTCGGCGCCACGTACTACTGGCGCATCGACGAGGTCAATGCCCCGCCGACCAGCACTATCTACAAGGGCAAGGTTTGGGAGTTCACCATCGAGCCGTTCGCGTATGCGATCGAAGGCGTTATTGCGACCAGCAATGCCGTTTCGGATGCCACGGCCGGCCCCGAGAAGATAGTCGATGGTTCCGGTCTCAACGCGGCCGGCGAGCACACCGTCCTCTCGGAGGACATGTGGCACGGCGTCCCGGCCGGCGACGACCCAGTCTACCTCATGTTTGAGTTCGATCAGGTCTACAAGCTGCACGAAGTGCTGGTCTGGAACTACAATGAGATGTTCGAACTCATGTTGGGCTTCGGTCTCAAGTCGGTTACCGTCGAGCATTCGCTGGACGGTGAGAACTGGACGGTTCTGGGCGACGTCGAACTGAATCAGGCGACCGCCAGCCCCGACTACACGACCAATTCGACGATCGAGTTCGGCGGTATACCGGTCAAGTTCGTCAAGCTGACCATCAACAGCAACCACGGCTTCCTGCCGCAGTATGGCGTGAGCGAAATCCAGTTCATGCAGATCCCGGCCCATGGGCGCGAGCCGCAACCGGCTGACGGCGCGACCGGTGTCAGCGTCGCTACGGCGCTCAGCTGGCGTGCCGGCCGTGAAGCGGTTTCTCACGAAATCAGCCTGGGCACCGATTCCGAGGCGCTGGCTTCCATCGGCACCTCCAATGTCCCGACGGTTACGCCTGGCGTGCTGGATCTGGCGACGGACTACTACTGGCAGGTCACCGAGGTCAACGAAGCCGACGCCATTACCGCGTGGGCCGGCGCGATCTGGAGCTTCACGACCGAAGACTTCATCGTGGTCGATGACTTCGAGAGCTACATTGATGACGAGGGCGGCCGGATCTACGAGACTTGGGTCGATGGCTATGGCATCCCGAGCAACGGCTCGACCGTTGGTCATCTCGAGTCGCCGTTTGCCGAGCAGAGCATCGTCAACAATGGCAGCCAGTCCATGCCGCTGTTCTACGAAAACGCCGGGACCTCGATGTCCGAGGCGGAGTTGACGATCACTCAGGACTGGACGGCCAGCCTGGTCAAGAGCCTGACGCTCTCGTTCCAGGGCGATGCCGACAACACGGGCGGTCAACTGTACGTCAAGATCAACGGCACGAAGATCGTCTACCCCGGACCAGCCGGCGACCTGCGGCGCGCGGCCTGGGTGTTGTGGAGCATTGATCTGGCTGCGGCCGGCAACGTGAGCAACGTTACTTCGCTGATCATCGGTGTCGAAGGCGCCGGAGCCAGCGGTGTCGTGTACATCGACGACGTCCGGCTGTACTCCGAGGTGCTGCCCGACAGTACGACCACCGAGTCGCCCGATGTCACGCGAGCGGGCGATATCGTGGTAGGCGTCCCGAACGATGGTGACTGGCCAGGCGCCGAGCACCCGGCGCTGGCGCTCGACGACGACGTCAACACGAAGTATCTACACCGCAAGGGCGGGTCCGAGGCCACCGGGCTACAGGTCGGGCCCCTGGTGGGCCCAACGGTTGTAACCGGCCTGGGCTTCACCACAGCCAACGATGTGCCCACGCGGGATCCGATCACGTTCGAACTGTCGGGCTCCAACGCGGGCATCGATGGGCCCTACACGTTGATCGCAGCCGGTGATATCGTCGATTTCGCGGGCGAGGCCGAGTGGCCGCGCTTCACGAAGAACGAAACGCCGATCACTTTCAACAACGACGTGGCCTACACGTACTATCAGATCGTGTTCCCGACCCTTCGGGGCGAAAGCCAGGCGCTCATGCAAATCGCGGAAATTGAGCTTATTGGTGAGTAGGTTCTGGTAGGCGAGATGCTGGTAAGGTCTCGCACGAGTTGAGTACACACTGGGGCCTGTGTCCTGAGCCAAGGGACGCAGGCCCCTTTCTTTGGGTTGAGAGGAAACAGCCGACTGCGGTATGATGACAGGCGTTGCATGGAAGAATTGTCGCCCGTGAAGATGCTGTTCTGGTGCCGAGAGTGAAAGGAACTGAGATGCGTGACTCTGTCCTGCTCGCTGTGTGTGGAATCGCCATGTCCTCGGTGTTGGGTCAGGCGCTCGAATCCCGGCCGTTGGCGTTTCCGGGAGCGGAGGGATTCGGACGGTTCGCCCGGGGTGGGCGGGGCGGAGATGTCTACCATGTCGTGACGCTGGCCGATGGTGGGCCGGGATCGCTGCGGCATGGGATCGAGACGGCGACCGGGCCTCGCACGATCGTCTTCGATATCTCGGGGACGATTCAGTTGCGATCCGAGTTGTGCATCGACAAGTCCTTCCTGACGCTGGCCGGGCAAACCGCGCCGGGCGACGGGATCACGCTACGCGACCACACGCTCAGTCTCAAAGACTGTCACGATGTCATCATTCGCTACTTGCGCGTGCGTCTAGGCGATCAGCACAAGGCGCCGAGTGGGCCCGACACGCTGACCACCAACGACATCGACAATGTCATCCTGGACCACCTGTCACTGAGTTGGGCGATCGATGGGACGCACGATTTCCGCGCGGGCAAGAACTTCACGATTCAGTGGTGCATCCTCAGCGAGGCGTTGCACGACAGCATTCATCCGAAAGGCCCGCACGCCATGTGCGCGTCGTACCGCGAGCCGGACGGGCCGATCACGCTTCACCACAACCTGTTCTCGACCTGCCGCGACCGGCACCCGACGCTGGGCAGCGCCGATCCGGGCGATCCGCTGAGCATCGTGGACTTCCGCAACAACGTCATCTACAACTGGGGTGCGACCGCCAACTTCGCCGACCACTTCGTCAACGCGATCAACAACACCTGGCGCCCCGGCCCTGAGACCGACCCCAACCGCTTGCCCATCGCCATGAAAGGGGGGCTCACTCACGCAGCGCGGGGCTTCATGAGTGGGAACGTCTTCGAGGGGCGCGACGACTGGACCGCCGACAACTACGCGTCGCTGGACTTCCACCGTTGGCTCTATCCCGGATCGAATTACAAGTATGCCGGCAAGCTGGACGACTGGAAGGCGCCGGCACCTCAGTTGGGCGATGACGCCCCGACGACGCAAACAGCGGCCCAAGCTTATGAGCTGATCCTGGCGCAGGCCGGGGCGTCGCTCCGCCGTGATGTCGTGGACGAGCGCGTCATCGCTGACGTGCGGAATCGCACGGGTCGTTTGATCGACTCCCAGGATGAGGTCGGAGGTTGGCCCATTCTGAAGACGCGCGATGTGCGCCCGGATTCGGATCGCGATGGCATGTCGAACCAATGGGAGAAGGCCCACGGTCTCGATCCGAGCAACCCGGCCGACGGACCGCTCGATAGAGACGGGGACGGCTACACGAATCTCGAGGAGTACCTCAACGCCTTGGTCGCCCGGGCCGACTGATGAACGCTAGTCGGATGCGCTACCCAGGAAATCGATAACATCCGCGGCTTTGGGATGCTTGGCGAGCAGGCCGGAGCAGTCCGTCTGGCTCTCCACCGCCTTCTTGACGCGCGGCGCAATGGTCGCGTCGCTGAGCAGGATGGCGCCGATCAGGTGACTGTCGCGGAACACGAAGCGGCAGTACCCGTCATCATCGGTTCGATCGATTGTTTGGTAGCTGGCATCCTCCGGCTGGATCTGCCCAATGCTGAACAGCTCCACGTCCAGGACCTTCAGCGCGTTCGAGCGGGGAATGCCCCCGAACTCGACGCCCGCGCCGAGGGCGTTCATCCCCGCGATATTGCCCTGGTATTCCGATGGCGCCCAGGTTCCGTAGAGCACGCCGCGATGCTCGGCCACGTCGCCGGCCGCCAAGATATCAGTGTGCGATGTGACCAGATGGTTGTCCACGACGATGCCGCGATTGACCTCCAGACCGGCCATGCGTGCCAGGTAGCTGTTGGGTCGTACCCCGGTTGCAATGATGACCAGGTCGGTCCCGACGGTGCGCCCGTCCTCCAGTTCGACGCCGCGTACACGCTCATCGCCCATGATTTCCCGCGTACGCGCCTGAGTCAGCAGAGTGATGCCCGCCGCTTCGACGTAGCGGGCCAATGCTTTCCCGGCCGCCTCGTTCAACTGGCGGGGCATCAGCCAGCCGTGACCTTCCAGTAGCGTTACCTCGGCCCCACGTCTTGCCAGCGCCCCGGCCGTCTCCAGGCCGAGCAGGCCGCCGCCAATACAGAGGCAGCGCCGGTCTGCAACTCCGCCGCCGAGGATCTGTTGCGCATTGGCCAACGTCCTCAGGCTCGTGATCCCTTCGCGGTTGGCGCCGGGGAAGGGGGGAATGAACGGGTGCGCCCCCGCGGCGAGAATGAGCTTGTCATAGGGCAGTGTCTCGCCACCGTGCAATAGAAGCTGATGATCTTCGGGCTTGATCTCAGAGACCTCGGCCTCGCGCATGAAGCCGATGCGCTGCTCATCGAACCAATCCTGCCCCTTGATCGGCAAGTGTTGCTCATCGATGTCACCGGCCAGGAAGCGGGTGAGGTTGAGCCGATAGTAGGGCAGGGCCGGTTCCTTCGAGACCAGCGTAATCTCGACGTCACTCGACGACGTGCGCAGCGACTCGGCCGCGGCGAGCCCGGCGACCCCGCCCCCTACGACGATGACGCGCCGGATGCCGGTCGCATGCGCCGCCTGTTGGGTCTTCTCGACCAGTGGTTCGAACGTGTCGGAGGCTGCTCCGCAGATCGGGCAGGTCTGGGGCGGTTCAGCGCCCGTGTGGACATAGGTGCAGTTCAGGCAGCGCCATCGCTCGACGGGGGCACTGGCTGCCGGTTGGCGGGCCGGCTCCAGTTCGAAGACCTCGCAGGGCGCGCCGCAAACGGGGCAGAAATCGGGGGCTTCCGGGCCCGTATGGACGTACCCACAGACGGCGCATCGCCACGCTTTGGCTGCTGGAGCCGGCATCGTTGGACTCTCCTAACGGATGGGGATTCGATCGACCATCCCCGGGACAAGTTCGATCCCGGGGATGGGTCCAGATCAGATGCAATCGGTCAGGCGACTTCGAAGAACTTCTCTCTGGCCGCCTTGCAGACGGGGCACGAATCAGGCGCCTCGCCCTCGACCGTGTTGCCGCAGATCGCGCAGACGTAGATCTTCTTCTCGGGCAGGTCGGATCCGGCCTTAACACTCTCGAGCGCCTTGCCGTACAGCCCGTGGTGGATCTCCTCGACCGCCAGCGCGTTCTTGAAGGAGTAGACCGCCGCCTGGTTGCCCTCGTCCTCGGCTTCTTTGAGGAACTTCGGATACATCTGCTGGAACTCGAATCCCTCGCCCTCGATCGCGGCTGCGAGATTCTCCGCGGTGCCCTGGACGCCGCCTAGCACGCGGAAGTGGGCGTGGGCGTGAATGGTCTCGGCCTCGGCCGCGGCGCGGAAGAGCTTCGCGACCTGAGCAAAGCCATCCTGCTCGGCCTTCTTGGCAAAGGCGAGATACTTGCGGTTCGCCTGGCTCTCGCCGGCAAAAGCGTCCTGGAGGTTGTCCGTTGTCGCCATGATTTGTGACTCCTTTCCTAGGTATTCATCGTTTCCCTGGGTATGTCGACCACGTCGAACAGCGCTACCAGCATACCTTTGGCCCATCTCGCAATCAACCCGACAGCGCGCATTTTCCTCGTGGGTTCGGCGAATGCTCTTGTCGTGGCGGGCAGCCTCAGGATGTCATTGTCGTCAGTCGCCGGCGCTCTCCGGCGTCGGCTCGACCTTCATGACACCCAGATAGGTGAAGTGGTACGCATTGTTGTTATTGGCGGTCGGCGCCAGGCTGATCGTGATTTCTCCGCCGGCGTCCGGCTCGATCCCGGCTGCCGTGACGACCTTCTCGATGTTGGCGGCAACGTCCAAAGCGGCGAATCCCGAGTTGGCGCCGGTGAGGGTGTAGCCCGTCTCGCGGTTGTCACGGATGCCCATGCGTGAGGCGTAGAACGTGAAGACGTACGTCAGCAAGGGATCCAACCCTGTCAGTTTGAAGCTGGGGAAGACATCGCTTCGTCCGCTGAAGGTTTCGGTATTGCCAAACAGCGAATCGCGCGTCGCATCCGTCGGGAAGCGATCGAATTCCAGCGTGCCGCTTTGGTTGGCCCCGTTGAAGTGGATCAACATCACCAGATCGATATCTGTCGTCCTGCCGTCGGTCGTCATCAGGTTCAACAGTTGACCCGAGTCGGAGGCGCCGACGCTCTCGGTGATGTTGTTCCATGTGTTGTTCGGGTCGTCTGTGGTGGGGGTGCCGCCCGATCCGAAATCAAAGAGCAGGACCTCGGGGAGCACTTGCCCCGCAGCCGCGGCGCCCGCCGCCAGGGGGTTACCCGCCATGTCCTGCACTCCGGCGACGCTCACGTCGAACGCGGCGTTCAGTCGCTCGCTCAGCATCAGGATGACGGTCCTGCCGTCCTCATCGAGTTCGGCGCTGTTGACGGTGACGGCGCCTTCGTTGACCACGTAGTTGTCGACGGCGCCGACCGTGTCGGAATCGAGAAGCTCGTCGAACGCCAGTTCGATCGTGTATCCGTTCGTACTTCTCACCGTCAGCAGGATCGGGGCGCTCACATCCGGCGCGACCGTCAAGACAGCGGCGCCGCTGGTGGCGCTATAGAGCAGATTGCTGACAGTCACGGAGAAGACCGCGCCGTCCAGGTCGGGCGTCACGATATCGATTGTATAGGTGAATTCGTTGGCGTCGGGGATGGCTTCGCCATCCTGGAACCATTGGACGGTATACGGCGGGGTGCTGTCGACCTCCACCTGGAATGTCGCCGGCCGGTATTCGACCACCGTCTGGTCGGTTGGCTCCTCGAGGAAGACAATGGGTGCCTGCTCGGGGATCTCATCCATCTGCATCGCGCCCAGACAGATGGCGTGACGGTTGTTGCGGTCGGTTGCGGTCAGGCTGATCGTGATCTCCCCGAGCGCGTCGGGGATGATCCCAGCGACGGTGGCGATTCTGTCATCAATGTTGTTCGCGGGATCG
>JANQFY010000450.1 GCA_028277585.1 Sedimentisphaerales bacterium
GATTCGCTATGCCCGTGAGCCATTTGAACTTGCTCCCTCCGCTCCAGCTAAGCGCGGCAAGCCGTGCGGGTCTCGGTGTCTCGTCCGGACCTGTCGCCCAGCCCTGCTTCGACCACCCACTGCCTGACGTGGTCATCCGCCCCGTCCAGCAGGCGTACAGCCACCCAACGACTCGATACGCCGGGCAGAACGTGTTCGACATCGGTCCTTATCTCGTCAATTGCCCGCTCGAGGGGCTCGCTGTAGCCAACGTGGATAGGTCTCGGAGTGAGACGGCCGGACGCTACTTGCTCGACGTGTTCGGCCAGGCGGGCCACGTCGGGCATACGATGCGCGCAGGTCATCACGACGGGTATCCCAAGCAACTCCTGCAAACGCTCGCCGTCCACCCGAATGCCCCGCGCCCGGGCCTGGTCAATCAGATTCACACACAGCAACACGTGCGGCGTGATCTCCATGATCTGAAACGCCAGGTTCAGATTGCGTTCCAGGCACGTCGCGTCGGCGATGACAACGGTGCAGTCAGGCTTGCCCGTCAGAAGGAAGTCGCGGGCGATTTCCTCTTCGGGCGAGTTCGACAGCAGCGAGTAGGTGCCGGGCAGGTCGACCATCCGATACGGCCGCCCTCGATACATCCATGTCCCCTCCAGCCGAGCCACTGTCTTGCCCGGCCAGTTCCCGACATGCTGACGCAGGCCCGTCAATGCGTTGAAGACCGTGCTCTTGCCCGTGTTGGGATTGCCGGCCAGCGCCACCAGCGGCACAGGCCGCCCCGATGGATGCGACGGTTGAGCTGCGGGAACTGGCTCACTACGGGATGCAGGCGTCACTACGTCAGGGCTGGGTGCGGGCTCAGTCACAGACGGAATCAACGAAACCCGAATACCGGCCGCATCCTCGCGACGCAAAGCGATATCCGCTCCCTTGACCCGGTAAGACACCAGGCCGCCATCCGGGCTGCACAGAACCGGGACGACCAGGGCGCCCGGGACGAATCCCAGGTCCAACAATCGATGCCTGAACGCTCCCTCGACATCGATGGCGGCGACATAGGCTCGTTTTCCCGTCGGCAGTCTGTCCAATGTCGATCCGGGCGAATCCACACCAACCATATTTGCATCTCCCAGCACAACAGGTAAGATTCCATGCCAGTATACAGTTTGGCGTGTACGCAGTTCATTCTTTTGTCATCCAAAAAGCAGAATATGACGCAACAAAACCACTGTTCTGGCGTATCACAGTCAGTGCTGGACGACACTCGGTGGACTGAACAGCAGCACGGCGGTATCATGAGGTCCGGTGAGCAATGAAATCAACCGCGCGTGAGAACTATTTGAAAACGATTTTCGAGCTCCAGTCGGCCCGGCAGGCGGATGCCCCCGTGGCCATTGGCGTGCTGGCCAAGGCGCTGGGCGTCACGCCGGGAACGGTAACCGGCATGGCCAAGAAGCTGGCGAGCGAGAAGCTCATTCGATACCAGGCCTATGAAGGCTTACGGCTCACCGCCAAGGGGCAAGAGGTCGCCATCAGTATTCTGCGTCGACACCGCATTTTGGAACTGTTTCTCGTGGAGGTCGTCGGTCTGGACTGGTCGGAGGTGCACGAAGAGGCCGAACGCCTGGAGCACGCCGTTTCCGACCGGGTGCTTGCGGGGCTGGACCGGATGCTCGGTTTCCCCGAACTCGATCCCCACGGTGACCCGATTCCTACGGCTGACGGTAAGATCGCCAGGCTGCCCCAGACATCCCTGGCCGATTCGCAGGCGGGCGACCGCTGCGTCGTCGCCCGGGTCTTGGACGAATCCAAGCCGTTCCTCCAATACATCGGTTCCATCGGTCTCAAGCCAGGGACCCCGATTTGCATCGAGCAGATCCACCCCGAGGCCGGCACAATCCAGATTCAGCCGGAGACGGGGGACCCGATCACTCTGGGGCTGGCGCCCGCCGACAAGCTTCTCATCCAGTATCCGTCGGGCAACTGACCCTTACTGGCGCTTCTGTGACTCCTGACCTGAAGGAAGCCCACGTGTGGTTTTCCCTAGGCTCCTTCGAACTCGCGGCGTGGTTCGTTGGGATTGCCGTGGCATGTGTGTTCAGATCGGAGAAACGCGTCGGCCTCTGGCCCGCCGATCTGTCGGATAAGGTCGTATACGCACGTCTTGAAATCCCCAAACTCATCGTGTGTCTTGTAGGGGTAGGCCCGCACCAGGTGTTTGACTGCCGGTTCACCCGCACATAGCAGAACTCTGTAGGCTTTGTCGTGGAGTTGGTTGTACCCCGGTCGCAAGCAGTCTATGAGGTACCTGATGTCCCGGGGACGTCTCGCATCATTCGCCATGATCTTATCGATGCGCGCCATCTTGACCGCGATCCAACGCGAAGGAAACAGAACGCGAAACAGGAATTCCGGGATCGGGACGGCAATGAGCAGCCCTATGCAGATCAAGATGACGATGCATACGACTTCGATGAACACGAGCACGGCCGGTTCGACCTTTCTGAGCGCGGCGTGTTTGCCGCTAATGGCGGCAAGGGCATCGAGGCGATTGATGCAGCCCTGTTCAAAGTCAAGGACGTCATCGGATGTGGTCTGAAGGATCTCCTGGATCTGCCGCTTTCCGAGCGAGGGTTTCAGTCGCAGCATTTTCACTACGAGTCCCGCGACTCTGGGGGCGGCGAACGATGTCCCGTTCAGCTTCACCGTACGCTTGTGCGTTTCAATGCCGGCGTCCGAAGGAACCGCCCGTCTCTGCACGAGATGGTAACTGCCATCAGCAAAGACGTCGATGTCGCCGTAATTAGAGTAGTCCCGGCGAACACCGTCTTCCGAAGCGCCAACACAGATGACGCCCTCCAGGGCCGCGGGATAAACGCACTTCTCAGCGCCATGATTGCCTGCGGCCGCGACCACGATGGCGCCTTGCTGGACGAGGTCCTCGATAAGCTGTTTTTCCGTGAGCACCGGCGCGTATGAACCCAGACTGATATTGATCACTACGCGGTCGGTTGGCTCCTCTTGCAGATACTCCTGTATCTGTCCGAGCGCCTCGAGATAACGGTCTCGATCGACCGCACCTTGGGGGCCGTCAACCCGATGAAGATGAAGTCGGTCGGGCCCGCCCCATTCTCTGAGTATCGTGGTCACGATCTGGCTGTGTGTGACGTCGTCAAAGAGCCGCAAAATGTCTCGCTCCTGATCCATCATACTGGCGGATGAATCGACGACAAAAGCCGTCACGCGTGGTCTCCCCGCCCTGTTCAATAGTTGAGCCGGGTCGAGAGATACAATGGCAATCGCTGACAAGAGAATCAGCACCAGAATCGCTCGATACCTGCGCTTGTGAAACAGCCTCATACGTTCCCGATCAAAGTATCCATTCTGTGTTCCACGTCGACCAGGTTATGTTACCATTCGAAGAGACAGTGGGTAAAACACCTTCCACTATCCCAGGGGGAATGCTCCGTATCTCACGCTCAACAGGGCGGCGTCTGCTGCGCAGCCGGGCGAGGATCACGGCGTTCAGATATGTCGCCGTGCGGCCATCGGCTCGGGTCTACTCCTGGAACACGAACCGGCTTGGTCTTCCCACTTTCAATAGCCCAGTTCGTGGGCGAAAGTCATCCCTTTGCACGCCCATTCCTCTGTGTCGCACGGGAGACATCTTGTGACATGAGTGCTGAGCACTGCCAGCGAGTTTAGAGGGAATAGGGTTGCTATCCGTTGGGCACGTGCATGTGGTTCGCCATCAGGGTCAGGGCGGCCCAGGCGACCAGACAGGTC
>JANQFY010000048.1 GCA_028277585.1 Sedimentisphaerales bacterium
CTCCAGGTGTCGCCCTTGAAGATCGTGTTGTCGGGCGCGCCGTTGACTTCGTCGATGCGCCAGTAGTAGGTCTGACCAAACTCGAAGACGCCATCGAGATCGTAGGTCGCGGCCGACTGCCCCTGGCTGACCAACACGCCCCGATCGTCGCTGCGGCTGGCGTCGTTCACGTCGTCGAAAACCGTTCCGAGATAGACATCGTGCGTGACGGCGTACTCACCGGCTTCCCAAGCCAGCGGCACATCGCGCGGAATGTCCGTCGCTTCATTGGCCGGGCTCGGCGCTGCAGCCAGGCCCATCCCGGGGCCCTTGCCCGCCATGATGTCGGGAAGGTCCTCGGCGGTCAGCGCACGACCGTAGAGACGGAAGTCGTCGATCTTGCCCTGATACCAACCCTCAGCCAGGCTGGGCTTGGTCCCGATGGTGAACTTCGTGACGCCTTCCATCGTCACGGTCATGCCCGTGCCGCTATGCCAGAGTTCGCCATTGACAAAGATCTGCTGATCGCCGGTATCGGCGTTCTTGACGAGCGCCCAGTGCGTCCAGTTCCCCTCGTAGTGGGCCGGGTCCCCAGCCTTTTCGATTCGGTTATAGCCGATTCCGCCGCTATCGAAGTAGATATTGCCATTGCCCCAGGGGATGTGGGCGCTCATTTCCCTGGCATTGTTGTCGGCCGGATCCGAAAAGGCGCCGAAGATGAAGTTGGACTGCGGTTGGGAGTCCGGATCGCCATAGGCCCAGAACGCCACCGAGGCCTGGGTCGTAATGGTCGACCAGGATTCAGCCGGAACATCGACATACTCGGAGCCGGTGAATTCCAGGGCGCCGCCCAGGTTGCCCTCCACCCAGGCTGCATCATACACGGTGCCGTCGTAGCCGTTGCCCGAACTGTCCTTGGCAACGTCTCCGGCGCCGTCATCGAACTTCCACCACCCCAGGAGTGTGGGGTCGCCGGCCGCAGCCACGCTCGTGAGAACGGAACCGAGCATAACGGCAGCAATTGCCAGCATACACAATCGTCTACTCATGTTGCTTTACCTCCTACGCAAGCCTTTCCAATACCTATACCGCATCCACCCCGCACCAAGCGAGGCGGTGAACTGTCCATCTGTGAAGCCGCGGCCTAGACACGTACCGACCGCGTCTGTCCCCCGAAGGTGACCGCTGTGAAAACCTCCGTCCGTGGAGATAGAAACGCCGCCATCGCTAATGACGGCGGCGTGTTGTTCTACTTAAGCTGTCGATAGGCGTATCCTTTGAGCATGACCTCAAAGTCTTCCCATTCTTCGTCGTCCGCCGGAGTTCGATAAAACGCAAACGACTGAGGCTCGTGCAAAGCCTGCAAGTTCCACTCGACCAAGCCTCTGCTGCGCCAGCGCTGCATTTCGGCGTGCCCATCAGCGTAACCCAGTGTACTGGTATTGTCACGATGCCAGATCGCAAACGGATCGACCCATTGCTTGGAGCGCGGGTTCAGCACCCAGGACCCCATGTTGTAGCCGCGCGTATCACACTCGGCCAGGAAGACGTACTTGGTGGCCGGCTGTTTGATGTCCGTGTAGTTGCGACACGGATTGATCTCCCAGGTTCCATCATTGACGCCACTCATGCCACCGGCGATTGAGTAGGTGCGATACGCATTTTGGTGGAATGGATCGTTCTTGCGTCGATCAGAGGGACAGCGGTAGACCTCGACTTCCTTGACGTAGGGCCACATCAAACCGCGTTTGATGTATTCCTGCTTCTCTTCCGGCAAGGAGTTGCTCGGATCATCCGGCATGCGAACCCAGGAGTCATTGCCGCCCATTCCCGACGGGGTGAAGCCCGGGACGAGCTTGGAGTCGTTCTCGTCCTTGTACATCAGCCACGCCATCGTGAGGGTGCGCACGTTGCTGCGGCAATGAAGACTCCGCGCCTGTTCGCGAGCGCGTTTGAGGGAAGGCATGAGAATCCCCATCAACACTGCAATGATGGCAATAACGACCAGTAGCTCGATCAGGGTGAACGCTTTCGCCTTCATATCCATTCTCCTCGACTTGCCGCCAACACAATAGAGCCGCCACTACATGTGAGCACCGCACCTATATCAGCTTATCATCGCACAATTGGACGCCGGAGAAGACTCGATTTTGCGTCTATCACCTTCGATTTTGCGACATACCCTGCACTCTACAACGAAAAAGCTGCCTTTATCGGGCTCACGCTTACGAAATGCCGGGGTTTTGCGACATGCTCTGGTCGCGATAGCCCTGGGGCGTCAGCTTCATCACGCGTTTGAACGCCACCCCCAAATGAACGGAACCAGAGAATCCCGCCTGTGCCGCCACCTGGCGAAGAGGCCAATCCGTCCGCAGAAGCAACTCACAGGCCCGCTCCACGTGCACACGCTGGATCTCTTTGTGCACGCTCCGGCCCAAGGTGCGCTGAAAATGACGTTCCAGCAACCTCCGCGAGACCGAGGCGGCGTTCACAACGTCCTGAACCGTGATCATATCGGCCGCGTGACTACGAATGAAACGCAGCGCCGTGGACACGGACTTGTCTTCGACCGCCAGAATGTCCGTCGACTGGCGCGTCACGATATGGGTCGGTCGTTGGTGAATCTCCCACATCGAGGGCTTCTTCCCCGCCATTTGCAGATGGAGTTGATGAGCCGCCTCGTAGCCGACATCGTCGAAGTTCATCGCAATGCTCGAGAGCGGAGGATCGGCGAGGTCGCAAATGATGTCGTCGTCATCGACCCCCACGATCGCCACCTCATCAGGAACCCGCACGTCCGCTAATTTCCCCGCTTCGAGTACTTGCTGGGCCCTTTCGTCATTGAAGGCCATCAGCCCGACCGGTTTGGGCAGTGAGCGAAGCCACATCGCCATCTGACGCTGCTCGAGCCCCCAACTGGTCTGGCGCGACGATTCGTCCCGGCAGTAGACGTCGGGTTCGTAGCCCACCTGGTTGAGCCGATGCGCGAATCCCTCCTCACGCACGCGCGACCAATACGTCCGATTCAAGCCGCAGTAGGCGAACTGCTTGAACCCTCGATTGAGAAGATGCTCGGCCGCCATCAAGCCGACCGCGTAGCGCTCTTCGATGACACAGCAACAGCCCGGAACCGTATCCTCTACCGGGACAATGACCGACGGGAGTCCGGTCGAGAGAAATGCCTCTGCCTGAGCCTTGTTGACAGCGAAGGCGATCACGCCATCGGCCCCCATGTCTCCCAGGTCGGTCAACGCCCTGGCCCGACGATCCTCCCCGACGATGTAAGGGTACTTCCCGTAGAACGGAGGCTCCGTCTCAAACACCCAGGGCGTATGCAGACTGGCGTAGCGGGCGATGCCGCGCAGAATGGCCCGGCCCGATTTCCGCTCCGTGCCCAGCGCCAGAACAACCTTACGCTTCTGCTTCATGGACGTCCCCATCTATCGTCGTGCATATTGCGTCACGCACAACGAGTGCCTAATCCTCTGCCGCGATCACCTGAATCTCCTGGAACGCGGTGTTCTCCCCACCGGCGATGTCGGAGACCGGAGCAGTTACCCAGAGAAGCCAGCGGTAGGATCCCAGGGCCTTCTCTTCGCTGCGACGCAGACTCGTAGCGACGAACTCGTCGTCGGGCTTGCCCGTGTCCACCTCTGCGATCGGCACGAACCGCCTAGCATCGCCCACCTTCCACCCCGGATCGCTGGCGCGCGTGCTGCCATAGAGCGTAAACCGCTGACGCCCTCGATTTCCGTTCTGATTGTACGACCAGGTATTGACCTGAGCGATCCGGCGTCTGGCGCGCAAATCAAGCTTGTACATGCCGCGCACCCCGTTGCCAAAGACCGGCCCATAGTTCCGGGCGAGCTTGCCGTCGCCGAGCACGGCCAGTGGTTCGTTCGATGTCCCCGGCTCACAAGCCGTCACAGCGAACGACAGCACCTGCGCCGTGGGAGCGAGGCGAACGGTCTTGAAGGGCGGCTCTTTCCGAGACTCGGTCGTGACAAAGACATAGTCATCCAGGTCGATCGAAAGGCGCTTCTGTTTGCGCATAATGGCCACTTGCAGCCTACCGCCGGCCGCTTGGCCCTGAGCCGTCACCAGATCAGCGAGCGTCTTGATCGCGCGGCCGTTGCAGGCGCGAATCACATCGCCCTGCCGCAGCCCCGCAACGGCGGCCGCGCTGTTGTCCGGCACGTCGACCAGCAACACGCCGGAGGCGTCGGGCAAGCCGTAGGCCGACTGATCACCCAACCCCACGATGTCACGCACTGACGATCCCCAGACGATGCGCGAACGTTTGGCCGGCCGCTTTGCTGCGGGCGTCATGTCCTGGATCGCTGGGATCTGAGGCGTGCGGGCGATGGCTCTTAACTCCGGCTTCTGTACACCGAAGCGATCCATCGGGAAGTTCCGGAAACCGAGAGCCAGGGCGGGTGAGTCGGCCCGGACACGGAAGTCGCCCTTGGCGGCATCCACGAACAGGGCGTCGGCGATCACCGAACGCCCATCGCGCTGCGACTGCTTGGCCAGCGCCGTCGCCGGCGCAGCGGATGTCACGCCTAGGCGATGCACGAGATTAGAATCCATCTCCTTGCCCCAGGGCGTCGCGGGCATCCCTCCGGCGGGGCGATACCGTACGATCCCGAAGATGTTCCGCCGCACGACGTCCTGACTGTGCTTGTACCAGACGTGGGGGTGGAACCCGTTGTTGACCATGATGTTGTTCTCGACGACCCGGTAGAAGCCTTCGCGGTTCTTGATCCCGCCGCGCAAACACAGATTGTTGACGAGGTGGTAATTGGACGAGCCATCGTCCAGGTCGATATCCCACCCATGATCGCAGCGCCAACGGTTGTTGCGCAGCGTGATGGTCTTGACCACGTCGAGCAAAGGCAGATGTTTGTGCCGCTCCCACGTCGCATCGTCGTTCAGATCCAGATCCGTCAAGTGCCAGAAACGATCGCGTCCCCAGGAGTTGAACGACCCGTGATCGCCGGTTTCCTTCACGGTATCGAAGACGTCACAAAACTCGATGAGATGCCCGCCCCAGCAACCATCGCCAATGTTGATCCCCGCCCGGGGCACGTCGTAGATCGAGCAATGGCGCACCGTGATGTCCTGGGCCAACTCGATCTGCACCGGCGCCGTCTGCTTTTCGACCCGGCCGGAGAGATGGATCAGACAATCCTCGACCCGACACTGAGCCGGGAAGTTCTGTGCTTTGGGGCCGGGATGCTTGTCGATATCGGCGTACGCTTGCCGCTGGCCGTATTCGAACAGCGGGTTCCGCGCCGCGTTCGGATCGCCCACAAAAGCGACCCCGTTGGCGCCGGCCCGAGCGATATGACAGCCCCGCACGACCAGACGCCGATTGTAGTTGTTGACGAAGACCGCGTTGCCGCCGACCTGGTCCAGAAAGCAATCCTCCAACGTGCAATCCTCAGCGCCGTTGAAGAAGATCGCGCCGCCGCGATAGGTTGTCCAGTCGCTGCGCACCATCGGCTCTTTGTTGTCCATGAACGTGCGGGCCACGTGGCGGAACGTCAGGTCCCTGAAGGTGACGAACCGCACCGGGCGCTTCTCGTCGCCGCGCAGTTCGATCAGGTGACGCAGCCGCACCGCCTCGACGGTCGCCTCGTTCATCTTGACCCCGGTCGGCGGATAGAAATAGAGCGTATCGGTCTTCTCGTCCAGGAACCATTCGCCCGGCGCGTCGAGCTCCTCGAAGATGTTCTCGACGAAGCGGTACTTGCCGTGCATACCCATCTGCCGGTTGTTCTGCCAGCCGCCTTCGTACGTCACGGCCCCGTCGCTGTTCTTGCCTGTGATGATGTAGTGGTAGTCGCCCCACATGTGCCGGTGCATAGCGTGGATGAAGCCGCCGCGCGGGTCGGCCCAGCGCGCGGCTCGCTCGGGTCCGAACGCATCGGCCGCATAGCCATTGAAGATCCGCTGGTCGGGATCGAAGTTCGGATAGCGGGCCATGGGCTGACGCTCACCGTTCACGAAGAGTTGATCGGTCTTCAGCCCCGTCGGGACCTTGGCCTTCATAATCCCGTCGCGATGCGGCTCCCATCTAAGGTCCAGCCGGAGCCCTCCACTGATGACCGGCTTCTCGTTGTGATAGGCGCGATAAACGACCGGCGCATCCCTGGCCCCGGAATCAGCCGCGGTCAGGACGAAGGTCTCGTCCAGGTAGTAGATTCCCTCGCGCAGGAAGACCGTCACCGCGTCGCCATCGCTTCGCGACCGGATGGCTTCTCGAGCGCGTCCCAGCGTGGCGAACGGACGATCGAGCGTACCCGGGTTTGTATCAGCCCCTTCGGGAGCAACGAAGAACTCCGCGCCGCCGGCAGAAGCACCGGCAACGAGACACAGCAGGAAGAACAGGTACACCGACAGAGAGTTGAGTCTTGGCGTCATATTAACCTCGCGAGTACGCTCTACGTGAACTGAAAGTGCCGGACACCCTCGACCGACACTATTCGACAACAACCTCGTAGTATAGCGTCTTGTCTCGCGTCCCATCAACGGTGAATCGCCTGCCGGTAACGGGAAGGGTCCGGCTCGTGCGTCGGCCGTCGTGGTCGAGCACGTTGACACTCACGATCTCGCTGCCGGAGAAGGAGAGAGTCGCCTTGACGGGCTCCATCAGAATGGGGGCTTCCCCCCGTTCGAGGATCTCGTTCTCCGCGGCATTGAGCTTCATACCGGTATTGCGGGCGCGGGCCAGCGCGACGACCAGCAATCGTTTCGACGAGCGGATGGTCTTGTCACGATCCAGCGCCGTCACGTAGAGGGCGGCAAAGCGACACTGCGGCGTGATGGTCACGGAACCGAGCCGGCACTTCTGATTCTCGGCGCAACCGACCACCGCCTGCGTACCGGGCGTATCGATCGTGAAGTAGCCCCCTTGAGAGGCGTCCTTGCCTTCCTTCCATGCGAGTTGCCCGGTGGACGAAACGAGGAAACCATCGGTCTCGAACGCATTCGGATCAAAGGCCGGCGTCTCCTCGTGATCCTCCGTAAACTCAACACCGCAACGGGCGACCGCCAGCGACCGGGCCGGGACCTTGTCGGTATCGAACGTCTTGACATCGTACTGCTGGACGACGCGGTCGGTGAAACCCAGCCTGGCCTGGGCCAGTGAGGGCACATGCACGCGCAGCGGCACGCATCGCTCGGATTCCGTGACATCGCCCCGCAAGACCTGTCACGCCACGGCCGGGAACACACCCAGAACCTGCGGGGCCGTCACGTCCCAGCGATCGCGCCCGATGCGGTCGCTGAAGCCGCCGCTGTCGCGGTTCTGGAAGAGGTAGGAAACGTCCCAGCCCTGCAGCCCGCAACCATAGGCGCCAAGCAGAGCGGGCCCTTCGACGCCCCATTCGTTGGGAAAGACATGGATCCATTCCGACAGCATGAAGGGACGGTCGATGCACTGCTGGAGCCCAACGCTGAGCGTGCCCGAACCGGCCGAGCGCAACATGCTGGCGTTGTTGAACGTCTCGCCGCGCCGGGCGCTGCCCCCGCCGAAGTAGTTGTGTCGATCGATCGCCCCGACGCGCCAGTCCGAGTGAAGGTTGTAGAAGTGACTCAGGGCGCGACCGGCCTGCCAGTTCGAGCCGAGAATCTCACCGGCGTAGCCCACTTGGCGCATAGCGTCAACGTAGCGATCGTAGAAGTCGCACTGCAATCCGTAGAGGAACTCGAGCGTATCGAGCAGACGCTGCTTGCGATAGGCCTGCGACCCATTCAGTTGGGCGGGATCCCAATACCACGGATTGCCGAGCGGCAGAATGTTGCGTTTGTCGAGATGCTCGCCGACTGCGCGGAATCCGTCGTTGGCGAAGCCATCGAGAGCCTCCTGTCCCCACGCGGCCTGAAGTCCTTCGTGACTTCGATACTTCTTGCGCAACCAATCCGAGAACCGCTCAGCCGTAGCGCGACGCAAGGTGGAACTCGCCTTCAAGGGCGCCATGGACGTAAAGAAGAGGATGCTCTGCTCGTTGACAACCTCAATGAATGCAATCGCCGGATCCTCGGCGTAGGTCAACCCGGTATAGGGATTCGTGTGCTTGAGGAGATTGACCATCTGGCGGATCTGAACGTCCTGTAGTTCAGGTGCGTACTGGATTGCGCTGTGCGGCGTGGTGACACGTTTCTTCCTCTCGTCAAACTTGCCAAACTCGTCCAGATACGGGACATATTCGCGATCGGCCGGCCCCAGTTTCAAGGCGCCGAAATGGGCCGAGAGCAGGACGTAGATACCCGCCTCCTTGAACTTCGCAACTTGGTAGTCCATCCGGTCCAAGCCTTCCGGATCGAACGCAACGCAACTGTCCGCCGACTGGATGCCGGCCCAACCCGGCCCGTCAAGGTATTTGTGTAGCCGCACAGAGTTGATGCCGTACTTGGCGTAGAACTTGGCCCGTTGCTCGGCCAGTTCGCGTTTGGGCGCGCAGGCGCTGAAGCACAAGTTCAGCCCCCAGAGCTTGAGGGGCTGACCATGGTAGAGGAGTTTGTCCCTGTCTCGCTTGATGCGCCCATGCTTGCCGGCCGGTTTGTCCAGCCAACGCTCCATGCCGATCACGCTGGGGCCGGTGTCGTTGGTCGGCTCAAAGACGAACCAATCCGCCATGTCGGCGGCGCTGACTGTAGAGGACCACGCCGCCCAGGCGTAGAGGATGGAAATGATAATGCGAGAGAGGTGATGCTCGGTCAGGTCCATGCTCATCCTCCTGAAGAAATGAGGGTGTCCGGCCCCTCTTGCTCACTCGCGTGGCAGCGTCAAGACCGCAGGCCTTGACGCTGCCACCCAAACGTGATTGTGCTGGCCTACTGGAGACCGAGCATCAGCTCATGAATCGACCAATACCAACTGCCCGAGGTACCGGTCTGAACGATCTTGATGAACCGGGTCCGAACGGGCTTCTCGAACGTGATCTCGGTCAGCGGCTTGGCGTCCTTGTCCGTCACAACGGGCTTGCCCCAGCTACCGCCATCGAACGAAACATAGACTTCGTAGCCGCGCGGATAGTCGTTGGACGACCGGCGGGTGTCGAGCGTCAGGCCGCTCACCACGTTCTCGGCGCCCAGGTCCAGCACGAACC
>JANQFY010000008.1 GCA_028277585.1 Sedimentisphaerales bacterium
ACAGGGGTCGCGACATACGTGGCGGTGGCAGCCCTGTCAATGCCCCTGAGAGCATCTGCATCGAAACGAGGAAGGAGGTCCGGACGGGCAGGACATACATTCTAGTGGGGAATCCGACCGAGGGAACAAACCCAGTCGTGTGATAGATGATCAGGATCGTCAATGCGAGCAGCAACTGAAAACTCAAGAGGCCAAGGACCTTCAGAGGGCCGGGCATCTCGTAGCCCAACGCTCCCAGGAATCGCATCAGTGCAAAGGAGACGCCGCAAGCGAGGACGATCAACAACGCCTTGATCCGGACGCGTCGCATGAGACTCAGTGCGATCTGAATGGCCATCGACAACATCCTACGCCGCTCCCTTGTCGTCTTTGACGAGTGACACGAATATCTCGTTCAGCGTCGGCCGCTCCACCTTGACGGTCTGCGCCCCCAGCTTGGCCGCTCTGGCCTTCAGGACATCCGCGTTCGCTTTGCACAGAATGTTCCACCGCCGGCCCTGATGCCTGGACCATACCACGCCGGGCAAGGACGGCGGTGTCTCCGGAGGCGTCTCGAAGTGCAGTTCGACGGCGCAGTATGAGTCCTGCAGCTCCGCCAGTTGGCTGTCGACGAAGACCGTCCCCTTGTGCATGATGACGACGCGGTCGGCCACCGACTCGACCTCATCGAGAAGGTGTGAGGAGAAAAAGACGCTGCGGCCCTCGGCAACCACGCTGCGAAGAACGGTGGCGAGCAGATCGTGACGGACCACCGGGTCCAGCCCCGATGACGGCTCGTCCAACAGCAGCAGTTCGGGTCCATGCGCGACGGCGTTGATCAGGCCGACCTGAGCTTTTTGCCCCTTGGAGAGCGTCTTGATACGCTGGCTTGGGTCGAGCCCGAACGTCCGGCACATCTCCTGAGCGTAGCCGCTATCCCACTTCGGATAGAAAGCTCGCGTGTAACGGAACAGCTCCTGGACGCGCATCCAGCCGGGTAGGTCCTCGCGGTGCTCGGAAAGATATCCGAGTCTGGCCAGCACCCACTCGGGATCATCAACCGGGTTCCTGTTGAAGACGCGCACGCTGCCTTCCTTGGCTCTCAGTAACCCCAGGAGATGCCGGATCAGCGTCGTCTTGCCCGCCCCGTTCTCGCCGACCAATCCCAAGACACCTCCTCGAGCCACCTTGAGGCTGACGCCGTTCAAGGCCATCGTCGCACCAAACCGACGCGTGAGGTTCTCGACTCTGATGATCTCTTGGGCCGCCATGCTTTCGCCGATCTCGAAAGTGGCTTTCGTTATTTCGTCTCCGGCCTCGGTTCTGTCAACCGGTGCAATGGTCGATCCGCAAAGGCACATCTGCTCGGTTTCCAAGACTCTCTACAACTGTATTACTGTTATAATACAGTATATACACTACAGCGGTTCGTCGTCAAGGGAAGAAATCGCAGAATCTCTACGCGGCAATCGGATGATTCGTGTGGGGCACTCCAGCACGAAGCCAAACAGACGCAATCGGCTCCCGTCCCAACCGTCTCCTTGACAAGGGACATCGGGCAACGGAGAATTGCGGACAAGTCACGATATGAGCGCGGAATTCAGAAGGAAAGGAACGAACCATGGGGAGATGGAGCCTGGCTTGGGCGTTTGTTCTCATTACCTCGGCGGCTTTCGCCCAGCCGCACGATTATTTCGCGATGCCCTATGGGCAACTCTTGCCCCAGTCGAGCGAGCAGGTCGGCCTGTGGTGGGCGTCCTCGGGCTGGAAGATCGCGCCCGATCGGGGCTTGCCCAGCACCAAGGGCGAGGCAGTCCTCATCCGCGCCGCCCGCAACGAAACCGAAGCAGCTCAACTGATCGTCCGGCCCGCCGCACCCTTGGAGAACCTGCGTATCACCGCCGGGCCACTGCAGGGCCCCAGCGGAGCGACCATCGACTCGGATCGTATCGAGATCCTCGAGGTGCGCTACGTCGATGTGACCCGTCCAACCGACCGCAGCGCAGTCAGGGGCCTCTGGCCTGACCCCTTGCCCCCGCTGGACGGGTCAATCAATCTGAAGGCTGGTCGAAACCAGCCCTTCTGGGTCCGCGTCAACGTGCCCAAGGGGATGCGGGCCGGCGCCTACACGGGCAAGCTCCATCTCAAGGCACAGGGCTACACCAAGGATGTCACCCTGCAGGTGGAGGTCTACAACTTCACCTTGCCCGACCGGATGACGTGTGTCACCGCCTTCGGTTTCAGTCCGGGCAACGTGTACCGGTATCACCAGCTCAGCAGCGAGCGGGACAAACGCCGCGTGCTCGACAAATACTGGACCAACTTCAGCGCCCACCATATCTCGCCCTACAACCCGGCCCCCTTGGACGGGATCGGTGTGAAATGGCCTGACATCAAGCCGCCCAAGCGCAAATGGAGCGGAGGGCGTGAGGTCGACAACGAGAAGCATGCGGGCAAGCGTTCGCTGCTGATCTTCGACGACCGCGCCGATGAGAATGTCGACGCAACGTACGAGCCGCTGGTAACGATCTCCAAGGCGGGCCTGCGTCTGCGGTTCCGCTATCGCACAGCAATCCCGAACCAGGTCTTCCTCGTGACCTTGAACCACCATGACGCCAAGGGCAGGTGGATCTCGGGCGGTAACAACGACATGGGGATCGAGGGGACGGGACATTGGCAAGAGTTTGATCGCAAGATCACGTCGTTCCCGCGGCGCGCCAAGTCGGTTCAACTGCGCCTCCGCGCGACCGCCTGGACCGAAACAGGTGAGCACACGGGTCTGGTCTGGTTCGATGACGTCTCGCTGACCGACGCCGGTACGGGCGCCGAGCTGATCGAGGGCGGCTCATTCGAACCCCCGACACTGCCCGACGTCGAACGTGACAACCTCCGAGCGAAACTCGATTTCTCCGCCTGGGACCGCGCCATGACCAAGGCGATCGACCAGTGGCAGTTCAATTCGTTCCGGCTGGGCATCCCGGGCATGGGCGGCGGAACCTTCCACGCCCGGCACGAGCCGCAATTGCTCGGCTTCGGCGAGGAAACACCCCACTACCAGGCGCTGTTCACCGACTACTGCGCCCAGATGCAAGCGCACCTGCGCGAGAAGGGCTGGCTCGACGAGGCGTTCGTCTACTGGTTCGACGAACCATCGCCGAAAGACTACGCGTTCGTCAACAATGGCTTCTCCAAGCTCAAGGCCGCGGCACCGCAGATCAAGCGCATGCTGACCGAACAGGTCGAGCCCGGCCTGATCGGCGGACCCAATATCTGGTGCCCCATCTCGCACCACTACGACCACGAATCAGCCGAGCAGCGCCGCGCCCACGGTGAGAGCTTCTGGTGGTACGTCTGCACCGGGCCCAAAGCCCCCTACTGCACGCTCTTCATCGACCATCCGGGCACGGAGATGCGTGTCTGGCTCTGGCAGACCTGGAAGCGCAAGATCGACGGCATCCTCGTCTGGCAGTCCAACTACTGGACGAGCCCAACCGCTTATCCCGACCACCCGCAGAATCCATACGCCGATCCCATGGGCTGGCGGACCGGCTATGGCACACCCAGGGGCGAGAAGCGGCCCTGGGGCAACGGCGACGGGCGATTCATCTATCCGCCCCTGGCCGCGGCGGACGCTGATTCGACCCGTCCCGTGCTGGACGGGCCGGTCGACAGCATCCGCTGGGAAATGCTCCGCGACGGGATCGAGGACTACGAATACTTCGTCATCCTGCGTGATCTGCTCAAGGACGCTCCGAATGAGACCCTGGCCGCCCTGCTGGAGGTCCCCGAGACGGTGACCCGGGACATGAAGACGTTTACGAAGGACCCGGCGCCGTTGGAGCGACACCGCGACCGCGTCGCCCGCGCCATCAGCCGACTGAACGGCGCCAAGAGGTAGTTTTCCGGGCCAAGGTGAATAAATGCCTCCCCGGGACGTCTATCGTTACAGAAACATAGTAGAAGTCACGATCCTAGATCGGAAAGGCACCACGATGCAAGAGGACACGATAATCCAGGGCATCCCGATTCTCACGGGGATACTGTTTCTGATCATTGCGTTTGTAGCGCTGCTCGCCAGCGCCCTTCAGGTGCTGGTTTTCTGCAAGATCTGCTCGAAGGCGGGGTATCACTGGGCCCTGGGCCTGTTGATCCTGCTGCCGTTCGCCAATATCGGCCTGCCGATCTACCTGGCCTTCGCTGATTGGCCCGTACGGCGCGAATTGCGGCAACAGAGCCAACTATCAGGATAGGCAACGGCACGAACATAGAGAAAGACAATGCTGCAGGTATGTGACACAACGAGATGGCAGCGCGGAGGGTCGCTCGACCACAGCGAGACAGCGACGGTCGCCCACGTGACGATCCTCGCCGTCTGTTTGGCCGTGCTGGGCTGCGCGGCGCTTCTGACGTCGGCCCAGGACGGGCTGACGCTGTTCGGCCTGCGCTGGCCCTTCTCGTGCCGACTCCATGACACCTTCGGCATCCGATGCGCCTTGTGCGGGATGTCGCGTTCGTTCTGCGCGTTGGCTCATGGCGACCTGGCCGCAGGCTTGGCCTTTCATCGCCTGGGTCCGGCCGTCTTCATCCTGTTCTGCGCGCAGATTCCGTATCGTTTGTATGCCCTGGCGATCCGGCCCCGGCCTATCAGCCGCTGGCTCACCAAACTCCACACAGGGCTGGCCCTGCTGATCGGCCTGGCCGTCTTCGCTAACTGGCTCATCTACCTGGGAGGACTCGTGCTGTGAATACACGCCCCGCTTATGTCAGTGTAACCGATCCGATCGGCTCGGCGATCGACAGGACGCGGACCATCCTTTTCCGCCCGTTCGATCTGGGCAAGTGGTTCGTCATCGGCCTGTCCGCCTGGCTGGCCCAGTTGGGCTCGGGGGGCAGTGGCGGGGGCAACGGCGGAGGAGGAGGCGGGGGCGGGAGCCCCTACCAGGGCGGCGACGTCGGGGGCGAAGTACGCCAGGCGTTCGGCGAGGCCAGGTATTTCGTCGAGACCAACCTCCACTGGATCATCCCGGTGGTTATCATCGTGTCTCTTCTCGTGGTCTTCCTCTGGCTGCTGATCGTCTGGCTCAGCAGTCGCGCGCGGTTCTCGTTCCTCTATTGCGTCGCGCAGAACAAGGGCGAGTTCTGGACCCCCTGGCGCCAATACGCCAACCACGGTGCGAGCCTGTGCGGCTTCCGCATCGTCATGGGTCTGCTGAGCTTCGTAGTGGTCATGACGTTCCTGGTCCTGGGCGGCGTACTGGCCTACTTCTCCGCCGAGTCGATCGGGTTCAATGTTCTCTCGATCTCCGGCATCGTCATGTGTGGGCTGCTCTTTGTCGCCAGCATAGTCGTCTTCGTCGCTATCGATGTGTTCACCACTGACTTCGTCGTTCCGATCATGGCCCGAACCAACCTCAAATGCACGCGGGCCTGGCGGGTTCTGATTGAACTGATCAGTGACAACACGGGACGGTTCGTCGTGTACCTGCTCTTCAAGATCGTGATCGGCCTGGCGATTGGCATGATCGTCTTCGGTCTCGGCTGCATCACGTGCGGCTGCGCCTGCTGTTGCGCCGCGATTCCTTACCTGGGCGCCGTCGTCTTCTTGCCCTTGACGGTCTTCACGCGATCCTACTCGCTCTACTACCTTGCCCAGTACGGGGACGATTTCGACGTGATCGTTCCGGAACCTGAGCTGGAGCCGGTCCTACCGGCCAGCGAACCTCAGGCTTGAGAACTCAATGAGAAGAATCAGCGGGCCAGGCGCTTCCAGGCCTCGCGGCGCGTGCCCTCGTAAGTCGTCAGCGTGTACTCGAAGGTCTTCTGCGAGCGGGCGGGCAACGTCAGCGTGAACTTGACGGTATCGACGTCCACCGTCTCGAACGCGCCGATGTCATTCCCCTGGGTCAAGGTCCAGTAGGAGGTCTCGAAGTTCCGCCGGATCTCGACCTGGATCGGCACGTCGCGCGTGTTGCGAACCTTGACCTCGAAGGTGCGCTGCTCGTCCCAACCCGCGACGTTGCCCTTGCGATCGAACCGATAGTTGTCGGTCGCGAAGTTCATCAGCGTCGGCTCGACCACCACGTCACGGACGGGACCGAAATTCAGTTCGACATCCTCGCCAACAGGGATGTACTTGAACGCCGACTCGCCCACGTAGGACAGGTGGCGCTGATCATCGACGCGCCGATACGCCTTCAGGACACCGCCCGGGATGGGCGTCTCGCCCAGTTCGTGATCCGCATCGTTGGCGAAGCTAAGAAACCGCACGACCTCCGCCCCGTATTGGTCTTCTTCGAACTTGTACAGATTCACGACGGGGACATCATCAACCTCGAAACTCAGCAACCGCTTCGAATACCCGTTCGGAATCGTCTCAGTCCCCTCGATCGTGTAGAGGAAATACTCGCTGAGCCCCTCCTTGATGATCTGCTTGGCATCCATAGGCGCGTCACAGACCGCCATTGCGTCATATTCAAGGTTCAGGCGAACCTCCAGTTCCTTCTTCACCGCCCTGCCGGCAAGCCAATCGTCGCCCACGCGCTGGATCGGGCTGCCGTACGCATGCGGCCGACGGGCCAGTTGGGCAATCTCGTCGAGGAGATGGACCTTGCCCACGATGAGGCGCACCTGCGCGTTCTCATAATCCTCGCCGCTGTTGTTCGTCACGCGGACATAGGCTTGCAGGCGCATGGTCTTCTCATCGGGAGCGAGCGTGCCCATGTAGAACGCGCGCCAGGACAGACCACTGGTCAGATACGAAATCTCGACCGGAACCTTGCCGCTGACCTCACTGTTGATATTCCACAAGCCCAGATTCCGTGTGCGAGGTGGGAAGACCAGTTCGGCGATGTCGATCTCGGCCGCGTGGCCTCTGGGGAGCATCTCCAGACTGGTTGGGTCGCTCAGGGTGTTGGCCCAGGAGAACTGCAGCGCGTTGGCACCCTCCGCGAACGTCAGCGTGCGTCTCTCCCGCGCCAGGGTCAGATCGGCCGAGTTGTAGATCGTCAACTGCACCGCGTCCCGGACGGGCAAGGTCACAAGATCAACCTTACCGTAGGCACAGGCCGCAAGTCCAAGAATCGCGAAGAAGGCGAATCGGCGTTTCATGTACATTACCCTTCTCTCTATCCAGCGCACTTACCGCGAGCGGCGGGTCCAGTCCTCGGTGCGGACGCCGCGGTAAGTCGTCAGCGTGTACTCGAACGTTCGCTTCGAGCGCGGGGCCAGTTCGATCGTGAACTTCACCGTGTCCAGATCAACCTTCTCGAACGCATCGACCTGACCGTTTCGGGCCAAGTCCCAATAGCTCGAATCGAAGTTCCGCCGAATCTCGATCTTGACCGGTACCGCGCGGGTGTTGCGCACCTCGACCTTCCAGGTCGCGATGTCGTCCCAGCCTGAAATATTGCGGTCCTTGTCGAAGCGATAGTTGTCGGTCTTGACCTCCATCAGCGTCGGCTCGACCACGACATCCGCCATGGCGCCGAGGCTCAGCTCGACCTCTTCGCCGACGGGGATGTACTTAAACGACGACTGACCTTCATAAGCCAGATGATTCTGCTCGTCGGCGGTGCGATAGACTTTCAGCGTCCCGTCGGGGATGGGCGTCTCGCCCAATTCGTGCTCCTCGTCGTTGGCGAAGCTCAGGAAACGGACCACACGATCGCCGTACCGCTCCTCCTCGTACTTGTAGAGGTTCACAACGGGAATCCCCTCGACGTCGAAGCTCTGCAACCGCTTGGACCAACCGGTCGGGATCGTCTCGGTCCCCTCGATCGTGTAGAGGAAGTACTCGCTGAGCCCTTCCTTGATGACTCCCTTCGCGGCCATCATGGGAGCCGCTTCAGCCATCATCCGCAGATCGCGCATGGCGGCCCGCTTTAGCTTCACTGGATGCGGCGCCGAAGGCACCGGGGGGCGCGCCCCAACCTCGTCCGGTCGACCGTACGCGTACTGGCGACTCGCCAATTCACCGATCTGGTCCAGAATATGGACCTTGCCCACGACGAGACGGGTCTGGGCGTTCTCGTAGTCCTCACCGCTATTGTTCGTCACACGGACATAGCCCTGCAGGCGCATAGTCTTCTCGTCCTGTGACAGCGTTCCCATATAGAAGGCCCGCCAGGTCAGACCGCTGGTCAGATACGAAATCTCGACGGGGACTTTGCCGCTGACCTCGCTTTCGACGTTCCACAGACCCAGGTTCTTGACGCGGGGTGGAAAGACCAGCTCGGCGATATCAATCTCGGCCGCGTGGGCCTTGGGCAGCATCTCCAGAGAAGTCGGGTCGATCAGCGTATTGGCCCAGGAAAACTGCAAGGCGTTGGCGCCTTCGGCGAGCGTGAGCGCCCGGCTCTCGCGGACGAGGGTCAGATCGGCCGAGTTGTAGATCGTCAGTTGCACGGTGTCGCGCGTCGGGATCGTGGTCAAATCCACCTTGGCGCTGGCGACGCCGGTGACCAGAAGTATCATCAGTCCTGCGATTATGCGTTTCATGTCACTGCTCCTTTTGCTGATGAGCGAAACGATGGGCAATCTCATGCGCTAGCGAGTGCGGACGTTGCGGCGATGGTAGTGCATCGACAGTTCCTTGACCGCGGGCCCCTCTTCGGTGCGGGCGGGCAACTCGATTTCGAACTCCAGGGTGCTGGCGTCCTTCCGCTTGCATTCGAGGTTGCACTTCTTCATGTCCCACTGCCCCTCGATATGCTGGATCATCGTTAGCGTCGCGGGCGAGTCTTTGAAGTTCTCGATCTTGGCGGTGATCAACTCGTCCGTATCGTAGAGCACGATCCGACCCGCATCGTTCTTACGCAGGTTGATCCGCGTATCCTTCATCTTGCGCTGGGTGACGACAATGTCGCGACTGTCGCCGATATAGAGTTCCATCTTCTCGCCAACCGGGACCAGCGGCGCGTTGTCCTCGCCCAGGAAGATCGTGCTCTCGTGTCCATCGTCCTGGAAGATCCGCGCTTTGCCGCCCCACATCGCGAACTGGCCCAACCCACTGGCGGCATCGTTGACGATGCGGTAGCTGACCGGGATGCCCACGTTCTGGTTCTCGAGCCGTTCCGGGTCCCAGGGCAACTGGGCCGCGTCGAAGGTCCATATCTTGCGAATCGGAACCTTCGGCGCCTTGAGGAAGAGCATGCGCTTGGTCTCTTCGTGGTCAATGCCCTGTTCGAACGCCTCGCCGTAATCGAGCAGGACGCGAGCCTTCTCGAAGTCCTCACCCGAGAAGTTGCGGAGCACGAGGTAGCTCCGCAGGCCCACCTGCGTCTCGGCCTTGTCGGCGATAGCTTTGTAGGTGATCAGCCGGTCGATGTTGCGCAGCAGGTAGCTGATCCGCACCGTCTCGGCGTAGTTGCCCCCGCTGCTGATCTCCCAGACCAGCGCCGCCTCGTCGGGCGGGTAGCTGACACTGAGCAGATTGACGCCCTCGGGGTGGTCCAGCACGTCCAACCGGATCGAGTCCTCGTCAATCTGAACGCCCTTCCAGGAGAAATCCACCTTGTTGAGCCCCTTCTGAAGGGTCAGCACGCGCTCCTCTTCAATCAACGTCGCGTTCGGGTTGTCCAGCCGGATCACCGTCGCGGCCCGCTCGGGCAGCGCGACCAGCTTGATCCGCGCCGAAGCCATCGGCGCGACAGCCAGCAATACCACAATCGCTAACAGGATGAGTCTTTTGCCGTTCATGTGTGATTCTCCAACACGCAGGGTGGGCATCGCCCACCGGTTCCCCAGTAGATGGTGTGCGGGGCACACCCTACCGTTTCTGTTTTCTGACGAAGGCTTCTTGTCTGACACCGTGATACGTTGTCACGATATAGGTGAATGCTTGTTTGCGGCGCGGCGCGACCGTGAGCTTGAAGCGGGCGTGCATGGCATCATGCTTCTCATAGGCGACGCCATCACCCTGCAACTCCAGTTCCCAATACGCCGTCTCAAAACCGCGCGTTACTTCGATATCAACCGGTAAGGTCCGGGCATTGGCGATCTCGACCTTCCAGGTCCGCCGCTCGTCCCAGCCCGTGACATTGTCGTTGCTGTCGAAGACATAGTTGTCCGTCGCGAAGTCCATCAGCGTGGGCTCGACCTTGACCAGCCGGGCGGGCCCCAGGTTCAACTCGACCTCTTCACCAACGGGGACATACTTGACACCCGATCCGCCGACGTACGCCAGATGGCGCTCGGCGTCGACTTGCCCGTAGATGCGGACTTGCCCGTTCGGCAAGGGGCTCGCGCCCAACTCGTGCTCGGTGTCGTTGGCGAAGCTGACAAAGCGCAGCGGATCGCGTCCCCACCGGCGCTCGTCGTATTTGTACAGGCTCTTGACCGGAATGTCCTCGACCTCGAAGGAGAGCAGCCGCTTGCCCCACTCGTTCGGGATCGTTTCGGTCCCCTCGATCGCATAGAGGAAGTACTCGCTGAGCCCCTCCTTGCGGATCTCCTTGCGTTCACCACCCGCCATTCTGAGCGAGTCCATTGCCCTCTCGATGGCTGCGATTTCGCGTTCAAGCCTGCCACGCTTCTCGTCGTCAGTTTCGTGTGCGGCGCCGCCCATGCCCCCCATCATCCCTCTACCCCTGATAACGGGGCTTCCATAAGCGTATTGCCTCTGCGCCAATTCGCGGATCTGGTCGATCAGATGGACCTTGCCCACGATCAGGCGGGTCTGGGCGCTTTCGTATTCCTCGCCGCTGTTGTTATCAACGCGGACATAGCCCTGCAAATCCATCGTCTTCTCGTCTTGGGCGAGCGTACCCATATAGAACGCCCGCCAGGCCAGGCCGCTGGTCAGGTAGGTCAGCTCAAACGGAACCTGGCCGCTGATTTCGGAACGAATGAGCCAGCGGCCCAGCTCCCGCAGCCTTGGTGGGAAAACCAGTTGCTGAACCTCCACCTGGTCCTGATGCGTCTTCGGTTCGAGGGTCAGCGACGTCGGATCGATCAAGGTGCCGGCCCACATGAACTGGAGCCAGTTCCAACCCTTCTTGAGCGTCAACTGGCGGCGCTCGCGGACGAGGGTCAGATCGGCCCCGTTGTAGATGGTCAGTTGCACGTCCTCGCGGCGCGGCAAGACCACCAGTTCGATCGCGCTGGCCGGCGCGAACGGTGGCTTCTCCATGATTTCGTCTGTCGGCTTCCGCAACGGCGCCATGGCCATCGGCGCCATCGGAGCCGGAGCGGTCGCCGTGAGAGTCCGGGCAGGCGCCGGAGCGGTCGGGGCCGGCGCTTCAAGCTTAAGATCTCTAGCATCCCGAACCGCCATCTTGCGCGGCGCCGCATCGAAGGATTCGCCCTTCATCTCTGTCGCCGGGGTACTCTCAACAGTCGGAGCATCTGTAGTCGGCATCTGGGGAGGGCGCCCCGGCTCGAGTGTCGAGACCATCAGCAGCGAGACACCGACCACGAAGGCGGCCGCGGCGGCGCCGAGCCAGGTGTGTCGCCAGATGGGAAGTCGCCGGACAGGCGGCGGACTCGTCGCGGCCGTGACGGTCTGCGCCAGCAGTTCGGGCGGAGCCTGGATCTCATCGCGCAGCAAGTCCAGTGATGCGAACTTGCCCTTCAGCGCCGCG
>JANQFY010000092.1 GCA_028277585.1 Sedimentisphaerales bacterium
GCCCCGCATCGCGCCAAACACCAGGGGCGTACCGATCACGATCAGGGCCGCACTGCCGGGAGCCGGGATCGCATGCACCGACAGCCGACCTTCCAGCGAGGACAGGAAGTCCCCCGACGCCACGCCGTCAGCCGCCCATGAGAGGCTGTCCGTCCGCAGCAGACCCTCGAAGGTGTACACCTCGTTGAGTCGAGCCCATCCCCCAGCCGCGGTATCCCTGTCTACGGTCAGCGTTTCGCTCGCACCGTTTCTTACGGCGCCGCGTTTGCCTGTCGCTCGAGCGCTTCGATCACGCCGATCTTCGCAACGAAACGCAGCCCGGCCCGGAACTCCCGACGCCCCGTTTCGAAATCGGCGTAGCCCTGCGCCGAGTAGTACACCTTCGTTCCCGAGGGCCGCGTGTGTATCACCACACCTTCCTCGGGCAGAACCGCTCGGCCGACTACGGCGTCAGCCACGTCCCACATCGTATGCATCGCAGCCGTGGGAAACGCCGAGGGGATCACCATGACATGGGGCACACCTTCGGCCTCGAGCGCCGCCAGCCCATCCTCCAAAGACGGAGCCGCGTAGTTCATCCGTCCCGTGTGAGACGCCCAGGGCAACTCGGCCGCGATTTCATCGTGAAAGAGCGTCTCGGTCAGGAGCAGATTGGAGAAGATCTCTCCTTCCTGGTAGCCAAATTCGGGGAAAGGCGGAACGTACGGTGTCCCGTGGGAGGCCAGGACCACCCCGATGTCCGAATCGGGCACATCGGTCGGGACCGTCTCGCGAACGTGCGCGGCCATTGCCACGACAGCGTCTTTGAGGAGTTCTCGCACATACGGAACCTCAAAGAACGGCTCGCACATAACCACATCCATATCACCGGTCAGGTGCGCCGTCTCATGGATCATCGACTCGACTTCCTGCGTGTGCGTCGAACTGGCCAACAATATGGGCACAACCACCAACTGATCATATTCGTCACCGCGGGTGATGTCCCACATGACGTCAGGAATGCGCGGCACCGCGTCGAGGAATCCCAGATACGTCTTGATGCTGGCGCCCGGCACGTCGATCTGCAAGCTGTCGACGTGCTCAGTCAAGGCATCGTTGTGCGGGCTGTAGTTGTCGAACGCTTCGTAGTAGCCGTGAACACTGGCGTGAAAGGCGTCCCAGGTGAAGAAGGGTGGGACATCCCCGGCCGGAGAGATTTCGATCTCATGGGGAATCTCGTTGCCATTGAGATCGGTCCAGACATAGGTCATCGCGGTCGCGATCTCCTCGTACGCGGCCGCCCATTCGGTATACTGAGACGCCTCGGGCACGCCCAGGGTCGTCGCGTGGGGCCCGAACGGTGTGCCGTCCGGGAAGGTCCGCGGCACGTCCCCCTCCTCACACACCGCCGGTTCGCCATGTCCGACAAACAGCACGGCGATTCTGGGTTGCGCCGCGGCAGGACCGGCCCAGGCAACGACAACCAACAGCACCATGATTCGAACCGGCGAGCACCATCTCTTCGAAGTCTTCATCATGTCATCCTTTCCAAGACTACTCCTCATCAATGCCATCGACATCGCGGGCGCGCGTCGATCATTCGTGCTTCCTGTCCTACGGCACAATTGCCAGTTCCAATTCGATCGCCACCATGCCCTGACCCAGGGTCACTTTGTCACTACTGGCCATGTAGTCGACCCCGGGGACCGGCTGAAACAGCCCCCCGCCCTCGACATACAGGGCGACGACCACGTAGTATTCGCCCACCACTCCCACGTCGTCCAGTGGTAAGACCAGATCGTGTGAGGGGCCCAGGATCTGATCGACGTCCGACTCGCCATCGCCGTCGCCATCGGTGTTCTCGATATTCGCCAGGATCGCCACCGGGATGCCCGTGACCGGGAGCTTTCTCGCCAGTGTCACGAGCAGCCTCGTCGCCGTCCCCTCGAAATCCGCGGGCAATGAAATGGTCGCCACCAAAGCCGAGTCGGGCTGGACCTGCTCGATGATGAAAGCCTGTCCGCCGGTCATCGATGTCCCGACCCAATCGAGATCGCCGTCCCCGTCCAGATCGGTCATGCTGAAATCCCCGGGCATGCGGATGCCCCGAAAGATGGAGCTGGGCCACCACGGGCTACTGCTATCGAGCCCGGGGTTCTTGTGCCAAACACCGCAGTGGGCGGTATGGTCAGCGCTGACCACGTCCATCAGGCCGTCGCCGTCCATATCCGCCAACCACATGTCACTGGGCGACGTCAGGCCGGAGATAATCACCTCAGGCACCCACGGCTCACGAAGATCGGGCCCCGGGTGACGATACAGCGTGACCGTCGAGCTGAAGATCTGGTTGGCTACCAGATCCAGGTATCCGTCCCCGTCGAAATCATGGAACCACATGTCCGCCGACGCCCAGTTGTCGTCGTCGATGACCACCTTCTCCCACGGCGCGTCCCAGCCGCCCGGGCCCGGGTTCAGACCGAGCCAGATCTCACCCCGATAGCGCGGCGGATCGGTATCGGCGATGTCAAACATGCCGTTGTAGATCACTTCGGGATAGCCATCATGATCCAGGTCCGCACTCTTGTACGCCAACGTGCCGCGGATGTATGGATCGGTGTCGGCCGCCATCGTCTGCAGGTGTGCGATCCAGGGCGAATCGGTCGATCCCGTGTTCTCCATCCAACTGCCCACCGCCGAGGAACCGAAAGCACCGCTCAGCGCGATATCTTCGTCGCCGTCCTGATCCATGTCACAGGGCACGACGATCATCGCGTTATAGCAGACGGCCGTCGGGTCCGGGTTGGCGATGACCTCGGACCGCACCCAGTCCCCCGCGCGCTTCTGGTAGGAGAAGACCGCCCCAGCCCCTTCTTCCAGAGGCGCCAAGCCGGGAATGTTGGTGCCCACGATGATCATGGGGCTCCCGCCATGCTGGATGACCTTGACACTCCAGGGGCTGTAGAACGCCGGATCGTCCGGGCGCCACGAATCGATAACTTCCGTCTCCCGGACCGACAGATCCGCATTGAGGTAGTACACGCCGAGCTTGAGGACCGTCAAGGGCAACTCAGGATCCTCGAAGTGAGGTTCGCCCACCGTCACGATATCCTGGACCCCGTCGCCATCAAGATCAGCCACGTCCATGTAGACCGCGCCGGCGACGAAATCCTGTTCGCCCAGGAAGTGCTTTTCCCAGAACAATGGGCCGGTCAGACAGTCGGGATGATAGGGATTCAACTCGCACACGTCTCCTGCCGGGATCTCCAGCGTGATCGTGCCGAAATCCATGGCCGCCCCCGGCTCATAGACGAGCGTCGTCTCGGAGAACCCCCGGGCGTCGGTCGGCTCGACCACCATGATCGATGCAACACCGGTTGCGATCGCCAGCCCCAGCCGCGCGCCCTCCAGCGGATTGCTCGAGATCGCGAACAGGTTGTCGGCAAGCGGAATGCTGACGTGCACAGGAAAGCTCTCCGGCACGGGAGGGGATTCCTTGACCACCCAACTCGGCGTGGGCAAACTCCGGTACCTCCGGGGCCATTCCGCCTCGTCGTCCACTTCGTATAGCATCAGCCGCAGCTCGCTGCCGGTGGTCTCGTCGGCCATCACGGTCACACACAGTTCCCCCGGTTGACAGGTCTGGGCGAGCGCGCCGGTGGCACTACAAACCAGTAGGACCGCCAGCGTCAAAAGAGTCATGGTCCTGACACGCATGATCGTCCTCCTCAAACGCAGTTCCGAGATCTTCGTCCTTGTTTGACGGACAGGCTTCGCCTGCATGACAATTCGGAGACAGCACTCAGGGCGTGGGGTCTGAACAAGTTGCTCTCACCTCCCTTCGCCGCAAACCGCACAGCAGGTGAACAAACAACGCAAAGGGATTGCTAGGGAAAGGCCGCCGCTGGGTGCGGCAACAACCCCCGAGCGATGCCTCGGCGTCTCTCACCGATCATCGCATCTCATTCCGGCAAGACACCGTCGCCGCGCAACAACGCCCACTGGAACACCCAAGACTACGGTGCGATTCTATCCTTCGCGCCTTTTCTCTTTCAACCAATAATTCCTCCGCAAAGTGGAAAATCTCGGAGACCTGTCGAAATTACGTAGTCACCACAATTGACGTCCACTTGCGCCCGCGGCATCCTGACGGCATCAACATCGGGGTGGCACCGCTTAGACGAAGACTTGACAGTTGATGTGTTCAACCACGATTCGTGCCGGATGGACATCATGAGGGGCTCAGTAGTCGCAAGATAATAGTTCACCGAAAGACCTGCGAGCCGATCGGAAGAAAGGGAATAGCCCCCTGCTTCCGGCCGCTCCAACGCCCATCGAGAAGGGAGGTGATCAGATCGAGCCATTCGTCTCGGTTGAGGGTGAGACCCGTGCAAGCTGAAACGCTCCAAGAACTCAAGGTGCTGCGCATCCAAAGACGCAAGGAGGTCTGACATGGCAAGGATACTGATCATTGCACTGGTACTAACCGTTGGAGTGGCGGTGGCCCAGGGCGCTCACCATCAGAATGGCAACAGTCAATGCCACATTACCTACTGCCCACCAGTCCGCTGTGCGCCCTGCGGATACTGGAGTTGGTGGATCTGCCCAAGGCCGTGCAGTTCATGGGGACACTACAACTGGTGGATGTGCGCGAGGCCGTGCTATCCGTGCTGGTCTCCCTGCTGCCCGGACAACGACAAGCCGAACCCGTGCGATCCCGACCCGGACCCCGATCCTGATCCTGACCCCGACCCTGATCCCGATCCAGGCCAACCGTAACGGTCGCGGCATAGAAGAACAGGGGCAAGATCGATCACCGGGTCGGTGGTCCCGACACCGTATCTGGAGAGAGAGCGGGCCCACTGTTAGGCCAGAGGCCGGAGCGCCATGCGCCCCGGCCTTTGTCTGCGCTGGTTTTCTGCGCCCTCCAGCCTTCCCCTTCGCTTCTCCGCACACGCGTGCACCACTATCGGCTTGCATTTCCCACAATGGGCGGTATTGTCTGGGGTTTTACGTGGCTGACGATGCCCGGGCAATGATCCCAGGGCCCTGCGACGTCCTGAAAGGAATGGGAATGACGCTGTTTCTCGATATCTTCATCAAGGTGTTCGTTATTCTGTCGCCGTTCTTCGCGGTCTCGATGTTCCTGCTGCTCTCAGGCGACATGGACGCGAAGACACGTCACCATTGCGCGCTGCGCACCGGGGTCGCCATCCTGGTCATCTGCCTGTCGGTCTACTTCTTTGGCAGTCTGATCTTCAAGGTCCTGGGCATCACGTTACCCGCCTTCCAGGTCGGGGCCGGGACGCTCCTGTTTCTGACCTCGATCAACATGGTCACGGGCAAGCGCTCGGAGATCGCGCCGAACAAGGACGAGGACTTCGCCGTCGTGCCGCTGGCGATCCCGATGATCGTCGGGCCCGGCACGATCGGCACGGTGCTGGTGTTGGGCACGGAGATCAGTAGTTGGCCGCAGCGCTACATCGCCGCCGGCGCGATACTGCTCGCGGTCGTGACGATCGGGGTCTTCCTGTTCCTCGCCATGCCCATCCGCCGCCTGCTCGGCCAGAAGGGCCTGACCATGATGATGAAACTCACCGGCCTGATCCTAACCGCCATCGCCGCCCAAATCATCCTAACCGGCGTAAGAGACTTCCTCCATCTGGGCCCCGCGTGAAGAATGCAGCCGTTGCCTCACCGACCTCTCTGTCTTCTAGGGTATGGATTCATCGAATGGACGTCCCTCTCTCTGGGGACGTTCGCTATTGCTTGCCCTATGATCGGACACTTGTCATCTTCTGCACTGTCTGCAGTTTTCTGACGAATCGGCCTGCCCGAGGAAACCAGCGTACCTTCCGAGGAAGATACTGCCACAGCGAAAGACCGCAATCTGCATATCCGGTTCGCATTGCATTGACAGCGTCGACAACTTCACGGGACACGCTCTCGTCAGATACAAAATGCAGGGTGACCGTTTCATGAGGGCTAATAGCCAGATTCTGCACCCCTCCCTGATACTCCAGGAGATTGTCCTTAAGCTCCGGCACCCAGTCCACCAATCTCCTAGCCTTGTCTCTGGCCACAATCTGCCACTTTGGATTGTCCCCTTGCGGCGAGTCGTCAACAACCGCCATTGCTACTGCGTCTTTCGTATCGCCGACGGTGATATTGGCAAAGGTCGATAGATATGCGGGAGACTTCCCCCTGTTGGATACTAGGATCTGGATTTCCAAGAAGGCAACAACATGCTTGAGTCGCTCGAATTCCCCACGAAGTCTCTTGCAGGCGTCTATTCGCAAACCGCAGAATTCAACAGCAAGGCCAAGTATGGTCTTCAAAATCGAAGCATCGCAATGGGACATAGCATAGATCAACGATGCGGCCTTCTCATTGATCTCCGGTCGGCCTTCCTGCGACCCGATGATAGGGAAGGGGTTGCCTGGTAGATTCAGATGTATGAATTCTAATTCGCGTCCCTCGACCGTTCTTGCAACTGCATGCGTCTTGAAAACCTCCTCGGCCTGTTCCCCCTGGGCAGGAACTGCGGGTGCTCTGGCTTCGAATTGAATGAGTCCATTCAGACAAGTGGTCACCAGCGACATGTTGCGACCTAGAGAAACCACTTCCTTTCTGACATTGTCGGTATCTATAAGTGATTGTCGTCGCAACAGATCAGCCTTCTGTTGCGCGTAGCTGTGCTCCCTCTCGAACATCTCCAGAATAGAGAAATCAATATCGTGCTCGCTGATGAAGACAGCGTCCCAGTCAACATGTTCCGTTGGGCCGTCAGCTAGGAGGTTCCGCAGATCCTCCGATACTGGAATGCAGCGATGCGCGCGGTGTTTTGTGCGTGAGAGCGACAAGTCCGCAACTGCTACATCGACCCGAGGCCCCCCGAAGATTCTGGTAATGACCTGATTGATGACGGCCACGGCCAGAGCGCCTCCAACGAACGATGCTCCCGACATCCACATGCTCATCGTCTTCTCCTTTCGCCCAACGTCGAATCCACGAGTCTCCGGACCCAATGACATCAGACTCCAGGATAGCGGACTAACCTGAGCGCCACTTTTCCTGTTCGCAAGGGCATCATTTCGACGCAGCTACCGCTTGCGCTTCTGCCACCCGATCCGAGATATCTCCTAGAAGAGACAATGGATCTACTGCTCGAACAGTCGAAGCCTCTCCACACACAGCTTCCTATAGTATATCTACAATGCAGTTTAGAGAAATGTGATGTCTCTGTCAATCCTATTTCTCAGCCGGGCAATCGCGAGGCAACACACTGGACTGCGCCTTTTCTGCTGGGTCGGTCGAACGCGATATGGCAAAATGGGTTGCGTCGACGAGGGGATCAGGAGACAGGATGGTATGACAGACAAAGAGCGATTGCGAAGTGTTGTTGACGCTCAGCCGGACGATGCGTCTTACGACGAGATTCTGCGGGAACTCGCGTTTGAACGCATGGTCGAGCGCGGCCTGTCGGATTCGCGCGCAGGCCGGACGATTTCGAATGAAGAGATGGGCAACCGCATACGGCTATGGCGAGAATAGCCTTCGTAGGGTGGGGCTTGCCCCACCGATCCTGTGTTCCTCCTCTCGTCGATTGAAGTACATCTTCCCCTTCTTGGTGGGGCAAGCCCCACCCTACAGTGGCTGACGTTATCTACACCACGCTGAGCATTGACCGCAACCTCCAGACGGGCGACACGAATGGTTTGAGGCTTGACGTGGAGGAGTGGGGAGCACTAGATTAGGGGGTAGTGACAGAGCGTTTGGAGCCGCCCTGCTATCCTTGTTAGTAAGGAGATGATCATGTCGATCGACCGCCGTTGTTTTCTGCAGCGTTCGCTGGCCGCGGGCGTAGCGCTGGGTTTCCCGGGTATCGTGACAGCCGGCAAGGACAAGACCTATCGCGTCGCGCTAATCGGGTGCGGCTGGTGGGGGACGAACATCCTGCGCGAGGCGGTTGCGTCGGGGCGCTGCAAGGTCGCAGCGCTGGTGGATGTGGATCGACGTCAGCTCGGCAAGTGCGCCGAAGAGGTGGGCAAGTGGACGAGCGAGACGCCCAGGCACTACGAGGACTATCGCGAGATGCTCGCGCGGGAGAAGCCGGACATCGCAATCGTCGCGACGCCCGACCATTGGCATGCCCTACCGACAATCGCGGCCGTCAAAGCGGGCGCGCACGTCTACGTCGAGAAGCCAATCGGGCACACGATCATGGAGGGTCGCGCGATGGTCAACGCCGCTCGCGCCGCCAATCGCGTGGTGCAAGTGGGGACGCACCGGCGGGTGTCACCTCATAACGTCTCGGGGATGAAGTTCCTGCGCGAGGGGCACGCCGGGAAGATCGGCATGGTGCGCTGCTTTGTGCTGTACGGGGGAGGTCCGGAGAAGCCTCGCAAGAATATCGAGCCTCCGAAGGAACTGAATTGGGACTTCTGGTGCGGCCCGGCCCCACTGCGGCCCTACAGCCCCGGCATCCATCCGCGCGGCTTCCGGGGCTATCTCGATTACGCCAATGGCACGCTCGCCGACTGGGGCATCCACTGGGTCGATCAGGTCCTCTGGATCATGGACGAGAAATGGCCCAAGAGCATCCATTCAACGGGTGGCCGGCCCATCAAGGGCGCGCCGGTCCTGACAAATCAGCACCAGACGTCGGATGCGCCGGATCATCAGGTCGCCAACTACGAGTTCGAGGACTTCACAGTGACATGGGAGCACCGCCAGTTCGCGGGCAACCCGGCCGAGA
>JANQFY010000097.1 GCA_028277585.1 Sedimentisphaerales bacterium
ATGACCGCAGCTCGATCGTTCTGGGTTGCTCCTCCGCCAAGCTCACTCGTTCGCCTTCCGCCGCACGTCGGTTTCTCCACTGAATCGCTCGGTCATCCACAAACATAATGCATGACCCTGCCCGGGTGTTGGCAAAAACTCGCACTTTCTTTCACAGAAGCCGGATATGCCGGTTTTAGGCGTTGACATTCTACAATTGGTTATATAGACTCACCGTCTTTATTTACCCTGACATGGACAATCCCCAGGGTGGGATCGCCCGTTCGCGGATGATAACTCGATCAGAACAATCGTCTCGTTTCTGACACGGAACAAAAGGAGAAAGTAAGCATGGCTGACAAAAGGGTGTATTTCTTCGGTAACGGAAAGGCCGAAGGCAATGCCAAGATGAAAGAGCTCTTGGGGGGCAAAGGGGCCAACCTCGCCGAGATGACGAATCTGGGTGTGCCGGTTCCGCCCGGCTTTACGATCGCCACCAAGGTGTGCGGCGAGTACTACAAGTCCGGCGGCAAGTGGCCGAAGGGCCTGGCCGAAGAGGTCAAGAAGAACGTGGCCAAGCTGGAGAAGGCGATGGACGCCAAGATGAGCGATCCGAACCGCCCGCTGCTGGTCAGCGTTCGCTCCGGCGCCGCCGTCTCGATGCCCGGTATGATGGACACCGTCCTGAACCTGGGTCTCAATGACGACGTGATCGAAGGCATCATTGCCAAGACGGGCAACGCCCGCTTCGCGTACGACATCTATCGTCGGTTCATCGACATGTTCGGTGACGTGGTTATGGGTTGCCATCACGAGCACTTCGAGGCCAAGATCGACGCGGCCAAGAAGAAGGCCGGCGTGGAGATTGACAGCGACCTGTCCGCCGATCAGCTCAAGGGCGTGGTCGAGGAGTACAAGAAGGTCTACAAGAAGCACGTTGGCAAGTTGTTCCCCCAGGACGGTATGGAGCAACTGACCTACGCGGTCAACGCGGTCTTCGGTTCGTGGAACGCGCCTCGCGCGATCCGCTACCGTGAGATGGAGAACATCACGGGCCTGCTGGGCACCGCCGTCAACGTTCAGGCGATGGTCTTCGGCAACATGGGCGACGATTGCGGCACGGGCGTCTGCTTCACCCGCAACCCGAGCACCGGTAAGAAAGAGTTCTACGGCGAGTTCCTCATGAACGCCCAGGGCGAGGACGTCGTGGCCGGCATCCGCACGCCGATGGAGCTGAGCAAGCTCAACAAGGTGATGCCCAAGGCCTACAAAGAGCTGACCAAGCTCATGACCCGCCTGGAGAAGCACTACAAAGACATGCAGGACATGGAGTTCACCATCCAGGAGAAGAAGCTCTATATCCTTCAGACCCGTAACGGCAAGCGCACCGCCGAGGCGGCCGTGACCAACGCCGTCGACATGGTCAACGAGCGTCTGATCCCGAAGAAGGAAGCCGTCATGCGAGTGACGCCGGAGCAGCTCGATCGCTTGCTGCACCCGCACTTCGATCCGAAGGCCAAGCGCGATGTGATCGCGACGGGTCTGCCGGCCTCGCCCGGCGCCGCCGTCGGCCAGATCGTCTTCACCGCCGACACCGCCGAAGCCTGGAAGGCCAAGGGCAAGAAGGTCATCCTGGTTCGCAAAGAAACCAGCCCCGAAGATATTGGCGGTATGGACGCGGCCGAGGGTATCCTGACTGCGTTCGGCGGCATGACCAGCCACGCGGCTGTGGTGGCCCGCGGCATGGGCAAGTGCTGCGTCGCCGGCGTCGCCGGTTTGAACATCAACTATGTCAGCAAGAAGCTTAGCGTGGGCAAAGTCACCCTCAAGGAAGGCGACTGGATCAGCCTCGATGGCTCTGAGGGCCAGGTCATGAAGGGTCAGTTGGCCACGGTCGAGCCGACCCTGAGCGGCAACTTCGGCAAGTTCATGAAGATCTGCGATCAGGTTCGGACGCTGGGCGTACGCACGAACGCCGACACGCCGGCCGACTCCAAGCGGGCCCGTGACTTCGGCGCCGAGGGCATCGGCCTGACGCGTACCGAGCACATGTTCTTCGAGGGCGACCGGATCTGGCCGGTGCGGCAGATGATCCTGGCGGCCGACGAGTACGCCATCATGCTCAGCGAGCTCGAAGAGGCCGCAGACGCCAAGGTCAAGAAGGCCGTCGAGAAGGAACACACCACCGCCAAGAAGCAGTTCGAGGGCGCTCTGAAGAAGCTGCTGCCCCTGCAGCGTGGCGATTTCGAAGGCATCTTCACCGCGATGGCGGGTCTGCCCGTGACGGTTCGTCTGCTCGATCCGCCGCTGCATGAGTTCCTGCCCCAGGATGCCGCCAGCCAGGCCGAAATGGCCAAGCGACTGAAGGTCAAGCCGAAGGTGGTCAAGGACAAGGTCGCGTCCCTGCACGAGTTCAACCCGATGCTGGGCCATCGCGGCTGTCGTCTCTCCATTACCTATCCGGCTATTGCCCGGATGCAGGGTCGCGCGATCATCGAAGCGGCGCTCAACGTCAAGAAGAAGGGCAAGAAGGTCCTGCCCGAGATCATGGTTCCGCTCATCGGCACTGTCGCTGAGTTGAAGCTGGTCAAGGACGAGATCGTTGACGAGATCAAGGCCGTCTTCAAAGAGCGCAAGGACAAGATCGCCTACATGGTCGGTACGATGATCGAAGTGCCCAGAGCAGCTCTGACGGCCGATGAGGTCGCCGAGGAGGCTCAGTTCTTCAGCTTCGGCACCAACGACCTGACCCAGATGACCATGGGCTTCTCCCGTGACGACGCCGGCAAGTTCCTGGGCGAGTACGTCCGCAAGGGTGTCTACGCCGCCGATCCGTTCCAGCAGTTGGATCAGACCGGTGTCGGCAAGCTCGTCGAGATGGGTACCAAGCTCGGTCGCAAGACCCGCAAGAAACTGAAGGTCGGGATCTGCGGCGAGCACGGCGGCGAGCCCAGCAGCATCGACTTCTGCCACCGGGTCGGCATGAACTACGTTTCCTGCTCGCCGTTCCGCGTGCCGATCGCTCGTTTGTCGGCGGCCCAGTCGGCGGTCAGAAACAAATAACACGCGGCCTTGACAGATGCCGTGATATCGGTAAAATGCGAGGTGCGTCGGGACTTCCTCGGCGCACCTCGCTGTCATGGTGAAAGTAGCTCAGCTGGTTAGAGCACTGGATTGTGGATCCAGGGGTCGGGGGTTCGAATCCCCTCTTTCACCCTTCGCATGTCTTGCAGTTTCCACTGTCCTTCTCGGGCAGTGGTCTGCGCGCCAACGGAGGGAGCGGCAGTCACCAACTCCATGTGTTGAGATTCCTGATTTCGATACGGTCTTCGATGAAGCCCATCTTGCGGCGTGCCTTACGCTGCTTCTCGGTTCGGCAAATGATGTGCTTGGCGGCTTTGAGGTTCAGGGACGGAACCACGACCTGATCACGCTCGACGAAGAGGTGGCGTTGTAGGACGATGTCGATGTCACGGCATTGGCGCCATGTCTTGCTGATCGCGGCATCGGCGGGCTCCGGGTCAGCCGCCATGTCCTCGATTTCCCGACGTACGGCGTCATTGGCCTCCGCGAGGCTCTTGGCGTTTGCCAGCGGGGTGAGCAGCGAACACCAGATGTCATAGTCGACGCCGAAGCCCTTGATGTAGTCGAACCCGAAAAGAACCGTATCAGGAGCGCGGTTCCGCTTGCCGGGCATGCGGAACCCGGTGATTTCGCTATGACTGCGCGACAGCCATACCTGGGGCCAATACCCGCAGTACTGGCCCAGCCACTCGTACGTTATCGCGAAGCCCGAGTCCAGCGTCTCAATTGGAGGCGGCCCCACCTTGTCACAAGCGACGTACTTCAACTCGCGGGCATGATAGAACATCGCCACTCCTTCGCGGAACGAACGCCCGCGTTGTGGTCCCAGAGGATAGTCCGCCTGTTGTCCACATGGACGAGAATCAGGCCGTCGCCTAACAGGTGCCGTTCCCGTTGAGGCATCTTAGGCAGATGATAACCCGAGCAGAAGCGCGGGGCAACCAAGGGGAGGCTGCTTCGCGGAAGAAGGGAGCTACTCCTTCTTCATGCCGGGGGGCATTGCCAGGCCGGTCTGGCCCTGTTGGGCGCGGAACTCTGTGATGATCTTGATCGCCGCTTTTGCATCGTCGCAGATTGTGAAGACGTCCAAGTCATCGGGTGAGATATACTCATCGTTCTCGAGCATCGCCTGCTTGATCCATTTGACCAAGCCGCCCCAGAAGTCACTGCCCATCAGAATGATCGGGAAATGCGCCTGCTTGAGCGTCTGAATCAGAACGAGGGACTCGAAGAACTCGTCCATGGTTCCGTAGCCGCCGGGAAAGACGATGAACCCGTGGGCGTACTTGAGGAACATAACCTTTCGGACGAAGAAGTAACGGAAGTTCAGCGAGATGTTCTGGAAGTCGTTGGGGATCTGCTCCATCGGCAGTTCGATGTTCAGTCCGATGCTAGTGCCCTGAACTTCAGCGGCGCCCTTGTTGGCGGCCTCCATGATGCCGCCCCCTCCGCCGGTAATGACGGCAAACCCGGCCTTGGAGACCTCGGCTGCGGTCTCAGTCGCCAGCTTGTAGTAGCGGTGCTCGGGGGCCGTCCGGGCTGAGCCGAAGATCGATACGGCCGGGCCCACCGAGGCCAGTTCCTCGAACCCTTCGGTGAATTCGGCCATGATGTGGAACAAACGCCAGAGGTCTTTGACGGGCTTGTCTGCGGAGTCGATCATGTTGGCTATCTTCCTGTTCTCTCAGTTCGGACTCGGCTACCACTTATCGGGCTTCTCGGCCGCCGGACAGTGGGCCGCGATTGGACACTCAGGGCAGTTGGGCTTGCGGGCCTTACAGATGTTCCGCCCGTGGAAGACCAACAGATGGCTGAAGAGCGTCCAGCGGCTCTTAGGGATAATATCGGCCAGATCGAACTCCAGCTTTACCGGGTCCGCATTCGTGGACAGTTCGAGCCGCCGTGAGAGGCGGATGACGTGGGTATCGCAGACGATGCCCGGGGTGTCGAACGCGTTGCCGAGCAGGACGTTGGCGGTCTTGCGGCCGACGCCGGGCAGGGCGGTCAGTTCCTCCATCGTGCGAGGGACCTGGCCGTCGTGTTCGGTGATGACTTTCGTGCAGGCGCCCTTGATGTTCTTGGCCTTGTTGCGGAAGAAGCCCGTGGTTCTGACATCCTCTGCGATCTCGTCGACATCCGCCTCGGCCCAGTCGCGCGCCGAGGTGTACTTCTTGAACAGCTCGGCCGTGACGATGTTGACTCGGACGTCCGTGCACTGTGCCGAGAGGATGGTCGCAACCAGCAGCTCGACCGGATTGCTGAAGTTCAGCGCAACCTTGGCGTCAGGATACTGCTTCCTCAGCAGGGGCCAGATCTTCTTGGCTCGCTCGACGGCCGCGTCCTTGTCGAAGCGACGCACTGAACGCTTGCCGGTCTTCTTCGGAGTCTTCTTGGATCGCTTGGCCGTCTTCTTCGTCGCCATGAACTACTGGCCCTCCGGCAGGGGGTTGAGGATTTCGGTCAACGCCTCCTTGGCAAAGGTCCCGCGCAACTTCTGCTGTTTGCCGTCAGGCAAAAGAACGACAGTGACAGGCACATTGCCAGCTTCGCCGTACTTGTCTGTGAGGTCTACGGTCGCCGGATAGTCGATCACTGTTGTATCCGCCTTGATTGGCAGGACGTTCTTCTCGGCGATGAGTTCGGCGACTTCAGGGTCGCGGTAGACTTTGCGTTCGACAACCTTGCAACTGCTGCACCAGTCGGCGGTGAACTTGATCAAGACGGGGCGTTTCTGGGACGCGGCGCTCTGGATCAGGTCGGCGTTGTAGTCTTGCCACTGAATCTCAGGGGGCACGACGGCCGGCAGCAACCACAATCCCGCTCCCACCGCGATCAGAAGGGCG
>JANQFY010000119.1 GCA_028277585.1 Sedimentisphaerales bacterium
ACTGAAGCTGCAGGAGAGCGCGGGCGAATTCCAGCAGCACGCTCAGCCGGACGATGCCCCCCCGAAACCCGAGATGCATAGCCGGTTTGAATTGCCTACTGACGGCCCGCTCTGGTTTATGCGCGGCCTGTTCGGCCCCAACGGGGATCGACCCGGCTCGTCCTGAGAACGCGGACCTAGCCGACGGGAACACGGATGTACTGACCGTACTTCTTGTCCTCTTCGACAATGTGCGTGACCAGCCAGTCCTTCAGAAAGGTCCCAAGGCTAACGGAGGGAACCATCTTGCCGCTCTGGATCTTCTCGTTCAATTCGACCACTTTCGCCGTGAGTTGGTCGTGCAAACGTTCATGGTCGATCAGATGCGGATAGCCATGCTCGCGCATCAGACACTGCTCGGCGGCAAAGTGGACCTTCGTATAGGTCACCAACTCGCCGAGGACTTGCTTCTTGACATCGTCGCCCTTACCGGCCGCCATCGCGTCGTACAGATGGTTGATGAGTTGGACCAGTCTCTGGTGCTGACGATCCATTTCGATGACACCGACGGACAACTTCTCGCTCCACTGCAACAAAGCCATACCTTGCTCTCCTGATTCAGAAACATCGATTCAATACGATGCTGGGACTTCCTCGCCGTGACGTCACCGGAGTCTCACCAGTGCCGCCGGCCGCAATCGTTGGTATCGGTCAGATTGTCACGCGGCTTGAGAGATGTGCCGTCGGCTGCGTGCAGAAGAGTGACGGCACAGCGTGCGCGGCCGGGGCAACACAATCCCCGGTATGTCCCCGGTATAACAGGGCCGTGCAGCCAACCTCAGGTGCGGTCGGTCATGAAAAGCAGTTGCGCCCTGAGAGTTGCCTTGACCTTCTCGTGACGCGGATCGCGCGCGAGGTTGCTCCACTCATACGGGTCGTGGTCGTGGTCATACAGTTCCTCGGCGCCGCTGTTGTAGAGGATGTAGCGCCAGCGCCGCGTGCGGACGGAGTAATGATGCGCCTCAGGCTGTTCACTGGGGCGCTGGTCGGCCTTGATGACCGTCAGCGCGGCGTCGGGGCCGTCCCAGTGGTCCGCCTGCGGATCGATCAGCAACGGCTTGAGGCTATAGCCGTCCAGCGGAGCGCCCTTGGCGTTCTTACGCGTGTCACCTTGCAGCCCGCACAGATCAACCAGGGTCGGGTAGATGTCGATCAGCGACACGGGGCGTTCCACCACCGCGCCGGCCGGCGTCACGCCCGGCGCGCGGACGATCAGAGGGACGCGCCCACTCTCTTCCCAGAGCGAATTCTTGAACAGGTAGTCCTTCTCGCCCATGTTGTAGCCGTGGTCGCTGGTGACCAGGACAATGGTGTTGTCGCGCAGGCCGTTGCGATCGATGGCATCCACGACCTTGCCCACCTGTTCGTCCACGAAGGCAACGCACGCCAGGTAGGCTTGCACGTAGGTCCGCAGCCCCTCTTCGAGAGTCGGATAAGATTCCTTCAACAGTTTGAAATGCCGGGGGCCTTTCCGCTCGGGGCTGAAAACGTCCTGGTAATGCGTGTCCGAAGCGTCGCCGGCCCGGATGACCGGCAGTTTGATATCTTCAACAGGGAACATGTCGAAGAACCGCCTCGGTGCGTACAGCGGCGTGTGGGGTCGAATGAACCCGACGCCCAGGAAGAACGGCTTGGCCTGGTCTTGCTTCGCCATCGTGGTGATTCTCTCGGCCGCCCATTCCGCGCAGCGTTCGTCCGGCAACAGGTCCCGGTCGCCCTCACTGGTATACTGCCAGGGCTTGATCCCTTTCCAACCCGGGTTCTCATACCACCCGACCGCGCCGGGTCCCTGGTCCGTCTTGCCCACACGGGGGACATCCGACGTCGGGGCGAAAGAGCCGTCTACGTGACCGATCGATTGGAAGGGTTCCGGCACGGACGGATGGCCCACAAACGCCTTGCCGTCGTAGGCGAAGGGCCCGTAGTTGGCGCGATGCCCGAATTCCTCCCAGACGTGGGGGCGGTAGTTGTGCAGCAATTTGCCCGTGCCCAGCGTGCGGTAGCCATTCTCGCGGAAGTACTCCGGGATCGTTTTGGAGTTGATCAGCACGTCGTTTTCGAACCACTTGCCGAAATGGATCAACTTCGACGTGTGCGGATAGATGCCCGTGAAGAAACTCCCACGGGACGGCGCGCAGACCGGATTGTTGCTGTAGGCCCGGCGGAAGGAGACGCCCTGAGCGGCCAGTTTCGCCAAGTGGGGCGCCTTGGCTTGGGGGTGTCCTCCCATGCCGGTGACATAGTCGTTGAGATCGTCAATCACGATCATGACGACGTTCGGCTTGCGTCTCCGAGCACCGGTTGGCCGGGCAAGTACGGCCGATCCGCCCAGCGCCGCTCCCATCGTCATACCCAGAAAACGGCGCCGCGATATTCGTCTCATGAGGTGTCTCCGATCGAATCGTATGGCCATATGCACGATACTCATACCGTGCCGCCATTGTCCGCCAACCGGGCCGCCTGTGTCAACGTACGATTTTCCAACCTGGACGGTGGCGTCCAACGAAAAGGGCGGTAGAATGGTCGGTCCTGTCTCATCGTTGTGGTAGGACAGCGCCCAGGGAGAATCCCAAGGGCTTGAGCAGTGGCGATCACAAACGTGGTGCCGAACCGATGAAGGTTATCCGAGTCAGCGAGATCAACAAGACATTCGGCAGCGTCCGCGCCGTCTGCGGCTTGAGCTTTGAGGTCGAGCAGGGGGCCTGCTTTGGGCTGCTCGGATCGAACGGGGCGGGCAAGACCACGATGATGAAGATGATCTACGGCAAAGCCACCCGTGATAAGAGCTGTCAGGGGCAAATCGACGTTTTCGGGTACGATCCGGCCCGGGACGAACTGGCGGTCAAGTACCTCTCGGGGGTTGTGCCCCAGGAGGACAATCTCGACGAGGAACTGAATGTCATTCAGAATCTGCTGATCTACTCGAAGTTCTACGCACTGCCCACCCGGGTCGCGCGGGAGCGTATTGCGTCACTGTTGGCGTTTCTGGAGCTTTCGGACAAAGCCAAATCCAAGATCAAGGAGCTTTCGGGCGGCATGAAGCGGCGGCTCGTGATTGCCCGCGCCCTGCTCAACGATCCGAAACTGCTGATCCTCGATGAACCAACGACAGGGCTGGATCCCCAGGTGCGCCATGTGATCTGGGAGAAGTTGCGTCAACTGCGCAGCCAGGGAACGACGATTCTCCTGACGACGCACTACATGGAGGAAGCCTTCCAGATCTGCGATACCGTCCTGATCATGGACAAGGGCGAAAAGGTCATGGAGGACAGCCCGATCCGGTTGCTTGAGGACAATATCGAGCGCTATGTGCTGGAGATCCCGGACGGAGAGCCGGGCCGGACTGTCGAACGGGAGTGTTCCGTGGAAGGGGTGCGATTGGATTGCGCGCAGGGCATGTGTCGGTTCTATAGCAACGAGCTTGACCGCCTCAAGGAGGTGGCTGAAACCCTGAGCGGCGATCCCTATTACCTGCGCCAGGCGAATCTCGAGGACGTATTCCTCAAGGCGACGGGGAGGGGGCTCAATGAGACGCAATGACGGGTTCGCTTATCCGCCGCTGCGGCAACGGCTCTACAGTGTCTGGTACCGGCACATGCGGGTCTACACGCGGAACCTTCTGAGCAACGGGTTGCCCCCGTTCCTGGAACCGCTTCTCTTCCTGGTCGGTGTCGGCCTGGGGCTGGGCCGCTACATCACCGAGTCGATGGAGGGGTTGGCCTATATCGAGTTTCTCGGGACGGGGCTGCTCGTGACCACGGCGATGTTCACCGCCTCATTCGAGTGCACCTACGGGACGTTCATCCGCCTGGAATACGACCGGGTCTACGACGGCATGTTGGCCGCCCCGATCACGGCGTCGAATCTGATCGTCGGGGAAATCCTCTGGGCGGGCACGAAGGGGTTCTTCTTCTCGTTCGCCGTGCTGTGCATTCTGACCGCCTTTCAGATTCTGCACCTGCCCCAAGCCCTGCTGGCGCCCTTTGTGGGGTTCCTGACCGGCGTGATGTTCGCCTCGATGTCGCTGCTGGTGACCTCGTTCGTCAAGACGATCAATCACTTCAATTTCTACATGACCGGCTTCCTCTCGCCCATGTTCTTCTTCTCGGGCGTGGTCTTCCCGGTGAGCAATCTGCCCCCGACGGTGCGGTTCGTCGCCGAGATCGTGCCGCTGACGCACGCTGTGCGGCTGGCGCGGGCCGCTTGCACGAGCCGGTACGATGTTCACCTGCTGGGCGATCTGGCTTACATCGCTGTCTTCATCGCCCTTGTCGGGGCGCTGGCGGTCCGACGATTACGCCGACGCCTCGTCAACTAGGGGAATCCTGGGCCGTTTGGTGTGCTAGAAGCGGAAGTAGAGATTCATCGAGAGCACGGGGTAGATCTTGAAGTCTTCCAAGTCCTCTTCGATATCGGCTCGCTCGCGCTCCAAGTTGGCGCGGAAGGTCGGATCAGCCGCCAGCGTGCCCGTGGCCGACAGCGCCACGTCAGGTGAACCCGTGAACGCCACGCCCAGGTCAGCAAGGAACCCCCAGCGTCGACTGCGGCCGAATGCATTGCCCCATCCGATGCCAATATAGGGAGCTACGTTCTCGAAACCCAGTCCGCCGGAGAGAACGCCTACCTCGGCCGCCGTGTAGGTTGTGCCGCCGATGTCCACCGTCCCGCTGTAGCTCGCGTCCAGAGTTACATCGGTCTCGTTGAAGACGACGCCGGCGCTGACGTAGAACTTATCATCAAATGGGTACCAATCGAGGGTGACTGGGAACGTCAACAGGTCCAGCTCGAAATCGTAGTCTACATCTGAGAATTCGTCGTCATAGTCAAGATCGAGCGCACCGACGCCCAGCCTGAGATTCAGGTCGGGCAAGATATTGATCATGACGTCGCCCCCAAGACCGAGCGTGCCGGCTCGCCCCGCGATGGCAAGACGCCCCGGATCGGCCGAAAGGGGCAACGCGGCCAGCAATACGGTGGTCAGTGCTGCAACAATGATGCGTCGATTCATGACAAACTCCCTGAGTCCACTGGATCCACTGATTCAATGGTCTCCTCGAAGACGAAAGCTCACAGTTGGATGCAACCGGCCGCCATGCGTTGGGAGACCATCCTGTGACTATTTTCGGTCTCTTCTCCCGTTGTCTCCAGCCAAAACGGGCGTTTCTCTCGGTTCTCGAGTGAGAGAGGCAAGCATTTGTCGGTGCGGCGGAAGACCTCGATTCCAGCATACAAGGGTCCTCAGTGACAGTTTTCGAGGACCATGTGCGACCGGGCGGAGCGATTCAGGGGCAAATCCGTTCCGTCACGCGGCTTCTGTTTTCATTTTCGGCCCCGGCCTGTTAAGATGGACACTGGCAATTTTAGGATAAGGGAATATGGCGCAGATTGTTCTATCTGGTGATGAACTCATAGGCATCCTTCGAGCCAACGGGCTCGTTCCGGACCAAGTGACCGAGATCGAAGTGGACGGGGAGGAGATCCGGCTCAAGGTCAAGACCCCCTGGCCGCTCATCCGGTCTCTGAAAGTGGGGGTGCATTTCGCCGCCTTTGAGGACGACCACCTGGTGTTGCAGTTGGCCACGAATCGCCTGATCGACACCTTCGAGTGGCTGGTCGACAAGATGCTGGAATCTTTCCCGCTGGCCGAATATGGCAGTCGGTGGGAGTATCCGAAGCTGTATGTCAACGTGAATCGACTGATTCGCGAGCAGGTGCAGGGTGTCTGCGTCGTCGATATGGCCTTCGGGGACGGAAAGATCCTCATCACCACCACCCATCCGTCGTGGACGGCGACCCCGGAGGAGGAAACGCCTTCGAACGTGGGCGAGGACACGTCGTGCGCCCCGGCCTTGTGAGGTCGTGATCGGCTGCGAAGGAAAAGGGAAAGGGCGGACCGATCGGGCCCGCCCCTCATGGTAAAGGCCAATTGCACGGGGTCTCCGTGACGCGTCGGGAGCGAGTCACGGCCCTGTAGACAATTTGGCTTAAGGCCTCTTCATGTCGACCGAGCCACCCAGCCAGGCCTCATTCCGACAACTAGCGCGGCACAACGCGAATGGTCACCGTAGCGACATGCACATCCATGGTGCCGCCCGGCTGGCCTCCCAGTTCGGCGTTGTTCAGTTGCGCGCACAGGGTGGCGATGCCGCGCGGCGCGTCGATGTCCGGACCATCCAGCGAGCAGGAGTACTTCCCGTCGATAGCGCCCGTCGCGGCGATGGAGCAGCTCAGGCGCAGGTTGAAGTTGCACCGGACATCCAGGTCAAGACATCCCTCGTAGCGATGGATGCTCACCTGGCGCAACTTGATGACCTCGTCCTGATTGACGATATGGACCCAGTAGCCGACATCCATCAAGACCGGAATATCCGCGACTTCCTGGGGCACGTAGTTGCTGGGCCAATACCGGAACCTCAATTCGCCGCCCGAGACAGCGCCGGCCAGCAACGCCAAGATGCAGAGCATCACCCATCCTTGCCGTAACATGTTGACTCCTTTCATCACCCTATCCTCACTTCGCAAAAGCCGACACTCGACGTACTGCCAAGTGAGCTTCTTCAAGCTCGTCCGTATCACCGCCCGCCTCCAGGGCGGATGATTCGTCCTGTTTCTCCCGCACCCTCCTGGGGCGAAAGAAGAGTGGATTGGCGCCAGGGGAGTGGGAGCCCCCGGCGCCAATCGCGCTGGGTCGGTCAGCTTGGCATGACCGATCGACCCAATTCGACGCGAGCGTCGTGAGACAAGAAAGGAAGAGTTTGACTACAAAGGGGGAACGAAAATCGCAGGTCGTAGTCGCAACGGCGTACTGGGTTAGGACGCCGCCAGGTCTTCGTCCATCTCAGGGACAACTCACGAGGGTTAAGCTGTTTGCTTGGTGTAACTGGTGTCTGGTCCCCAACAGGCTGTACGACGTGTAGTACCGGCCAGTTGGCGAACCAATGGCGCAGAGGTTTTTGGAGCCGTTGGCCAATGGGCCGGCGTCCAGCGATCTCTGGACAGACTTCAAGCGGTGCGCCTTTCGGCAGGTTGAGACTTGGATTCCAGACGTCCTTCCCGGCGTCTGGTCCCCCCAGGACCACCCCCGCGGCCAATGAGAACGTCTCAACGACACTCCCAGCAACCGAGACCACGCGGCGCATTCCCTTACCGAGTCCTCGTGGACACATCTCCCTACCTCCTTGTTGCGACCCCGCACCGACATCTGTGACGTCAGTCGATCGCTTTGGGGCGTATCTCCAAATACGCCTTCATCCTTGAGCAGACCACTATCCCTTAGTGGCGTTCTTGGCGGGCCCTCCTCCTATGAGGGAATGCCAATGCTTATCCCTATAACGCGCGCCCGGTCGCATGTCAAGTGAAAAATCCAGAGAAAGCCGACCCGCGGCGCCCGCATGCGAACGGCGCTGTCGTTCCGGCAAGCACACAGTCGAGTTTCTGGATGGCATACAGCGTCTGTGTGATCTATCGCCGGCGTGATATGGGGCCGTCCGGTCTGCGGCCTCGGGAGGCGGCTCTTCGTGAACCGCGGCGTTGTGGGATCTCGCGTATCTCGATTCGGCCGGAGCGGCCTTTCGAGCGCCGGGACGGGCGACCGCCTCCGCCGCCTCGCTTGAGAACAATCAGGGCGTTGCCACAGATTTCCGCCGTTTTCCTGTCCGGATGCTTGAGCCCTTCGATCAGGACCTCTTCGGCCGGCTTTCGCATGCGGCCGCGCATCTTTCGCAATCCATAAGCGGCCGCGCCTTTCGTCCGACGCGGGGAGTTGCCAAACAGAGCTTCTTTGAGAATATCCAGACCATCCTCTTGCATCCACGACAGATTGAACGCGCTCTGACGGACAGTCGAAATGTTGGTGCTGTAGAGCTGCTCGCGCAGTTTGGCCAGGAGCGTGATCGACGCATCGTCCTTCTCCCGCCCCGACGGTTTCCTTTTCGTCAACCTCATGAGGCCACCTCCTTGTCGATCTCGGCGATCATGTCCGGATGGTCAAAGGTGGTTACACATCGCCCCCCTGGAAAAGAAAACGCCCCCCCGGTTCTCACAACGCCTGGGCACGTTCGCTTTCGCCCATGTCGCCCATGGGATGGCGCCCGGTCCCCACCCACTCCTTGCCTGGATATCAGCATCCTTGCTCATCCTCCAGTTAAGAAACCCGTGCCTGTTTCGCTAGCCGTACCCGTTCTGTCTCGGTGATCTCCTGTTTGCCGACTGCCCCACCTTCCCCCATGCGAGATCCGAGCAGCATGACCAATGCAACGTCGTCTGCGGGACCGACTGCACGTATCATTTGCTCCTGCAAATCGCTGAGTTCCCGGAGGAACCCGAAAACGCATGACTGCTATAAAGGCTACTAATTCTCCATTGTCACATCGCTTTCTAGGACTGTCAAAAGTTTTTTTGCCCTGATCGCCGTGATCGGGCCGGGCGCCGAGAGGCTCGAGCAGGGTGCCGTCCATCGGCTGCAGATGGCGGAACCCAGGCAACCAGCCGGTGTGCGATGGGCCGGAACGAGGCGGACAAATCTTGCATTTTCCTGTAACAAACGTCACTTTGCGGACGTCTGAATACTCGAAGGGACAGTTGGGACGGGCCTGCTCCGCATACCAACCCGCCGCCCGTCACAAGACGGTAGGGGGCCAGAACAAGGCGCAAGCTCGATCCAGCAATGCTGGCGCCCGCTGCCGGTTGACCAGATCGACCGACGGCCTACGGGGCATTTCGGAAGGGCGCTTGACATAAGTCCTTGATTCGATTAGGCTTCTATGGACGGAGCCCCCCTGAATCAGAGGTTAAGAAACGGGAAGAGACTCAGAGAACGGTATGGTCGGAAAAAGACGATTGGGTGAACTGCTGTGCGAGAAGGCCTACCTGGAGGAAGCCGATCTAGGGGTCGCTCTGGCCGAGCAAAAAGTGAAGCATCGGCGTCTGGGAGAGATTCTCCTGGAATTGGGCTATGTGACGCAGGCGCAGTTGAACGAGGCGCTGGCCCTGCAGGCCGGGATCGAGCGAATCGACCTGACAGAGGTGTCGATTGCCGGTGAGGTGATAAGCCTCGTGCCGGCCGATCTGGTCAGCAAGTACAATGTTCTGCCCCTCTGGCGCGAGGATGGCCGTCTGGCGGTCGCAATGATCGATCCGTTTCAGTCTCAGGTGATGGAGGATTTGCGCCTCGTTACCGGCTGTTTCATTCAGCGCTACTATGCGGATCCGGCCCAACTCGAGCACGCGGTGCTCCGGTTCTACGGCAGCAACGTCGCCCGAATGCTCGACAACCTTGTACCCGCCGAGCAGCGGACCGAAGAGCAACTGACCAACGGGGATTTCTCGCCGGCCAAGCTGCACGAGTTGGCGCGCGAGCCTTCTCTTGTCAATCTGGTGAACTTGATCATCCTCGAAGCCATCGAGGCCCGCGCCAGCGATATTCACATCGAGCCGTTCGAGCACGAGGTCCGCATCAAGTATCGCATCGACGGCATCCTGGTGGAGAAGACCCCCTCGTCCAAGCGCCTGCAGGCCGCTATCGCTTCGCGCATCAAAATCATGGCGGACATGAACATCGCCGAGCGGTTCGTACCCCAGGACGGTCACATCGAGTTCATGGGCAAGAACGGGAAGATCGATATTCGTGTCTCGACCGTTCCGA